>JBEKXX010000013.1:0-36533 GCA_049511595.1 Occallatibacter sp. | reverse complement strand
GAGCAAATCTGGAATCAGCATCGCGGCAATTTCAAATCGACACCACTCTAAAATGTCTGCAACTGCGCGCACATCAGCAGCTTGCAAAATGAAACGCATCAGTTAACCGGACAGTAGTGTTCTCTGTTCTCTGTTCTCTGTTCTCTGTTCTCTGTTCTCTGACTTGCATACCCCTACCCCCCCTATACCCGGTGGGGGTATAAAAACGGCTAATTTTTCAGGCTAAGTCGTTCAGAATCAATAAATGTACGTCCAAAAAAGCCGAAAACCGTGGCGATTTTCGTCGCCAAACGTCGCCAAACGTTCAAAAAATACTCGCTTTTTTGCCATCGCCGCTGACTTGCTGGTCCGCCCTAGCGCGCCACTTCCGTCAGAATGTCGGTGCTTCTGCTCATCTTCGCGGTCCGCTCGATCTTGTCCCAGTTGAACGGCTTGCCGTCGATGGCGCGCTTGAGCGTCTTGAAGAGGACGATGGAGAACACCTGGCGGTAGGCGAAACGCTGCAGCCAGATGTGGAAGAGCAGCCAGCCGTCGCCCTTGTTGGCGGGATGGCGGCGCTCCAGGCTGAAGGCCGCCGACGAGGTGATGAAGTCGATGACGAGGAAGCCGAGGAAGTAGACCACGAGCTTCTCGAAACTGGCCGCGGAGGCCGCTTCCGGGTGGTAGTGCCGATCGACGAGATAGTTCACAATGCCGGCCAGGAACATGATGTCGATGAACGGCGAAACCAGCGGCAGGAGCATCTGGAAGATGAGGATGTTGGGCAGCGCGAAGAGGCCCATGGCCTTGTTGCGGACGAAGGCGGCGCGATGCTTCCAAACCGCCTGCAGCGTGCCGAAGGACCAGCGGAAGCGCTGGCGCATCAGGCCCCTGGCGTCGATGGGCGCTTCAGTGAATGCCAGGGCGCGGTCCTCGTAGTCGACCTTCAGGCCCTGTTCGAGGAGGCTCATGGTCAGGTCGGCGTCCTCGGCTACGGTGTTCAGCGGATAGCCGCCAGCCGCCTTGACGGGTGCGGTTCGCCATGCGCCGATGGCGCCCGGCACCACGGTGATGACGTGGAAGAGGTCGAGGGCGCGGCGCTCGAAGTTCTGGCTGGTGATGTACTCGAGGGCCTGCCAGCGCGTCCAGAGGTTGACGCGGTTACCCACCTTGGCGTTGCCGGCGATGGCGCCAATGGCCGGATCCTCGAAATGAGGAATGAGTTTGGAGATGGCGTCGGCGGCGATGACGGTATCGGCGTCGATGCCGACGAAGATCTCCTCATTCATACGCTCGAGCGCGTAGTTGAGGGCGGCGGCCTTGCCGCCATTGCGCTTGGTGAGAACCTGAAGACGGCCGGCGGCGATCTCCTGAGCGTAAGCGGCGGCGGCCACCTCGGCGGTGCGGTCCGTCGAACCGTCGTCGACCACGATGACGTGGAGGTTGGTGTAGTCGGAGTTGAGCACGGAACGGATGGTGCGGACGATGACCGTTTCCTCGTTGTAGGCGGGGATGAGAACCGCCACGCGAGGATTGAAGCCGGGCGCGATTTCGCGGCGCGGCGTGACGAAGCGGTCGATGACGGCGAAGAGGCCGACGATGATGAGGCGCGCGCTCATCAGGACGTCGCCCACGAAGAAGACCATGACGATGAAGTTGCCGACGATGTCGAGCGTGGAAAAGGCGATGGAGTCGGGGATGGTGCGCACGCGCTGCCAGAAGGTGAGCGGGGGCATGACCTGCGCGACGGTTTTGCCCATGAGCGTGGAGACCGGAACTATGGTGTAGCCGTGGGCGCGCAGGGCGTCGATAAGCGGTCCCAGAGATTCCACCGTGACCGAGCGATCGCCGCCGCCGTCGTGGAGCAGAATGATGGAGCCGCGGAACTGCGGCTTGACCTTCATGGTCTGCAACTGGGCGAGGACCGATTCAATGATCTCCGCCGGCGTTTTTCGGGGATGCTCGTTCCAGTCGTTGGTGTCGATCTTGCTGCCGATAATCGTCAGCCCGTCCTGCTGAATGTGCCACACCGGCGCGGCCTCGTCGTCGGTATCCGGTTCCTCGTCGTTATCGTAGGGCGGGCGGAAGTAGAGCGGCTGGACTCCTAACTTGCTCTCGAAGAGGCGCTCGGTGAGGCTAATCTCCAGATCGAGGTGCTGCGTAGAGATTTCGCTGATGTCGGGATGGGTGTAAGTGTGACTCCCGATCTCGTTGCCTTCGCGGAGGATGCGCCGCATGAGGCCAATGTTGTCAGCGCCTGCGGCACCGATCAGGAAAAAGGTTCCTTTGACGTTCTTCTCTTTCAGGATGTCGAGAATCTTCGGCGTCCACTTGGGATCGGGGCCGTCGTCGAAGGAGAGCGCAAGCTCATTGGGATGGTAGCCGTACTGCTCGATGGTATAGGTACGTGGATAGACATCCATGTGCTCATCCACGATGAGCTTCTTGCGCGGGTCAGATTCGTCGGTGTCTACTTCCACGGTGCGCTTGCCGGGCTGGGGCAGGCCGGTGACGCGAAGAATATCGCCATCGCCCTCGGTGTCTACATCGTGGCCGGGCTGGACGGTGGCCAGCGCCTGTAGCGAGTCCGGATTGCTGGGCTTATCCCATATGCTCCACAGCGAGCTGTCCTCCTCGCCCAGGCGCCACAGGGCGAAGGTTTGCAGGCCGAGCTCGCGCGCGGCACGCATCTCGTTCAGGACCGTGACCGCGTCGAGAAACCAGACCACGTGACGCTGATTATTGTCCTCGTCGATGTACTCGAAGTGAGGATTGAGCGTGTCGTAATCGAGATCGAGGTCGGCGTCGGCGTCGGAAGCTTCTTCCCAGGCTTCGGAGACGGAGAGGTCCTCGGTATCGAGCACCTGCGGCTTGCGATGGCGGCGATCCTTTGGATTGGGGATGGAGAGCGTCCAGTCGTAGCCGTAGTTCCCCAACGCGCAGATGATTTTTTCCTTGGGCACGATTTTGAGCACGCGAACGAGGTTGCCTACGAACCACTGCTGGCTGGCCACAGGCCCTGGATCGCTGGTGTCCTGGTGCTGGTCGTAGTTCATCAGCACAATGCCGTCGGAGTTGGCGGCGATGGTCTTCAGGTCCTTGTCGCTGGTGGCGACGGGCACGTTGACGTACAGGCGGAGATTGCGCGGGTGCATCTGGGCATAAAGCGCCTGAATGAAACTGAGGTAGGCCGGATCGTCAGCATCGGGAATGCTTTCGACGTCGAGCGAAAGGCCGTGATAGGCCGGATACGTTGTGAGGAAGCGCATGATTTGCTGTTGGAGCGAAGCGCTCTTGTCCGGGTCGGCCAGTACGCCGCCCACACCGGTGTCCCAGCTCTGCGTATGGGGATTGAAATTGTTGACGGCTGGGAAGATTTCGGTGTCTTCCTTGGCCGCCTGAATGACATGCTTGACCTTGTTCAGGTAGTCCGTGTCGTGCACCGTGGCGCCTTCGATCACCGGAACCTCGCGCAGATTGTCGCCGCTCATCATCATCAGCGTGCCGTTAGGCGAATCCACGTGCAGCCATTGCGGGAAGAGCATGTCGATCTGGTGGATATGTTCCTTGAGTGAGGAGTAGCTGGCCGGGTCGTACTGCACATAATAGGCGGCGCGCAATCCTTCGCCTGTATTAAGCGGAATATCGGAGGGTTTGCGTCTGGTCTTGCGGCGCGCGGGGCGCTGGTTTTTGCCGGTACGCGCCAGGATGGATGGTTCGGGGAGGGCTCGATAATTGTGCCTGGGTATCGGCAACAGTAGCTCGGGCAACCGCTGGCTGCGCAGCACGTTGAAGATGAAGCCGGCGACGACGAGGGTGGAAACCACGGCTGTCGCATCGAGGATGCGACGCAGGCGCTTCCAGCGCTTTCGTTCCGGGTCGAAGAAAATCTGTTGGCCGGGCATCTTGTGTCTGTTAGACGGCTCCGCAGTGACTGCGCAAACAGGCAGCCGCATCCCCCGAATGCGGCGGCCTTGACGGGTGACCGGCAGGGGCGCGGAATTCCTGGAAATGCCGTACGCTATACATAAAATCGTATGGAAGCTGGCGCAGGGAGTCAATTGACGGTGTGGCGGCGCATGGCCCAACGCGGGGCCCGAACGCGCGCTGCGCTTCCCGTGCTGCTGGCCCTTACCGGGGGGCTGGCCCTGCGCGTGTGGATGCTCCGCCGCGTTTTTCAGGTCAACGGAGACTCGCTGATTTACGGGGACCTGGCCAGGAACCTGCTGCTGCACGGCCGTTTTGCGCTGACCCTGCCCAGGGGGGAGATGTATCCGACGCTGATACGGCTGCCCGGCTATCCTCTTTTTCTGGCAGTGTGTTTCCGGCTCTTTGGGACGGAGAACTACTTTGCCGCGGCGTGCGTGCAGATTGCGCTCGACCTGCTGGGCTGCCTGTTGCTGGCCGGCTTTGTGCGGCGTATCGCGCCTGCGGCGGCGAGCCGCGGCGCGGCACTGGCCACCTTATGGCTGGCTGCGCTTTGTCCGTTCACCGCGTCGTACGCGATTGCTCCGCTCACGGAAGCGCCGACCCTGTTCGTGCTTGTGCTGGCGCTGTGGGCGATGGCGCGGTTTCGTGACCAGCCGAACTGGGCGAATGCACTGTGGTTTACCTTCGCGGTCGCCTGGGCCGCGCTGTTGCGGCCTGATGGAGCACTGGCTGGCCTAGCTTTTGCGCCTGCGCTGGTGATTGGGTTGCCGCGCGGCGATGGACCTGGCTCGATTCCGCCGCGAAAGCTGGTGCGCGTGACGGTGGCCTGCGTTTTGCTGGCGCTGGCTCCGTTTGCTGTGTGGACGGTCAGAAACTGGCGCGTCTTTCACGTCTTTGAGCCGCTCGCGCCGCGACTGGCGACCGATCCAGGCGATCGCCCCAACCTGGGTTGGGAGCGCTGGGTGAAGAGTTGGTGTCTGGACTTCGTCTCTACTTACCAAATCTACTGGCCGGTGGAGGGGGGCCCGCTCGAAGTGAGCGAGTTGCCCAGCCGCGCCTTCGACACGCCCGCGCAATATGCCGAAACTGCCGCGCTGGCTGCCGCTTATGAGGACAACGGCGAGGATATTTCGCCGGAACTGGATGCACGCTTCGAGCGGCTGGCCGAGGAGCGCATCGCCTCGCATCCGCTGCGCTACTACGTGTGGCTGCCGCTGGGCCGCGTGGCCGACATGTGGCTGCGCCCGCGCGTGGAGAACCTGAATATCGATCTGGACTGGTGGGTCTACGCGCACCATCACGCCGAGACAGAGTTCAGTTGGGCTTACGCGGGCCTGAACGCGGTCTATCTGCTGCTGGGAATCGCAGGTCTATGCATGCGGCCGCGGTTTTGGGGCGTGCTTGCGGCTTACATGCTGCTGCGCAGTGCGCTGCTGCTCACCTTGGCAGCGCCCGAGGCGCGCTACACGCTGGAGTGCTTCCCGATGCTCTTTGCGGCGGGTGGGATTGCGCTATGCGCTATGGCGCAGCGGCTTCACTTGCCGGGGTCGAAACTGAAGGCGTTGCCAGGCAACGGCTGATTGACTTTGATATTGGTGTAGTGGCAGACCCAGGATTGTCCCTCGCCTTCATCGAAGATCACTTTGAGACTGACGGCCCGGGCCGTGTCCATCCAAACGGTGACCTTGGCGATGTTCTTGCGGACCGCCGGATCCTTTGCGACCAGCTCAAGTTTGTCCGTCACAATGCCGTCGATTTTTTCTGTGCCGAGGTATTTAATGTCCCATTTTTCGGCGAGCTGGCTGCCACTGGCGCCGAAGCCGAGCATCAGATAGCCTTCATATTTACTGGCCTGAGTAATGGTTTTGGCATCGGCCTCTTTCCCGGTTTCCGAGATGCGGAGAATTCCGTGCGAGAGGATATAAGTTTTGTCACTGGGATGACTGTTGTGCTCGGTGATATGACCTGCCATCTGGAAGGTCGTTCCGCTGCGCTGATAGTACGCAGTGCCCTGCTGTATATCCGTATCCGGTACGGGCTCGGTCTGAATGGTTTCGAACTCGACGTGAGCGGCAGTGGTGTGAAAATCCTTGGCCGCGGCGTCGAGCCGTTGCAGAACGCCGGCAAGGTCGTCAGCGCGTGCGGCCGATACCGGCAGCCATGCCGCCACAAAAAAGGCAAATACCACAAGCTTGCTTTTCCCGTGCATAATTTTCCTTATTGTGTTTGACGTTCGTTGAGGGCCGGCGGATTCACACAAGCGCGATTACCGGTGCGCCCAAACTTTCCAGGTGAGGTTTCCCTGGGCGTCGGTAGCCGTCTCCCAGTGCTCCACAAAAACGTCGTCTCCGGTGACGGGCTCGATGGCTTTGCGCAGCACCTTCTTCACTTCCCGGTCGGATGCGCCGGCAGGTACATGCACATCGGAAGCCCGCACAGTGATGATGACGCCGCGGCCAAAGGGAACAACCTGGAAAGGGCGATTGGTGACGGCCACTGAGGATGGTTTGGCGCCGTAGTCCCACAGGTGAGGGGTGACGAAGATGAAGAGGAGGATCAACGTGACCATGATGTCGTAGTGGAACGAGCCACGCGCATAGGTCCAGTAGAAATAACTCTTCAGAATCTGCTTGACGCCGCGCCTGGGCTGCGCAACCGCTCCACTTGAGCTGGAAGATGCCATCATGGCTCCTTCACGATTTTATCGAGTCCGCCCATGTAGGGGCGAAGGACTTCGGGGATGAGCACCGAACCGTCGGACTGCTGGTAGTTCTCAACGATCGCCAGCCAGGTGCGGCCTACGGCCAGACCGCTGCCGTTGAGCGTGTGCACAAACTCGGGCTTGGCTTTGGCGCCGGCCGAGGCGGGCCGGTAGCGGATGTTGGCGCGGCGCGCCTGGAAGGCGTCGAAGTTGGAGCAGGAAGAGATCTCGCGATAGAGATTCTGGCCAGGCAGCCAGACCTCGAGATCGTAGGTTTTGGCCGAGGAGAAGCCGGTGTCGCCGGTGCAAAGCAGAACACGGCGGTAAGGCAGGCCGAGCGCCTCAAGAATCTCTTCGGCGTCGCGGGTCAGGCGCTCGTGCTGGCCGTCGGAGTCCTGGGGCCTGGTGAACTTGACCAGCTCGACCTTCTGAAACTGGTGCTGGCGAATGATGCCGCGCGTGTCCTTGCCGGCTGCGCCGGCCTCGGCGCGAAAACACGGCGTGTAGGCCGTGAGCGAGATGGGCAGGCGCGCCTCATCGAGAATCTCGTCGCGGTAGAGATTGGTGACGGGAACCTCCGCGGTGGGAATGAGCCAGTGGTCGTTGTCTTTGAATTCGCCGCGAGCAGCGGCCTCGGCGTCGGCGTCGGAGCAGCGGAAGAGGTCCTCGGCGAATTTGGGCAACTGGCCGGTGCCGAACAGCGACTTTGAATTCACCATAAACGGCGGAAGCACTTCCGTGTAGCCGTGCTTTCGCGTGTGCGTGTCGAGCATGAAGCCGATGAGAGCGCGCTCGAGCCGTGCGCCGGCTCCCATGTAAACGGCAAATCGTGCGCCGCTCAGCTTGGCTGCGCGTTCGAGATCGAGAATGCCAAGGGATTCGCCGATCTCCCAGTGGGGTTTGGGCGCGAAATCGAACTTTCCCGGCTCGCCCCAGGCCTTAATGGTTTTGTTATCGGATTCGGAGACGCCGACCGGGACTTCGTCGCGCGTGAGGTTGGGAACGCGGACGAGGGACTGGCGCAACTGCTCGTCAAGCGAGGCTGCAGTCTTGTCCAGTTCGTCAAGTTTCTCTTTCAGGGCGCGCGTCTCTTCCATGACGGCAGCGGCTTGGTCGTTGCTGCCGGCCTTCTTGAGCGCGCCCACCTGCTGGCTCAGTTCGTTGCGACGGGCCTTGCATTGCTCAGCGAGAGTGATCGCTTCGCGGCGGCTCTTATCGAGGGCGCAGAAATCGCCCAGCAGAGCAGCCGGGTCGGCTCCACGCATGTGTAGTTTTTCTTCCACCAACTCGAGGTTGGCGCGAACGAATCCCAAATCGAGCATTCTTCTACCAGTTTACTCGACGATGCGTCTGCGAAGCTGCCCGATGAGCTTGAGGCCAAAACCAGATAAATCTGCTTGCGAGCGGCTCCTGGCCATGCTTATACTCGCCGTGCGGTCCCCTGGATTCTTAACTTCCCCTTAAGGAGGCACCATGAGCAATCTCGACGTGGGCGCGCTTCGTGCGCGCAGGGAGGGTGTTGTCAAGGCGCACATCGAGGCTGAAGCGGTGAAACACGATGTCGCTGCAGCTCTTGCGACGTTTACACGGCCGAAATACGACGTGCCGGCTTTGGGCGGAGTCGTTGATGGAGCGGCAGGTGTGGATGCGCTTTTGCATGGACTGTTGGACGCATATCCGGACTTCTGGCTGCGCGAAGGAAGAACCTACCATTCGGACGATGCGGTGATCGTAGAATGCGTGTTCGGCGGAACACAAAAGGGAGAGTGGGCCGGCATTGCGCCGACAGGACGCAAGATGGAGGTTGCAGCGGCACTGTTCTTCCTGTTCGAGGGCGACGGCCTGGTTTGCGAACGCGTCTATTTTGACCATGCTACGGTTCTGCGCCAGTTAGGTGTCATCAATTAGTGGATGCATCGGTGTCTGCCGGAATCAGGCGGCATCTCCCCGCGGCTCAAAAGGAATTCATTCGGGCTTCCGTGTAGGCGCGACATTCTCCGGCCAGCCGGGCAGTGTCTGGTCGCCGTAGATGAGCCGGGCGCCACGCGTGAAGGTGAAGTAGGTCCATGCCCATGCAGCCATGACGGAGAGCCGGTTGCGAAAACCGATGAGAAAGAAGATATGGACGGTGAGCCAGGTGAGCCATGCGGGAAAGCCGCTCATGTGCGCCTTGAAGGGCCACTCGACCTTGGCGACGGCAGACATGCGGCCGATGGTGGCCATATCGCCCTTATCGAAGTAGCGAAAGGCGGGGCGCGGTCGACCGGCGAGGTCGGCGGAGATCATTTCGGCGACATGATCGCCCATTTGCATGGCGGGCTGGGCCACGCCGGGGATCTGGTGGCCGTCCTGCTCGAAGTGAGCCAGATCGCCGAGGACGAATACCTCAGGCAGGTCAGGAGGGTTGAGCTGCTCGTCAACAATCACGCAGCCGCGACGATCAAGCTGTACGCCGGGCTGCACACACAGCATCTTGCCCAGCGGCGAGGCTAACACGCCTGCGGCCCAGAGCGTTACGGCGGCCTCGACGCGTAGACTGCCGCGCTGGCCCTGCGCTTCAACCCATCCGGGGCCGACGGCGGTGACCTGCGTTTTGGTATGCACTTCGACGCCCAGGCGTTGGAGTGTGGCTTCGGCTTTGGCCGAAAGGTCCTCAGGGTACGCGGCCAGTACGCGGGGCGAAGCGTCGAGCAGGAGCACGCGGCTTTTGGCGGGGTCGATGTGGCGAAAATCGTGGCGCATGTAAAGCTGGGCAATGTCGCTGATGGCGCCGGCCAGCTCGACCCCGGTGGGCCCACCGCCGATGACGACGAAGTTGAGCGGCGGGTACCAGCCTTGTTCGAGCATCTGGCGCTCGGCCAGTTCGAAGGCCAGCAGCACGCGGCGGCGAATCTCGATGGCGTCTTCGATGGACTTGAGGCCCGGCGCAAGAGGCGCCCATTGGTCGTGGCCGAAGTAGGAGTGGGTGGCCCCGGTGGCGAGAACGAGGTAGTCGTAGTCTAGGCGCGCACCGCTGGCAAGTGTGACCTGCCGCGCGGCGGCGTCGAGGCCGACGACTTCATCCATCAGCACCTGGGCGTTGCTCTGGTGGCGCAGGATGGAGCGGATGGGCTGGGCAATGTCGGCCGGCGACAGCACCGCGAGCGCGACCTGGTAAAGCAGCGGCTGAAAGGTGTGATGATTGCGGCGATCGACCACCGTGACGTCGACCGGCAAGCGCGCGAGCCCTTTGGCTACGTGGATCCCGGCAAAGCCTGCGCCGACGATAACGACACGGGGGCGTAGGTGCGGTGGCGCGATGCCGGCAGCTGCGGGTTCGCTTCGATCCTGCTGTGTCGCTTCGCTCACGGAATGCCTTTCTGCCGCGGATTCAGTTTCCATGCTTCTCCCCAAGGGATGCTCAGCGCAGCCCGAAAGTGGCAGCGATTAACCGCGGATTGAGCCGTTGCGCCTGCGTGCTCACTGAGCTTTCGCGGTTGGCGGAGTCGCGCGCACTCTCATGCTGCTGCCGTGCTGTAGCATCCAGCTATGATCGCGGGCGTTTCCTGGGCGTGGTGGGTGGGGTTTCACGCGGTGGTTGCTGCGGTCTTGTTGGCGGACTCGTTCCTGCCCGGCCACCGGCGCGAGTCGCGGCATGCGCAGGCCTTCGTATGGCTGGGAACTGCCGGGATGGGGTTGGCTGCGGCCGGCTTTGCCTGCTGGATCGCCGTAACCATGGGCCGGCTGACGGCGCTGGAATTCGCGGCCGGCTACGCCATCGAAGCCTCGCTGAGCATCGATAATCTCTTCGTCTTTCTGGTGCTTTTCGAGGGGTTCCGCATTAGCCGGCAGCGCCAGCACAAGGCGCTGCTCTGGGGCGTGTGGGGCGCATTTGTGCTGCGTGCCGTGTTCATTGCCGCGGGCGTCGCGCTGCTGCAGCATTTCGAGTGGATCCCGTGGATCTTCGGCCTGATCCTGCTCTACGCGGCCTGGCGGCTGGTGCGCGGCGGCTCGCCACGCGCGGCGATTCCCGAGTGGATCGTGCGCCTGCAGCCGGCCAAGGGGTCGCTGCTGCCCGTGATTGTGGCCGTCGAAGCCACGGATCTGCTCTTCGCCACCGATTCCATTCCCGCGGTGCTGTCGGTTACGCACAATACGTTTGTGGCGTACACGTCGAATGTGGCGGCGATTCTGTGCCTGCGCTCGCTCTACTTCGCGCTTGCCGGCCTGCTCGACCGCTTCCGCTACCTGCACTACGGGCTGGGCGCGATCCTTGCCTTTGCGGCGCTCAAGATGATTGCCGCGCGTTGGATTGAGGTGCCGGCGGCCATTTCGCTGGCGGTGATCGGCGCAATTCTGGCGGCGTGCGCGGTGGCGACGGCGGCGAAGGCAGGGACCGAGGGACCGAGGGACCAAGAGAACAAGGAATAGGTTGCGAAGCGTGATTCGCGGGACGCTTCACCACTCCTCGAAGCGGACCTGTCCATCGCGGCCGATCACCGAGTGGTTCTGGAAGTTTTGGTCGTCGCGGCGGGGGTAATCGGAGCGAAAGTGCGCGCCGCGGCTCTCAGTGCGGGCCAGCGCGGAGATGAGGATGGCGTGGGCAACGCGGGAGAGCGCCTGCGCTTCGGCCAGGCGACGGCTCGACCTGCCGCCAGCGGCGACCTCGGCCAGAGCGGCTTCGCAGGCAGCTTGCGCATCCAGACCCTGGAGAAGCGAAGACTCTTCACGAAGCAGGCCGGCATGGGTCCACATGGAGGCTCGTAATGCAGCGATGAGACCTTCGACGCGCTTTTGCTCTTTTGCGGTCAGATGCTTGAGTGCGGGTCCGGCGTCTGCGGAAGCCGTGGCGGACACGAGCGGGAGCGAATCGGAGAGCATGGATCGGGCGGCGCGCGCGCCGAAGACGAGGCCTTCGAGCAGGGAGTTGGAGGCCAGGCGATTGGCGCCGTGGACGCCGGTGCAGGCGGCCTCGCCGGCAGCGTAAAGACCGGCAAGGCTGGTGCGCCCGCCGAGATCGGTGCGGATGCCGCCCATGAGGTAGTGGGCCGCGGGGCGAACGGGGATGAGGTCGCGGCGCAGGTCAAGGCCATATTGCGCGAGGAAGGCGCTGATACCCGGGAATCGCGCGGCCAAGTCGAGGTTGCGCACATGGCGCATGTCGAGATACACGAGGCGCGGTTGCGAAGCGCTACCGCCTGGCGCGGCCGGGTCGAGATGCGCGGCCCGATCGAGCATGGCTTCGCGGGCGATGGCGCGGGCGACCACGTCGCGCGGGGCGAGTTCCAACAAGGGATGGTAGCGCTCCATGAAACGCTCGCCGCGATCGTTGCGCAGGTAGGCGCCTTCGCCGCGCAGGGCTTCCGAGAGGAGGAAGCGCGGCACGCCGGGGAGAGCGAGCGCGGTGGGATGGAACTGATAGAACTCCATGTCGGCCAGCTCGGCGCCGGCTTGCGCAGCCAGTGCGATGCCGTCGCCGGTGGCGACGGCGGGATTGGTGGTGTCGGAGTAGACCTGTCCGGCGCCGCCGGAGGCGACGAGTATGGATCGCGCGGCAACGCGGAGACGGGCGCGCGGCCTGCGGCCGGCGTCTCCGAGTTCGGCTCGGGACGGCTCGGCGCTGGCCAGATCGGCGGCGATCACGCGGCCATCGGCAACGACAAGGCCGGCAACGCGCGTCCACTCGGCAAAGCGGATGCGCCCGCGCGTGCGGGTAAAGGCCAGCAGGGCGCGGCTGATCTCGGCTCCCGTGGCGTCGCCATGCGCGTGCAGGATGCGGGCCAGCGAATGCGCGCCCTCGCGCGTGCGGAGGAAGTGGCCGCCGGAAGGATCGGCGGGGCCGCTCTCGCGGTCGAAGTTCGCGCCCCACTCGATCAGCTCGGCGACGCGCAGGGGACCTTCGTTCACGAGCGCTTCGGCGGCAGAACGGTAGACAAGGCCATCGCCGGCGTTGACCGTGTCTTCAAGATGAAGGGAGACGTCCTCGGCGCCTTCCATGGCGACGGCGATGCCGCCCTGCGCGTAGTGAGTGTTCGATTCGCCGACCGACTCCTTGGTGACGACCAGAACGTCGCCGTGCCGGGCGAGTTCGACTGCGGCGCGAAGACCGGCAACGCCAGCGCCCATGACGAGGAAGTCGACGGAGGAGGCTTTGGCCATAACCTATGAGGCTAACACCGAGAGGCGGGGAACGAGGCGAGCGAGCCAGCGAATCGGCAGGCAAAGCAGCGATTTAAGGCATTTCTCCCCATCCTCAAGAGTGCCCAATGACGTCGAAGGCCGCCGCCCGCCAGAGTTCGCGTCAACTTTGCGGCTTGCATCTCTATACGCCATGGGGAGAAATGCGTCAGCACGCGGTTGGCGAGGCGTTCGGTGCTCCCTCCCTGAAAAGTGCGCGTTTCCCCGGCAAAATCGAGCGAAAATCGCTGTTTTTTATGACTTTTAGCGACGTTTAGCGACGCGATTTTGAGCAACATTTGTTGATTCCAAAAGAGTTAAATTGGTAAATATACCCCAGGGCGGTATAGGGGGGGTAGGGGGTGACGATAGCCAGTAGCCAGTAGCCAGTAGGCGGCGCGGGGGCGGTTCTGGACCGAACGTCGATCATGGGACGATTATGCGCCGAAGGCACGAAATGATCTGCAAAGTTGGGAGTGAAATTTTGGAGCGGGGATCCAGTGGCGGATCAAGGGGTTAGCGGGTTTACGGGGCGGTTGCGGGTGGTGCGAGGGGTTGACGGCGCAACGGCGGTCAGCCGGTTTAGCCTTTGGCGGCTGATGCGCGCTCGTGATTGAGGGCGAGGAGCCGGGAGAGAATTTCCTCGTTTGAGAGGCTGGAGGGCCATCCATAGGCGGCAAAGACCGCCTTGTCCAGCTTGCGGTGGGCGTTTTCAAACCATTTTGGAGGTTTGTTATAGAGGTTTGTCAGAGTCCGCTTGGCCAGTTCCTCCGGCGCGGCGTTGGGCGGATTGAGCCAGTTGTCGCGCTGCTTGACGAGCTCCCGCGCGGCTTCGGCGATGGCCTTGACCAGTGGCGAATCCTTAGGCTCCGCGCCCGGCGGCCAAGGGAATGGGAAGGTCTCGAAGGTTGAGGTAGGCGTATAGCGAAATCCGCTTTCGACTTCGCGGAGTTGTGTGCCTTGCGCCCGTGCCCACACCTCGTGCGCGCGGGAGTGGAGCACACCGAAGAAGTAATCGTCGGCGCGGGCGATGGCGAAAATAGCGTGGTCGGGCAAGACCTCGGCCGGCAACCACATGAAGGTGCGGTGCTTGGAGACTGCAGGAGTGGCGATGTAGCGCCCCAAATTTACGAGCGCTGCTCTCAGTTCCGGGCGAGGACGGGCATGTATCCATTTCGGCTTTTCGCCGAGATCCCGATTATCGGACTTGCGCTCGGGGTACACGTGCTCGCGCACATACTCGAACGGCATTTCGTAGAGTGCGGCCTTCTCCTCCGACGTATCTACACCGAAATCGATGACGTACATGTCACGTGGACGGCGGGTGATGTCGAGAGCATTAACCCAGGGGCGAACCACATCGGAATTGGGCCGGCCGTTGGGATTCAGCGGCGCGGCCAGCATCTTGTGCGCCGTCTCCGGATCGAGATCGAAGGCTCCGACTTTGGTGGTGCCCATAAAACAGAGATTTGCGTTTTCAGGGAGCGGGCGGGCGAGGGTTGCGTCCGAGCCGGAGGTCAGGTCGGGATTGATCGCCTCCACGGGCGCGCCGTTGAGCATATGGCCCGGCTCTTCGCCGCCGTCGAAGCCCACGATGGAGATGTGGACCGCCGCGCCCTCGTTGATCCAGTCGCGGTCGCTCCAGGCCATGAAGATGTTGCCGGTTTCGGCGAGGCGTTTGAGCACCTCGCGGTTGGCCCCGCCGCGGATGCCTTGTGTGGCGACCAGTCCCACGGCGCGGACCTGCTTGCGCTCGACCATTTCGCGGGACTTCTCGAACCAATACGTGACCAGGTCGGCTTCGGCGGGAACGCGATCGCGGTAGAGCTTGAGGAGGCTATCGACATAGGCATCGCCCAAGTTGCGCCGAAGGAGCTTTCCGCCGAGGAAGGGCGGATTGCTGACAATGAAATCGACCTTGGGCCAGGCCGGTTCGCTCGGGTCGCCCGCGGAGTCGAGCCTGGGATTGCCTTGGGCGTCCAGTTCCATGATTGCGTCGCAGTGCCGGATGTTCGTGAGAACGCGCAGGATCGGCTCTTGCGGCTCGCCCATGGCGTTGTCCCTACGCCATTGCAGATAGCCAATCCAGACCACCACCGAGGCCATCTCGTGCGCGTAGATGTTGGTTTCGATACCGTAGAGCTGCTGCGGGCCGACTTTGCAGTCGAGGTAGGCCAGATGATGGTCGATGGAGAAGCTCTGTGCCTCTCGCCACAGATCGAGCAGGAGTTTGAGAGCGACATAGAGGTAGTTTCCGCTGCCGCAAGCGGGATCGAGGATGCGGACGGCCGCGAGCTCGTCCATCCAGCCCAGGAGGTGCGCTTCCAGTTGCGCGCGCAACTTGGCGCGAGTGCTGTTGCTAGCCGTCTGAATGGCCGCGGCGATCTCCTGGGCCGCGGCTTTGACCTGGGCCCAGCGCCGCCTCAGCGGGGCCATGACGACCGGCTCAACGATGAGCAGGATGTCATCGCGGCTGGTGTAGTGTGCGCCCAACTGAGCGCGCTTCTCCTCATTGAGAATGCGTTCGAAGAGGGTGCCGAAGATGGCGGGTTCCACGCGGCCCCAGTCCAGTTGCGAGGCGTTGCGGAGAATGCCCATATCTTCGTGCTCGAGGTTGAGGACTGTGTCCTCGCCGGTGCGAAAAAGGCCGCCGTTGAAATGGTGGATGGCGGTGAATCCGAATTCACTGTCTCCGGTGGCCATGGCGGCGAAGAGTTTCTTGAGTTTGCGGACGAATTTCTTCGGCTCCTGCCGATCGGCCTGGATGGTTTTCCGGAAGAGATTGTCGGGAAGCAGGCCAACGCTGTCGGCGAAGAGGCAAAACAGGAGCTGCATGACAAAGCGGGCGACAGCCTCGTTGTCGGCGTGGCGCAGGCGCAGGTTGTCTTTCAGCTTGGTAAACTCCTCGGCTGCCTTTTGTGTTACGCGAACTTCAAGCGCGCCGGGTTTGAGCTTTTCCGGTTCCTGAAAGACGGCACGTAGAATATCGAGCGCCGACAGATCCGAGCCGGGAACGGGAGCGGTCAGGATCAGATCGTCGAGCGTGAACTTGTAGACGACCGGCGGGGTGTTGGTGAAGTTGGTGTGAACTTCGAAGCGGACAAAATCGCAGACTACAAGCAGCGGGGGATTTTCGAGATTCTGGCTGTATTTCAGCAGTTGTAGGTAGGCGGCTTTTAGATCCTTATGAGGGCCTTTGTATTCCCAGCCGAAAAAGCCGCGCTTCCAGACGTCGGCCCAGCCCTTGTCTTCGCCAATCTTGTTGACGTGTTTCTCAAAGGTGTATTCGGCGCCTTTGGGATCGGCGTGAGCAGGGTGCGGCTCGTTGAGGATGTCGCACAGGTCGTTGAAGTGCGACTGCGCTCCCGCGCGCTCGGTCAACTCGCTGTCCTTCCAGCAGCGTATGAACTCAGGCAGGGTTTGTTTCATGGCTTATTCAGAGTCTACAGCGGCTGACGGGCGGCCGGCGCCGAAAACATGGGGGGTTAGAGTAACGAAGGAGTGCCAAGGCCGGCCGGCGCGTGCCGGGGTTTGGGGCGCGGCTTCGCCGCGTACTTTATTTCTCAGAAAATGGGCAGGCGGATTGCGGCACGAGTAAGCTCATGCCCTTTCAAAGCGCCGAAAGGCAACCGCGGACCCCCATTCGACTTCGCTCAGGGCGAAAGACAAAAGCAGGTCCTTCGGCTCCGCTGAAGAACGCTTCGCTCAGGATGACACGCGATTTTTGATTGCTCAGGATGACGGCGAACGGTGGGGCCGGTAGCATCCGCTGGTAGGCTGGAGGGCGAAGGAGGGCGGTCATGTTTGGGATTCCGGGAGCGGCGGAGTTTGCGGACCTGAGCCTGCTTTTGCTGCGGGTGATGGTGGCGCTCGAGTTCGGGACCAGCGGGCTGAACCATCTGAAGCGGCCGAAGGAGCGGGCAGAGAGCCTGGGGATGAGCGTCGGGTTCACCGTGTTTCTGGGCGCGGCGGAGCTGGCGGGCGCGATTGCGGTGGCGTCGGGGTTTCTCGTGCAGTGGGCGGCGCTGGGGCTGATTCTCGTGATGCTGGGCGCTATCTATATGAAGGTGGTCAAGTGGAAGACCGGGTTCTGGGGCGAGGGGTCAATGGGATGGCACTACGAGGTGCTGCTGATCGCGATGAACCTGGTAATTGCGACAATGGGAGCGGGGAGGTACAGCTTGTAAAAGTCAGCGATCAGTGGTCGGGAAGGCAGGGACCAAGGGGACGAGGGACTTAGGGATCCTTCGACTTCGCTCAGGACAGGCTCCGGGGCGTAGGGGCTTACGGGGGTCAGCCCTTGCGGCGGTAGTGAACGAGGAATTCGTAGCCGGAGTTGGCGGGGAAGAGCGCGGCGACGTGGCGGAGGCGCTCGGCGAGGGCGGGCGCGGCGAGAAGCGGGTACTCGCGCTCGCGCAGGTCGTGATAGTCGAAGTCGACGGCGAGCGAAAGCATGTAGATGGCCAGGGCGTCGGAGAACGACGACTCGAAGAAGCTCAGGCGGGCGCGCTCGTCGATGGTGTTCGCGGCGGGGGATTTGGAGCCGGGGTGGGGCTCATGAGCGCGGCGGCGCGTCTCCCATGCGTCCTGGCTGGTTTCACCGCGGACCTGGGCCTCGGCCTGCGACCATGCGAGCGTGGAGAAGCTGTCGGGGACGCCGGCGGCTTCGACGAAGTTGTGAGCCACGTTGATGAAGAATTCGAAGGCCAGGCCGAAGCGGTCTTCGACGAGGCGCGTGGAGAGGAAGACGGCCTCAGTGGAGCCGAAGGCGGTGTTGCGATGGCAGACGGCGCGGTCGCCGAGCTCGACGGTGTAGGCGGGCGCGATGAGGTTCTCGCCGGTGTCGGCAATGGCGAGGGGAACGAAGTAGTAGGCGCGCTGGCGGAGCGCGGGAGCGAGCGCGGCGGGGACGGCGCTGACGAGGCGCTCGACGTCGGATTCGGAGACGCGGGTTTCGCCCCAGGAGGCGTAATGGATGCCGTTGGGGGCGATGAGCACGGTGACCTGCGTGGCCACTTTCTCAACATGCCACAGCTCGACTTGCGCAGTACCGGCCATGGATTTGTATTCTAGACGAGAGAGGTCAAGGTTGACGGTGCAAACTGCGAAGTGCCGAGGCGGGAAGACGATTTTCGGGTTCCCGGTGGAGGGGTTCAGCCTGCTCCAGAGCCTGCTGCTGGCGTTAGCGTCGGCGTTCCTGGCGTTCTTCGCGGCGACGTGCGTGGCGATCTTCGCGCTGCTGGGGTGGAACGTGCTGGGCGGGCACTCGGTGAGCTACGCGGATACGTACCGCTACGCCGGCTTGCCGGCGGCGGTGCTGGTGCTGGCGGCGGCGCTGCCGTTCTTCGTGGTGCTGTGGGTAAAGGCGAAGATCCAGAAGTAGCGGCGGCGGCTCACAACCCGGCGGGCTTGGGGTTGGTCCGGTCGAATTTGGCGACGTGGACTTTGCGGGCGAGGCCGAGCTTGCTGAGGATCCAGATGCCCCAGAAATTGGGATCGATCTCGTACCAGGTGAGGCCGTGGCGCGCGGAGACGGGATGGGCGTGGTGGTTGTTGTGCCAGCCCTCGCCGCCGGTGAGCAGAGCGACCCACCAACTGTTGCGTGAGTCGTCGTGAGTGTTGAAGCGGCGCCTGCCCCACATGTGGGTTGCCGAGTTAACCAGCCAGGTGGCGTGCAGGCCGATGGTGACGCGCAGGAAAACGCCCCACATGAGCATGGCGAGGCCGTTCACAAAGCCGCCCCAGTACCAGCCGCCGGCAAGAAGCAGCACGGCGCTGAGCGAGATGGGGAGCCAGTGGTATTCGCTGAGCCAGACGTGAAAGCGGTCGCGGCTGAGGTCGGGCGCGTAGCGCCAGAGCGCCTTAGCTTGCGAGTGCAGCGACTGGCCGAAGAGCACCCACCCGGCGTGCGCCCACCAGCCGCCTTCGCGCGGCGTGTGCGGATCGCCTTCCCGATCGCTGAGCTGGTGATGGACGCGATGCGTGGAGACCCAGAAGATGGGTCCGCCCTCGAGCGAGAGCGTGGCAAAGAAGGTCATCGCATATTCCAGCCACTTGGGCACCTGGTAGCCGCGATGCGTGAGCAGGCGGTGATAGCACATGCCGATGCCGACGTTGATGGCAAGGACATAGATGATGGCCATGACCAGCAGGCGCTGCCAACTGAACAGGAAGAGCGCGGCCAGCGCGCCGGCGTGAAAGAGGCAGATGAGCAGGAGCATGGGCCAGCTTAAGCCGTCGCGGACGGCGGCGGTGCGGCCCAGGCGAAGAATACGGCGCGCCGGGGCGGTGTGGGCGGCTTCAGGCGGCGCAAGAGCCGGAGTATTTGTGACAGGAAGCGAATCGGAGCGATCTTCAAGTACGGAGTCAGCGGAAGGTGCAGAAAGGGCAGTCGCCATTGAATGGGGAATCCTTCAAGAAGTGGCAGCGTGCCCACTGGTATAACTCCATTATATAGGAAATGTGGCGCAAAAGACGCGGGTAGGAATGATTCTTTTGGGGGGCTAACGCCTTAATTGCCAGTGGGGGCGGCGGCCGCGGCGCCGATGGCAGTAGAGGCGGTGAGAAAGATGCGGGTAGCGTCACCGCGCAGGACGCGATAGAGGGCGAACTGGCGCTGGGTGGCTCCGCGAAGTTCGAAGAGGAGTTCGCCGCGGTTGTCGGCTAGGGCGTCAACGGCATCGATGAGCTTCATGCGGGGCGTCGAGTCGAGGCGGGCGGCGTCAGTGACGTTCTTGAGGAGCACAGCGACGCCGCCGTAGAGATCGGGCTGGGCGACGAGGGTGACGAATTTCTCTTGCGCGCCGGTACCAAGAGTATGCGCGGAGAGGACCATGGTGGCTCCCGAGCCGTAGGCGAGCTCGAAGACATGGAACTGATCGACGAGGAGCGGAGCGGGCGCGGGAGGAGGTGGAGCGGGCGTGGAGGGTTTGTGCGCGGAGGACGATTTGTGCGCGGGTTTTGGCCGAGGAGCGGGCGGCGGATTGAGGCCGAGCGCAGTGCGCGCCAGGTCTTCCATTGCGGCCTTCATTTTGTCCTCGTCGCCGGGGTTGGCCCAGATGTAGCTCCAGAGGTGCTCGGGGCGAGTTTTGGCGTCGGAGATGGCGACTTCCTGATGCATATCGATCGGCAGACCGACGAGGCTGGGCAGAACCGGGGCGCTGTAGCCCTCTGCTTTGCCGTAGAACAGGTGGGGCCGGTCGGGGTTGGTGACGGTGGCGACGTCTTCCACGTAGGCCTCATCGTCATTGTTCTTTTTCTTCAGCTTGGGGCGGTCAGAGCCGGAGGGCGATGCGCCGGCAGAGGAGGAGGTGTCGTCGCCGCGGTGCAGGGTTGGCCGGTTGGGATCGGGCGCGGGCGCGCTGGAATCGGAGGCGGCATCGCCGGAGCCGCCGCCGGAGCCGCCTGAATTGTGCTTGCGGTGCAGGATGGGCACGTCGCTCTGCGCATCGTCCTCGTCGATCCGGGCGACCTGGGCCGGAGCGGGCTTGGGTTTGGGCAGCGGCTTCCACTTGCCGAAGCCCACCCAGGATCCCTGCTGCCGGCCGGCGCTGTCGATATCGAAGAGGCCGGCGGGCTTACCGTTTTCAAAGAGCTGATACTCGACTTCGCTCTCGACGGCGAGTGGAGCAGGCCGGGCCAGGTATTCGCTGGCGTCTTGGAGATCCTGGCCATCGTAGATGCAGATGGGAATGAGGCGGCCGGTTATTGGGTGGTCTTCGCCGCCAGTCCATTCAAGGACGCCGACGGCGCGCAGCTCGGCAGCGTTGTTGGTGGTGGTGTTGATTTGGCCTGGATATTGGGCGGCGGCGGGAAGCGCGCAGACTAGCGCGACCGGCACCAGCTGAGCTGCCGCCTTTATCCACAAGCGAGTTGCGCCGCGCGATGACACTCTGCACTTCCCTCGACCATAATCGAAACTGGAAACGAATTGGGCGGTTGCCTCCCGGCCCGCTACCCCTATACCGAGGATATTCCCCATGGAGCTCAACCAGAAAGTAGCCGACTTCACGCTGCAAACGGACGAGGACAAGACCGTGAGCCTTTCGGATTTTGCGGGCAAGCCGGTCATCCTCTTCTTTTACCCCAAGGCCGACACCCCCGGCTGCACCATTGAGGCCTGCGGGTTCCGCGACACATTCAAGAAGCTGCTGTCGGCGGGCGCAGTGGTTTTGGGCATCAGCCGCGACACGCCGCGCGCCCAGGCCAAGTTTCGCGCGAAATACGACCTTCCGTACACGCTCCTTGCTGATGTAGACGAGAAAGTGTGCAAACAGTTTGGAGTGTTGAAGGAAAAGAATATGTATGGGATGAAAACGATAGGCATCGAGCGGACGACCTTCGTGATCGGGCCGGACCGGACGCTGGTACACATCTTCCCGAAGGTAACGCCCCAGGGCCACGCGGAAGAGGTTCTCAAGCTGATTGAGGGGATGAAGCGGGGTTAGCGGAGTTAGCGGGGCTAGCGGGGCTAGGGATTTGGCTAGTTTGCAGGACGGCAAGTCGGCGAGTGACGCGGAGTGGGGTTGTGGGACGCGAAAGGAAAGAGCCGATGCGCGGGCGGCTGCTAGAGCGCGGGTTCTTTGAGGCAGCGCCGGAAGAGGTGGCGCAGCGGCTGCTGGGCAAGGTGCTGGTGCACAGGACGAGCGCCGGGGTGCTGATGGCGGGCAGGATCGTCGAGGTTGAGGCGTATCTGGGACCGCACCGGCAGCCGGCGGACCCTGCGGCACATTCGTATCGCGGGCCGACGGAGCGGAACCGGGTGATCTTCGGACCCGCGGGATATGCGTACATCTATGCGATTTACGGGCGCTACTTTTGCATGAACATCTCCTGCGAGCGCAAGGGCCGGGCTGGGTGCGTGCTGCTGCGGGCGCTGGAGCCGGTGGCCGGACTGGAGCAGATGGCGCGGAACCGTGGGTTCAGAGGTCTCCCACCCTTCTCGCAAAAAACGCGAGAAGGATGGGGCACCCGCACCCTGCGGGAACTGGCGAGCGGTCCCGGCCGGCTGTGCCAGGCGCTCGGCCTCGAGCGGGAGAGGCATAATGGGCTCGATCTGCTCGATCCCGGCTCGCCGTTGCAGGTGCGGGACGACGGGACGCGGGTCGAGCGGGTTCTGGTAACGCGGCGGATCGGCATCCGGCACGCCGTGGAGCTGCCGCTGCGCTTTGCGATTCCGGGAAACGCTTGCGTTTCAGGGCCAAGGACGATCGCCGGAAAGCGCATCGTTTTGCGCTCCAGGTCTGCCGGTAAACTGAAGTCGTAACCGACCCGGGGTCTCAAGACCAGGCCCCGAGAGAAAGGGTAGTGTCTCAGTTTGATGCCGCGTTTCCTCAGGGGCTAAAGCCCTGGTTCATTTGGCGCGTTCACGGCACGGCTAAAGCCGTGCCCTTTCAAGGCGCAGTCAAACTGAGACACTACGAGAGGACCCCTGCCAAGTGAAGCTCACTTCCCTGCTCCCATCGGCCGCCGCGGTTGGCTTGATTGCCGCGGCCGTGCTTGCCGCCACCAGCGCCGTGCAAGCGACGCAAGACCAGCAGCAACCGGCCGCGCCGGCCAGCCAGCCGGCTACGCAGACCTCGCCAAATCTGCCCGGCGCGGCGGCGCCGCAGACGGGTACGGCGCCCGAAGCGATGGAGCGGCCCATGCGCAACTATCCGCCGCCGGCCAACCTGAAGGTGCTGCCCAAGAACCTGACGGGGCGCGAGGTGCGCGAGATCATGAAAAAGTGGGCCGGATCGATGGGCGTACACTGCGACACCTGCCACGCGGCGGAACCAGGCAAGATTGGCCCCGACGGCTGGCCGCAGTTGAACTTCGCCGACGACTCCAAGCCGGACAAGCAGATCGCGCGGATCATGTACACGATGACGCAGCAGATCAACGCGGACACCATCAGCAAGGCCATGGACCTGGACCCGGACGATATGGGATTGCCGGTGACGTGCGGGACGTGCCATCGCGGGCACAAGATGCCCGAGGAGTTCGTGATTCCGAAGGAAGAGCAGCCGGGAGGGCCTCCAGCGGGCGGGGCGCCGCCGGCAGGTGGTCCGCCGGCGGGAGCGCCGCCGAACCCGCCGCCGAATTAGATTGCCCGTTAGAATTTGCGGCTTTGGCGACTTCGTTTCTCAGGTCTCGCTTTTGAGAAATGGAGCGCCCGGGTTTTCGTGGAATTACACTGCTCGGTATGCGGCTATTCGTGGGAATTCCGTTGGCGGATGCGGCGGCGCGCGAGCTTGCGGCGGCGGTGGCGCGGCTGCGGGGCCGCGAAAGCGTGGCGCGGAGCGACGGACTGCGCTGGACCGCGCCTGAGTCGTGGCACATCACACTGCAATTTCTGGGCAACACAACCGAACAGCAACTGGAGTGCCTGAGGGCTCGGCTGGGCGAGGTGCGCTCGGCAGCGGTACCCGTGCAACTGGGCGAACTGGGCTGCTTCGATCGCGCGGGCGTGTTCTTTGCCGGCGTGAACGTGACGCCCGGCCTGGCCGCTCTTCAACGGCATGTGACGGCGGCGACGAGCCGGTGCGGATTCGTGGCGGAGGGGCGGCCCTTTCATCCGCACATCACGCTGGCGCGAGCGAAGGGACAGGGGCGCGGGAGCGGGTTGCGGGAGTTGGCGGCCCAAGCCGGCAAAGGGCCTGCGTTCACGCAATTCCTGGCCAGAGAATTTGTGCTGTATGAGAGCCATCTGGGCGTGGGCGGCGCGAAGTACGAGGCGAAGGCACGGGTGGCGTTGAAAGACGGCGGGCAGTGAACGGCGGACAGCTCGCGGTTGCCGGTTGCCGGCGAATGGCGGGCGCTCAAGAGAACCGAAGAATCTGGAGTTGGCGTTGAACTGACTGCTGCGCGCTGTTCCCTGGTCGTGTCTCAGTTTGAGGTCGCGTTCCCTCAGGGGCTGAAGCCCTGATTCATTTGGCGCGATTCACGGCACGGCTAAAGCCGTGCCCTTTCAAGGCGCAGTCAAACTGAGCCACTACCTGTTCCCTGCTTCTCTTGGCTGGGAGCGCCGGCTGCGGGTATACTGAAGATTCGGCAAAGGGATGGCGCGCGACGCAGTGTGCGCTCCGGCCGCAGCCGCGGCCCGAAGACATAAGAAGAATCTGGAGTTGGATCATGGCACAAGTTTGCGACATCTGCGGCAAAGGGCCGCGCTTTGGCAACAACATCTCGCACGCGCACAACATTACGCGGCGGCGCTGGAACGTGAACCTGCAAGCAGTGAAGGCGATCATAAATGGCGCGCCCAAGAAGCTGCGCGTGTGCGCGAGCTGCATCAAGAGCGGCAAGGTCGCGAAGGCGTAGTTCCCACTCTGTCCGCCCGCCGAAGCGAGCGGATCGAATAGGGCAATCCGATCCGATGCACAACAAACCCCGTCCCATGCGGACGGGGTTTTATTGTGGGCGAAAAACGGGCGAGCGCGGATTGGAGTTATCCCACCCTTGCGGCAGAAACAAATACGCCGCAAGGATGGGGCACCCTCATTTCGGCTCGCCACGGGAATTACCCGCCTTGACGGGTGAATGTGAGCGAAGCGGAGTTGATGCAGTAGCGCAGGCCGGTGGGGCGCGGGCCGTCGGGGAAGACGTGGCCGAGGTGGCCGCCGCAGCGGGCGCAGGTGACTTCGGTACGGCTCATACCGTGGCTTAAGTCCTCGCGCTCTTCGACGGCTTTGGAGCCGGCGGGGAGCATAAAGCTGGGCCAGCCGCAACCGGAGTCGAACTTGGCGCCGCTCAGGAAGAGCAGCGCGCCGCAGCCGGCGCAGTGGTAGTTGCCGGTTTCGCGATTTTCCGTGAGCGCGCCAGTAAAGGGCCGCTCGGTGTCCTTCTCGCGCAGAACGCGATACTGCTCATGCGTGAGCATGGCGCGCCACTCGGCTTCGGTGCGGACGACCTTTTCCTGCGAATCGCTCAAGGGGGCCTCCTGCGTGTTCGATGGCGCGATGGGGTACGGCGAGCCGCGTGGGGACCGCGCGGTTCAGGCGCCTTCTTCCATTGAAACAGACGGAAGCGCGCGGGCGCTCAGCCTTCGGCGACGAGATCGATCTCAATGAGGACGTTCCGGGGCAGGCGCGAAACCTCGACGGTGGAGCGGGCAGGCGCTTCGCCGTCGGACTCGAGATATTCGGCATAGACGGCGTTCATGGCGGCAAAATCGGCGAGGTCTTTGAGGTATACGGTCGCCTTGACGACGCGGTCGAGGCTGCTGCCGGCCTCTTCGAGGATGGCCTTCAGGTTCTCGAGCACGCGCTTGGTCTGCTCGGCGATACCACCTGCGACCACCTGCTGGGTGAGCGGGTCAAGAGGGATCTGGCCGGCTGTGAAGATGAGGTTTCCCAGGCGCACGGCCTGGGCGTAGGGGCCGATCGCGGCGGGCGCGCCATCTGTCGTAATGATCGATCGTGTCATAGGCCGATTGTACGGCGGGATTCCGGATTTACCGGGCTATGCGAACAGCGACCGTGCGATGGGGAGGGCTGAATTCACCGATTCCACCGCCGCTTGGATGCCCAACAAGGCCCCAAGCGGCGACTTCAAGGCGCCAAGCCATGGAGATGCGGTTTCCATGGCCAGGATGCGGAGGGACAACTTCGCGAGGGAATTGCCCCTTCCGGTTACGAGGCCCAAACTCCGGGCCGGAGAGAGGGCTTAGGCGTGCATTGCCGCCAGGATACCGCCGCCAAGCGCCATGGCCAGGAGCCAATAGGCAGCATTGATGGCGAAGAGATTGGCGCGGCGGTTTTCGTAAATGTGCTGCGTAAAGAGCGGGGGCGCCATAAAGCCGACCCAGCATATCACGCCGATCTTTACGCCACCGCTGAAGGCGCTTGTCCCCGCCCATCCCTCCATGTGCGCCAACACAAACGACAGGAGCAGACAGGCGATACAAGACGCGATCATGCCGAAAATCCTGCTTTTCTGTTTCGCCTCCTCAGAGAGTCCGACCAGGGCACTCCAGGACTTCCGGAAGATGACGCCGTACCACAGAATGCCCAGCACCCACTGAGCGATCGCCGAAACCAGGACGGCCATCGCGAAGTGCTGGGAAAACAACACCGCAGAAAAGAGCCCTGAGTAGCTGATAAAGTGCATTCGTGAATCCTCCACTACGGGATTGATATACAACTCCGACCCACAGAAACCCCGCGCAATAGGGATCGCCGCCAGGATTCTGTAAGGAGTTGTCCCCACATACTCTGCTGGAGGCCAGGATGTACTGTCAAGATAAATCGAGAGATGTAACGCAGAAGTGGTAATTAGCCCGAGATGTGCGGGCGGGGCCGGCCGAAGCCGAAGCGGCGCGGTTCCAGGGCGGTGAAGCTGGCGGCGATCCCGGAGAGTTCCGGCATGGAATGAGGACCGGGGCCGGAGCGGGCAGGCGCGCAATGGGTTCTTCGGCGACTCAGTTCAGGATCGTGTTGTCGATGAGGCGAGTTGAGCCAACCCAGGCGGCGACGGCGAAGAGCGCGCCGGGCGCCGCGGTTTCAACCGGCAGCAGAGTGGACCAATCGACTAGGGCGAGGAAATCGATGCGGACTTGCGGCTCGGCGGCGAAGATCTCCCGTGCGGCGGCGATCAGCGCTTCGGCGCGGCGCTCGCCTTGCGCAACGAGCGACTCGACGCGGCGGACGGCGCGGCTGAGGGTGAGAGCCTGGGCGCGCTGGGCAGGACCGAGATAGGCGTTGCGCGAGCTGATGGCGAGGCCGTCGGCATCGCGGACGATGGGGCAGACGACGATTTCCGTGGCAATGCGCAGGTCGGCAACCATGCGGCGCAGAACGGCGACCTGGGCCGCGTCTTTCTGTCCGAAGAAGGCTCGGCCGGGCTCGGCGGCGAGGAGCAGCTTGGCGACGACGGTGGCGACGCCGCGAAAGTGGCCGGGGCGGGATGCGCCGTCGAGACGATCGCTCAGGCCGGGAACTTCGACAAACGTGGAATCGGGACCGCTGGGGTAGAGTTCCTCGACCGAAGGGGCGAAGAGGACATCGGCGCCTTCGCATGCGGCGAGAGCGCAATCGGCGTCGAAGGAACGCGGGTAGCGGGCGTAGTCCTCATGGGGACCGAACTGCGTGGGGTTGACAAAGAGGCTGACGGCGACTTGAGTGCACGAGGCGCGGGCGGCGCGGACGAGCGAGGCGTGGCCCGCGTGCAAAGCGCCCATGGTGGGCACGAGACCGATGATGCTGCCGGGCGTGGATCGTGCCGCGCGGGACCAGCGGCGGAGTTCGTCGGCGGTACGAAGGATTTGCATCAGGGTCAGCTTGCCCAATCCTCGAAGGCGTCCCGATTCACGACGGCGTTGTCTGAATCGAAATCCGCGCCGGGAGCGGCGGCGCCCATCGCCTGCCGCGCGGGCAGGTGATAACTCTCCGCATCCGACGGAAAGGCGCGGTGCTCGACGTCTTCGCGGTAGCGCTCGATGGCGGAGCGGAAGAGCGCGGCGGCGTCGGCGTAGCGGCGGACGAACTTGGCCGGTGGCGCAAAGGTGAGATTGACGAGGTCGTGGAAGACGAGAATCTGGCCGTCGCAACCGGGACCGGCGCCGATGCCGATGGTGGGGATGGGCAGCGCGGCGGTGATTTCGGCGGCGGCCTCGCGGGGAACGCCTTCGAGGACGATGGCTCCGGCTCCGGCCTGGGCGAGCGCGAAAGCATCGGCCCGAAGCCGGCGCGCGGCCTCGGCGGTGCGAGCCTGCACGCGATAGCCGCCCATGCGGTGTACGCTTTGCGGCGTGAGGCCGAGATGGCCGACGATGGGGATCTCGGCTTCGACGAGAGCGCGAACAAGTTCGGTGCGCGGGCCTTCGATCTTGACGGCTTCCGCGCCGGCCTCCTTCACGAAGCGGACGGCGTTGGTTAGGGCTTCGGCGATGGCGCCGTGGTAGCTGCCAAAGGGCATGTCGGCGACGACGAGGGCGCGGCGGACGGCTCGGTGAACGGCGCGGGTGTGGTGCAGCATCTCGTCGACGGTGACGGCGAGCGTGTTCTCGTGGCCGAGGACGACCATGGCGAGCGAGTCACCGACGAGGATGAGGTCGATGCCGGCCTCGTCGGCGAGGCGCGCGGTGGAGTAGTCGTAGGCGGTGAGAGCGGAGATGGGCTTGGCCTGGCGCTTCATTTCACTGAGCGCGGGCATGGTGACTTTGGGGATGGAAACGCCGGGCGGCGAGAGATGCGCGCTCGCGGGAGGTTGGGTAAGGCTCATGCTGGGCTCCAGTGCCGCTCCGAAGACTCAGGATGCGGCCCGAACAAGTCCAGTATACGCCGGAGGTTCCTCAGGGGAAACAGCACCGCCTGACTGGTTCTTCCAAAGTGCTATAAGGATGAGAGCGGGCAGCGAGCGCGGATTGGAGCCGACTTGGAATTGCCCGGCGCGGCGGAGGAAGGAATGGCCTACGATCTGGCGATCGTGCTTCCCACATTCAACGAGAGCGGTAACGTGGGTCCGCTGGTGGATCGGCTGGAGGGTGCGCTCAAGGGTATCCGCTACGAAGTGATTTTCGTGGATGACGACTCGCCCGACGGCACCGCGGACGTGGTGCGGCGGCTGGCTCGTGACCGCGATAACCTGCGCGTGTTGCAGCGCATCGGACGGCGCGGGCTGGCTTCGGCGTGCATCGAGGGGATTTTGGCCGCGGCAGCGCCGTATGTTGCGGTGATGGACGCGGACCTGCAGCATGACGAAAGCATTTTGCCGGAGATGCTGCGCCGCATCCGCGAAGAGAATCTCGACCTGGTGGTGGGCTCGCGGAACATTGCCGGCGGCAGCATGGGGGAGTTTGCGCGTTGGCGCGTGAAGCTGAGCCAACTGGGCAGGCGGTTCAGCCTGATGGGCGCGGAGCACGAGTTGAGCGATCCCATGAGCGGATTCTTCATGGTGCGCCTCTCCACCTTTGAGCGGTATGCCCACAGGCTTTCGGGGATCGGGTTCAAGATTCTGCTCGACATCGTGCTTTCGGCGGGGCCGGGGCTGCGCATCGGTGAAGTGCCTTATCGCTTCCGCCTGCGCGAACACGGGGAAAGCAAGCTCGACGTGCTGGTGGGGCTGGAGTACTTCGAGCTGCTGGTGGATAAGCACCTGGGCGATGTGGTGAATGTGCGCTTTGTGCTCTTCGGCATGGTGGGCGCTTTGGGTGTGGGCGTGCATCTGCTGATTTTGCGCACGCTGCTCCAGGTCGGGGGACTCAGTTTCGCCACCGGCCAGACCGTGACCACGTTCCTGGTGATGATCCTGAACTTCATCCTGAACAACTCCGTGACCTACCGCGACCGGCGGCTGCGGGGATGGAAATTTCTCGGCGGCTTGCTTACGTTCTGCCTGGCTTGCGGGCTGGGCGTGGCGGCGAACGTGGCCATCGCGAATGAGGCGTTCCGCCGCGGGGTGCCGTGGGTTCTGGCGGCTGTGACGGGACTGATGTTTACTGCGGTGTGGAACTACGGCGTGACCTCGATGACCACGTGGCGGCAGGCGCGGCGCTCGAGCGAGCAGCGCGCCCGGCAGCGGATCGCGGCGGCAGCAAACGGAAGCGGCGAGGAAGAGATGCCGGCGAAGACGGTGTGAAAGACAGGGATCAGGGATGAGGAAATTCAGCTGCGAGCGGCGATGCGTAGCGGTTCTTTGGATAGCGCGGCCGGCCGCGCAAAGCCGGGTTGCCCGCGCGCGCCGCAACACCGCATACTGACAGGCAGAATGATTTCTCCATTGGCGACCGGGATTTACGCCGGGCTGGGCGCCGCAGCAGCCGTGGGCCTGGCGGCGGGCGGATATGCGTACGCATCGCTGTGGCCGGGCTCGCGCATCTTCGGCAAGGCGCTGATCGCGCCGGAGCGGCCAGGCGAGCTGGCGCTCACTTTCGACGACGGGCCCAATGCAACGTGGACGCCCAGGCTGCTGGAGGTTCTGGCGAAGCATGACGTGCGGGCGACGTTTTTTTTGCTGGGCAGCCGCGCCGAGGCGCAGCCGGAGCTGGTGCGGCGGATGGCGGCTGCGGGGCACGCGATCGGGGAGCACTCGTGGTCGCATCCCAATCTGGCGCGGAGCTCTTTGAGCCGGATCCGGGAAGAACTGAAGCGAACCCAAGACATGCTGGAGCAGATTACCGGCGCGCCGGTCAAGTTCTTTAGGCCGCCGTTCGGAGCGCGGCGGCCTGCTGTGTTTCGCGTGGCGCGCGAGATGGGATTGATGCCGGTGCTGTGGAACGCGATGACCTCGGATTGGAGCGAGCCCTCGGCGGAACGGATCGCGGAGCAACTGGCGAAAAAGATCGATGGACTTGAGCGGCGCGGCCGCGCGGCCAACATTGTGCTGCACGACGGCGGTCACCGCGATCCGGCCGCAAATCGCGCGCCTTCGGTGGCCGCGGCGGAGAGGCTCATCGAGCGGTACAAAGCGACGCACCGGTTTGTGACGGTGGAGGCGTGGGCTACCTGAGGTGGGTCAGACCCGCTTGCGCGGCTGAACTGATTCCGGCAAACTGCACGAACCAAAACGCGGCGCGGACTGGGCGCCTGGATTATTCCGCGTGAACCGCTTTGAACGCTTCACGTGCGGCGGCGATCATGGCCTGCACCTCGGCGTCGCCGTGCGCGGTTGACAGAAACGCGGCTTCAAACTGTGACGGCGGGAGCCAGACGCCTTGATCCAACATGGCGCGGTGGAAGAGGCCGAAGGCGCCGGTGTCGCTGCGGGCGGCGGCTGTGTAGTGGGCGACGGGGCCTTTGGTGAAAAACCAGGTCCACATGGAACCTACGCGGTTAGTGGTCAGCGGGATTCCTGTGCGGGCGGCTTCTTGCGCGACGCCTTCGGCTACGGCTTTGGCGGTCGCTTCAAGGCGCGGGTAGACTTCGCCGGCGTGCTCCTGCAAATAGCTGACGGTGGCGAGGCCGGCGGCCATGGCGAGTGGATTGCCGCTGAGGGTTCCGGCTTGATAGACGGGACCGAGCGGCGCGAGCTGGTCCATGAACTCGCGCTTGCCTCCAAAGACACCCACGGGCAGTCCTCCACCGGCAATTTTTCCGAGCGTGACGAGGTCGGGATCTAGGCCGTAGAGCTCGCACGCGCCGCCGAGCGCAACGCGAAAGCCGGTCATGACTTCGTCGACGACGAGCAGAGCGCCGTGAGCGGCGGTGAGCTTGCGCAGGCCGGCCAGGAAGCCGCGCGCTGGGGGAATGCAGCCGGCGTTGCCGACAATAGGCTCGACGATGACCGCGGCGATGGTCCTGGGGTGGGCCGTGAAGGCGGCTTCGACAGCTTTGAGATTGTTGTACGGCACTGAGAGGGTGAGGCGTGCGATCTCCGCGGGGACGCCGGCTGAGCCGGGGATGCCGAAGGTGGCGACGCCGGAGCCGGCTTTCACGAGAAGGCCGTCGGCGTGGCCGTGGTAGCAGCCCTCGAACTTGACGATGAGCTTGCGGCCGGTGGCGGCGCGAGCCAGGCGTATGGCCGACATGGTCGCTTCTGTGCCCGAGCTCACGAAGCGCATCTTCTCGATGACGGGATAGGAGACTGTAATGCGTTCGGCGAGATCGGACTCAGCGGCCGTGGAGGCGCCGAAGCTGGCCGAGTTGCGCGCGGCGCGCCGGATGGCTTCAACGACGGGCGGAAAGGCGTGACCGAGGATCATCGGTCCCCAGGAGCCGAAGTAATCGATGTAGCGATTGCCGTCGGCGTCGATGAGGTAGGCGCCCTCGGCGCGATCGACGAAGGGCGGATCTCCGCCGACGGCGCGAAAGGCGCGCACGGGCGAGTTGACGCCGCCGGGGAAGAGGCGCTCTGCGCGCTCAAGGAGCGCCTGGGAGCGGGTGTGCTTCATGGCCGGAGGGCGAGAGATCATCGTGGGTTCAGTATAGAAGGCGGTGTCTCGCAAGTTGAACCCTGTCCGATTTTCCCTGAGCCAGCTCTCTCTGGCTGGACTAAATGGAAGGAGGCAACTCAGGCTCTTCAAATTCCTCGTTCAGCCACTTACTGAACGCCGCAAACTCCTCGTCGCGGCTCAGGAAGTCGCGCACCATTTCGCGCCCCGGCTTCGACCCGCCCTGTTCGAGCACCGTTTTGCGATAGCGCGCGCCCGCATCGCAGCCCAGCAAATCCGCGGGATCGAACTGCGCGAAGAAATCGAGAGCAATCACCTTGTCGAACATGTACGTGTAGTAGTTCGACGAGTATCCGGTCAGATGTCCGAAGCTCGCGTACATGCGGTTGCCCTCGAGCCACGTCCACGGCTGGAATTGCTTATAAAGTTCGCGCGTGACCACGTCGGGATCGATGCCCGCGGGATCCTGGTCGTGCAGGTTGAGCGAGAGCGTGGTGTAGTAGAGCTGTGTTCGGATCCAGTCCGCGCGCCCGAACGCGCCCGCCCGCTTCATCGTCCTGATGAGCTCGGCCGGCAGCACCTCGTCCGTTTCGAAGTGGCGCGCGAAGGCTTGCAGTAGTTTCTCGTCGCGGAAGAACTCCTCGAGCATCTGCGACGGCACCTCGATGAAATCGCCCTCCGTCGCAAAGCCGGAAAGCCCCGCCCACTCCGTGTGCCCGCCGAGAATGGCGTGCATCAGGTGGCCGAACTCGTGGAAGAACGTGACCACGTCGGAGTATTGCAACAGCCCAGGATCGTTCGCGTCGCCCTCCGGGAAGTTGCAGATCAGCGCTGCCTCGGGCAGCGCGCGCCCGCGTACGCCCGCCACCACCGGCGCGGCAGAAAACCACTTGTCCTTGCCCTCGCGGGGATGCATGTCGAGATAGAACCGCCCCACGAGACGCCCGTCCTCGAAGACCTCGAAGACCGAAACCGCCGGATCCCATGCGGGCGCATTCGACGGCCGGAACTCGACCTTGAAGAGCTGCGCCGCCGTCTCCAGCACGCCGGCCTCCACTCGCGCATAAGGGAAATAGGGCCGCACCGACTGCGAGTCGAAGTCAAACCGCGCGCGCCGGAACTGCTCGTACCAGTAGCCGCGGCTCGTGATGTCAATCTCGCTCAGCCCCGGTTGCCGCTCGCGCGCAAACTCGAGCACCAGCGCATGCTCGTGCCGCGCGCCCTCGCGGCTGGCCTCATCGAGCTTCGCTAAAAACGCGCGCACGTTCGCCGCCGACTCCATCATCTGGTCGGCGGTCGCCAGATCGGCCCAACTGCGGAACCCGATCACGCCCGCAATCTCCTGCCGCGTGGCCAGCAGGTCCAGCAGGAGCTGCCGGTTCGCCGGATACGCGCGCGTGTTGTAGGCGAGAAACATCCGCTCGCGCAGCGCCGCGCTCGCCGCAAAGGTCATCACCGGCATCATGTCCGGCGGATCGGTGGTCAGCGTTACGCGCTCCACGCCATCTTCGCCCTTTTGCGCCGGGTGCCGCGCGATGTAGTCGGCGGGCAGGCCCTCCAGCTCCTCCGGCGCAGCCTCGATCGTCTTCGCGCCCTCCTGGATGTTGCGGCTGAACGCAAGCGAAAAGCCCGTAGCCTTGTCGTGCAGCGCGTGCAGGCGGTCGCGCGTCGCCTGGTCCTTATCCACGCCCGACAGCCGATAGCCGAGCAGCGTCCGCTCCACATAGTGCTTCGTCGCCGGGCTCGCGCCGTCCAGCTTGATGGCCACGAGAGCGTCGTACACTGCGCGGTTCAGGCTCAGCGCGCTTCCCGCCATGGCCACGCGCTGCGCCTCCGCCTGCGCCTGGTCGCGCACGGCTTTGTCCGCGGCCACGGAGTTCAGGATGCCCGCTTGCGCACCCGCCAAACTCAGTTGTTCGATCGCCGTGTCGTAGAGCGCCAGCGAATTCCCGGGCGTGCGCTCGCCCTCCACGGCCACGAGCGCAGCCAATGCATGCTCGTGAGCAGCCAGGCGCGCGCTCACCCATGCCGCGAGCGCCTCGGCCGACGCAGCCCCGCCCGCCTGCCACGCGTGAATCGCTTCTCCGGCCGCCGCGCCCGCTAGAGTCTCAGTTGCCATGGTTGGGGAACCCTCCAAAGCTCTAGAGTATCAAGGCGAATTTGAGACACGCTTCTCATGGCGCACTCTGCGCACATGTTTCACCTTGCACCTATTTCGATGGGCGCGCCGTGTAGGCGTCGAGGCGCTTCTTATACAAGAAGAGCACGCTTGGGCCGAACGCCAGCAGCATCACAGCGATCCCGGTCACGATTCCGAAGCTCGTTACCGCTGGCGCCGAACAATCGCCGCGCCGCCGCGCGATCACATGGCAGGGAACGGCGATCAGCAACTCCAGCACGCTGCCCTTCAACAGCCACGAGACGGCACGGGTCACCACCTGTGTTGAATTCCTGACATACAGATAAAAAACAACGCCCCATAGAACCCACAACCCCACGCAGAGACCGAGGAATTCCCAACCCGTGTCCAAATAACCATTCCCGAACTTGTCGCCCCTCACCGCGCCGTCAATGGAACAGATCGCAAAGAACGCCAGCAGCGCGAACAGCATCGACGCGACAACAGCGGTGACCGCAACATGCGCCCTGGGTTTCAGCTTCTTGAACGAGGTATCGACCGACAAGAAGAGAAGAAGGGTTTGGCCCAACAGGACAATCACGATTGGGATCCATATGATCGAGTCGCCCTGATAAAACCCCACGAGCCCCTTCACGAAGCCGCCTGAGAAAGGCCAACTGCCCGCCGCCAAAGGACCATACACCATCGGAAAGAGGACCATCAACAGGATCACGGCGTAAAACACGCTGATGACGATACCCCACTTGCGCATGGCGCGTCCTTTCCTTGGTTCGCATCCAATTATGAGCCTATGAAAGGCGCGCAACACCTCTTTATCTCGTAAGTTTCAGCGAAATACTGAGGAAGGGCTATTCTGCTGTCTCATCTTGCACCACCGGCAGCGTCCCCGGAAACTCCTCCGGCAGGTTCCCCTCACCGCCCCCCAGCTTCTGAGTGAACCCCCATCTTTTACCCCCTTACCACCCATTGGTACCCACGACGCGGTCTCGAAAAACCATCTCGTAATGCACTTTCCTGGTTGCATTCGCATCAAATCCCCTTTAACATGCGTCAGTTGAAGGAAATGCCTCTCGCGGTCGCCAGTACGGTCGATTCGGTGCCAGCGCGGGCTGTGGCTTTGCCGCGCCTGCGCGTGGGAAGGCTGTGTATCGCCGTCCAGGGCGCAACCCCTGCCGAGCTTCTTGCCCGCGCTGAGTCCGCAACTAAAGACTCTGTTTTCATTGAGTTCCGGCTTGATTTCCTGGCAAAACCAGCCGCCGCGCTGCCCGAGATTAAGGCCTTCCTGGCCCGCCGGCGCGACATCACGTCCATCGCCACCTGCCGCCGCAAGTCCTTTGGCGGCCGCTTCGCCGGGTCCCTGAACTCCGAGCTGGACATCCTTCTCAAAGCCGCCCAAACCGGCTTCCACATCGTAGATCTCGAAGTCGAGTCGGCCGAGCAGTGTACCCGCCCGCAACTGGCCAAGTTCCGCGCCGCCCTCCGCGCCGCCGGCACGTCCCTCCTGATCAGCTCGCACGACTTCACCCGCACCCGCCGCCCCGAGGGCCTCAACCAAGCCGCCCAGCGCATCGCCGCCTTCGAGCCCGAGTTCGTCAAGGTCGTCACCACGGCGCGCGGTTTGGCCGACAACCTTGCCGTCCTGCAGATGATCGAGGACCAGTCGCTCACCGCGCACGTGGTTGGAATCGCCATGGGCGAAGAGGGCCTCATCAGCCGCGTCCTCAGCCCGCGAGCCGGCGCCGCCTTCACGTTCGCCTCGGCCGCCGAGGGCGCTGAAACCGCTCCCGGCCAGGTCTCCGCGCGCACCCTCCTCGACGTTTACCGCCTGGAGCAGGTTGACCAGGCAACGCGCATCTTCGGCGTGGCCGGCAATCCCATTGCCCACTCCCTTTCGCCGCTCATGCACTCCACGGCCTTCCGGCGCGAAAACGTCAACGCCGTCATGCTTCCTCTCAAGGTGCGCTCTCTCGACGACTTGCTCACCGTCGTCCGCGACCTGCCCCTGGACGGCGTGGCCGTCACCATGCCGCTCAAGCAGGAGGTTCTGCCGCACCTGGCCAACATGGACCCCCTCACCGCCCGCATTGGCGCCTGCAACACGCTGCGCACCGGCGCCGACGGCAAGCTCTACGGCTTCAATACCGATGTTGCCGGCGTGGTCCGCCCGCTGGAACGGCGTATGAATCTCCAGGGCGCGCGCATCCTCGTCCTCGGCGCGGGCGGCGCGGCGCGTGCCGCGGTCTTCGGCCTCGTCGAGCAGGGCGCCGAGGTTTACATCGTGAATCGCACGCACGAGAAGGCCGTCGCCCTGGCGCGCAAGGCCAAGGCCCATGTCCTTCGCCAGAGCCTGCTGGCCAAGACCCGCTTCGACGCCATCGTCAACACCACGCCCTGCGGCATGGCCGGCATCAAGCAGCAGCTCCCCGTAAAGGAGAACGAGCTCAACGCCTCGCTCATCTTCGACCTGGTCTACAACCCGCTCGAAACTCCGCTGCTCGCGCTGGCCAAGGCGCGCGGCCTGGCCACCATCGGCGGCCTCGAGATGTTTGTCCAGCAGGGCGCGCGCCAGTTCGAAATCTGGACGGGCAAGCCCGCTCCCGAAAACGAGATGCTCCACGTGGTCGAGCTCGAACTCCGCCGCCGCGCGCTGTAATCAACCACGCCTCAGCCAGTCATCATTCCTTCAAACCCATTTCTCCACCAACGCGGCAGGTCACAAATCTTCCCGCTCGACGACGCCAACCGCGCCCTCGAAGCCGTCAAACACGAAACCGGCCTCGGCTCCGCGGTCATCGTCCTGTAGCACCAAAGTGAAA
>JBEKXX010000012.1:0-36676 GCA_049511595.1 Occallatibacter sp. | reverse complement strand
GAACCCGTAATACTCCTGTAACACCATTATTTGTAACAGAAAACAAAGCGCTTGTCTGCGGAAAAAGCACCTCGGAAATACCCCTTTTGTGGGATACGATACTGCTCTTTCAGACATTGTACGAAAGTAACATTTCAGCGCTGCGAGCCAAATCCGCCGCTTACAGAGATCTTTGCGCGAGCGTGCAAGCGCTGAGCCAAGAGCCCTTTGGAGCCGCCAGGGTCGCAACCTGTATGGCCGGACCGCGCCGGGTTGGCGCTTTCGAAGCCGGAACGGCCGGCTGTGCATAACGCGCTCCAATACAATGAATAAAGCAAAGTGGAGACCCACTGAAGGAGCGAGATTCGAGTGCAGCAACGCACGTTGAGCATCATCAAGCCGGACGCGGTCCGCAATGGTTTCACTGGCGCCATTCTGGCCGAGATTCATCGTGCCGGCTTCCGCATCGCCGCCATTAGGAAACAATCCATCTCCAAACCGGAGGCCGAGGGCTTCTATGCCGTTCACTCCGGCAAGCCGTTCTTCGACAGCCTTACCGACTTCATGTCGTCGGGGCCTTTGATCCTCATGGTCCTGGAAAAGGACAACGCCATTGCAGACCTGCGCAAGCTGATGGGCGCCACCAACCCCGCAAATGCCGAGGAGGGAACCATCCGCAAGAAGTTTGCCGGCTCCATCCGGGAGAACGCGATTCACGGCTCCGACGCGGAAGAGACAGCGGCCTTCGAGATCGGCTATTGGTTCGCGGGCTATGAGCTGATTTAGGGCGGCAAACGACAACGAGCTGGCGGCGCTGTTTCTCGAGTTCTCGCGCAAAAAGCTGTTCGGGCAGTATTGGCCGCGGCTCAAGGAATGCGTGGCGACGCTCGCTGAGGAGCGGGTGTGGTGGAGGCCGTCGGCCGCTGGCCCTATACACCCTTACAGCGTACTCATATCGATCGCAAACCGGTACTTCACATCCTGCTTCAGCAGCCGCTCGAAGGCTTCGTTGATCTTCTGCATGGGAATCACTTCGACATCCGCGGTGATCCCGTGCTGGCCGCAGTAGTCGAGCATCTGCTGCGTCTCGGGCATGCCGCCGATCGAGGAACCGGTAAGCGCGGCCCGCTTGGAGACGAGATCCCACATGTTGATCGCGGGCGGCTTCTCCGGCAGGCCAACCAGCGTCATGGTCGCATCCAGCTTAAGCATCTCCGTGTAGGGATCGAGCGAGTGCGGCGCCGAAACGGCGTCGAGGATGAAGTCGAAGGACCTGGCGTGGCTCTTCATGGCCTTGGCATCCGTGGACAGAACCACTTCGTCGGCGCCCAGGCGCATGGCGTCGTCCTTCTTTTTGGGCGAGGTGGTGAACTGCACCACATGCGCGCCGAAGGAATGCGCGAACTTGAGCGCCATGTGGCCCAGCCCTCCCAGGCCGACGATGCCAACCTTCTTGCCCGGTCCCACGTTCCAGTGGCGCAGAGGCGAGTAGGTGGTGATGCCGGCACAGAGCAACGGCGCCACTCCGGCCAGGTCGAGATTCGCCGGCACGGTATGCGCGAAGCGCTCGTCCACTACGTAATTGTTCGAGTAGCCGCCCATGGTGAGCGACCCGTCCACGCGGTCGGGCGAGTCGTAGGTAAGCGTGACGCCCTCTTCGCAGTACTGCTCCTCGCCGCGCGTGCACGGCGCGCAGCGGCGGCAGGAGTCGACGATGACGCCGACCGCCGCGATCTGGCCGGCCTTGAATTTCTTCACGGCGCTTCCAGCGGCCGTCACGCGGCCCACGATCTCGTGGCCCGGCACCATGGGATAGATCGCGTTGCCCCATTCGTTGCGGGCCATGTGCAGATCGGAGTGGCAGACGCCGCAGTAAAGCGTCTCCATGGCGATTTCTGTAGGTCCGGGCTCGCGGCGGCTGAAGCTGACGGGAGCGAGCGGCGATAGCGCGTTGGGTGTTCCATAGCCTTTCGATGCGGGCATGAGAAAAAATCCTTTCGGGGAAATGGTAAAGCATCCAACTCGAGGGAAATCGGATCGTGGCAGGTGCCGATCCTACATTGTACCGGCATTTCGTTTGATTCTGCGCGGGCGCGGTCGGACTCACGTCCGCCTGGCAACTGCCACGCGCGGGATCTTCTGTAAATCTTCGGTAAATTCGATGCCTGTGAATCCCGCGCCTGCAAGCAGCGCGCCGATGCGTTCTTGCTGGCCGAAACCGATTTCGAGCGCGACAAATCCGCCGGGCACAAGCGCGGCGAAGGCAGCGGGAATCAGCCGGCGATAGATGGCGAGGCCGTCAGCCCCGGCGAAGAGGGCCTGAGCGGGCTCATAATCGCGCACCTCCACTGCAAGCGAATCGCGGTCCGTCTCCGGCACGTAAGGCGGGTTGGAGACGACGAGATCGAACGGCCGATCCGCAACGGGAGCCAGCAGATCGCCTTCGAAAAAGCGCACCCGGTCCGCGACTCCGTTGCGCGCGGCATTGGTTTGCGCCACGGCCAGCGCCGGCGCGGAGATTTCCGTTGCGTGAACCTGCGCGGCTAGCAAATCGCGGGCCAGCGCCACGGCAACCGCGCCTGAGCCCGTGCCAACGTCGACGATCCTCGGCCGATCGAATGCGGCAGCCAACGCAATCGCTTTTTCGACCAGGTGCTCGGTTTCGGGCCTCGGGATGAGCACATCCTGGTTCACATAAAACGGCAAGCCGTAGAACTCCGCCTCGCCGGTAATGTACTGGATGGGCTCGCCGGCGCGGCGTCGAGCGGCGAAGCCGTGCAATTGGGCGGCGGCGGCGGGCGAAACGGGCTCACCGCCGTGCGCGATCAGCCAGGCGAGATTCCTGTCCGGCGCATCTTCTTTCAGCACATTGAGAAGCAGCGCCTCGGCGTCGCGCCGCGCTCGCTCGCCGTGCGGCCCCGCGGCAAGCATGCCTTCGGTCTCGGCGAGCAGAGCGCGAATGGTTGCGGGATCGATCGGTGTGGACTGCATAGGATTCGGAGGATGGTCCTAAACCGGGTAGCGCTCCAGCGCGATAGCGTGATGCGCCACGGTGCGGCTCAATGCGACCACGTCAGCGGGCGTGAACCGCGCCAGCCGGCGCAGAATGGCCAACTGCGTCTGCAGCGCGTCGCCTTCGCCGCAGCCGGCGAGCACGCGGCGCGCCGCCTGCTCGGCAAATCCCATGGCTTCATCGGCCAGCAGGCCCGTCATCGCTGCCGCAGCTTCCGCCGTGCTGCGTCCTGCCCGGCTGAGCTTGCGCGCGCGCAGCAGCGCCGACTCCAGCGCGTAGACACGGCTGATGACATCGGCCAGGTCAGCCATGATCTCCTGTTGCTCCGCAAGGCCGGTCATGAACCGCTGACTGGCCACGCCCGCGGCGAACAACGCGATCTTTTTCACTGCGGCCAGCACTGAAGCTTCGCGCGCCAGCGCCTCGCCGTCATCGGGGCCGGCGCCGAACGAGGGCGGCTCCGTCACTTCGTCCATCACGCGCTGGATTGCTCCGGGCAGCGGCAACTTTCCGCTCATCGCGCGCTTCATCAGCCAGCCGGTAATGATGAGGCGGTTGATCTCGTTCGTTCCTTCAAAAATGCGGTTGATGCGGGCGTCGCGATAGGTGCGCTCCGCCGCATACTCCTCGACGTACCCGAAGCCGCCCATCGTGGCCACCAGTTCGTCCGCCACCAGCGTGAGCATCTCCGAGCCGTAGACCTTCACGATGGAGCACTCCACCGCGTACTCTTCAATACTGCGCGGAACATCGCCGCGCTCCCGCGGTTCCTCGCCGCCGTTTCCGGCTAAGCGCGCGTCAATGAGGCCCGCTGTGCGATAGGCCATGCTTTCGGCGGCATAGAGCTGCGCCGCGGCAGAGGAGATCTTGCGCTGGATGATGCCGAACTCCGCGATGGCCTTGCCAAAGGCGCGGCGCTCCTTTGCGTAACGAATCATATGGGCCAGCGCATGACGGGCCCCGCCGACGCAGGCTACGCCCAGCTTGAAACGGCCCACGTTGAGCACATTGAATGCAATGTGGTGGCCTTTTCCTGCCTCGCCGAGCAGGTTTCCTTTGGGGATTTTGCAGTCCTGGAGGACCAACGGGCATGTCGACGAACCGCGGATTCCCATTTTGTGTTCTTCGGCGCCCACGGTGAGGCCCGGCGTGCCGCTCTCAATGAGAAATGCCGAGAACTTCTCGCCCCCCGCTTCTCGGTCGACGACCTTGGCGAATACCGTGTACAGCCCTGCGATGCCGCCGTTGGTGAGCCACTGCTTTTCGCCATTCAGAATGTAATGGGCGCCGTCGGGCGAGAGCGTGGCGCGAGTGCGGATGTTCATGGCGTCGGAGCCCGAGCTGGCCTCAGACAATCCATAGGCGCCGATCCACTCGCAGGCGGTGAGCTTGGGCAGGTAGCGTCGCTTCTGCTCCTCGGTCCCATACCACACCAGCGGCAGCGTGGCGATGCCGATATGCGATCCAAACGCGGTGGAGAAGCTGGCCAGCACGGAGATGTGGTCGGTGATCAGCGTGGAACTGACCTTGTCCATCTCCAGGCCGCCGTACTCCTCGGGAATATCGACCGCGGCGAATCCCAGATCGGCTGCCTTGCGCAACAGAGCCTGCATCGCGCCTGACTCTTTTGCCTCGATCGCCGCCACGCGCGGCAGAATCTCTTCGCGCGCGAACCGCTCCGCGGTGGCCGCGATCTGGCGCTGCTCCTCGTTCAGGTCTTCGGGAGTGAAAACTTCATCCGGCGTGCGAGGTTCGAGCAGAAAACTGCCGCCGGCGGCGGCAACGATGGGGGATACGGTGACAGCGCGCATCGGCTTCAGGGGCCTCCTGCCTGGGCTACCGCATGGGCCAACCTAATCATAGACGCTTGAGAAACAACAACCGCCGCAACCAACCAGTGAATCGAAGCTCCTTGCCGATTTGGCGTGAGAACTCCTCGATCATGATCGTCTCAGCAAGTTTTTGGGCATCGGAGCAACTCCCCGGCTCATCGGATCGATGAGTCACCAGTTGGCTATTCCTTGACAGGTTGGTCTCCACCAGAGCCCGTCTCCGCTTCACCAACCGCAGCTCAGTCTGCCGGAGAACCAACAAAATGAAAACCCTTTTTTCAACCAACGGCAACCTGTCAAAATAGAAACTGTCTCACCCAAGGGGTTCACCCCAGCGGAATGTCAAGCTCTCCACCCTGGGTCAGCATCGCCGGAGAGTCCTCCAAGTCGTTGCTTTTCTAGTCCCTACGTCCCTACGTCCCTAGTCCCTATGTCCTTGCCTTTTGCAGATTATTTCCATCACATCGCGCACAATGAATCCAGTAGAGGGCAAAGCGGCCTACGGGCTACGGCCTACAGGCTCCGGGCTCCTGATCCCTGTTCCCTGACCCCTGATCCCTGACCCCTGTCGTTAACTCCTTTGCTGAGAAACATCTGCAACGAAGTTCTTTGGAATCATACGCTTGGCGCACATTACTTGCGCTATCCCCATGAAACCATAGCAGTTATTTACAGACGCCGGGGGAGGCACCCCCCGTAACTTTTTTGATAACATCGGCGGCTTGCATCCCAGCGCACCGTTTGACTGCCCGCGCCGGCGCCACCCCTCTTTGCCGGGCCAGGCGGTCAAGGCTGGCGGGCGGCGGAGCGGGCGCTGGACTTTTCGGACTATTTTTCTCCAATTTGAATCGAGCCGGATTTGTAGCGCGTCGCGACCAGCGAAATGTGACACGGAATTCATCCTCGTGTGACAAAATTCAATTACGCTGCCGTTTCGCCGCACCCATCGTTTCGTGCTTCCATGCGCAAACGCCCCTTTTGGAACCAGCGGCGCTCGGATGCATGAGAGGCCTGTTCGACTGGATAACGGGATGAAGAGACCGAATTCATCGATGCAACTGACGCGCGCCGCCGACTATGCCGTCCGCGTGATGATTCAGTTGGCCGCGTCGCCGGCCAACGGGCGCATCTTGCTTCCCTCGCTGGCGCAGGCTACGGGCGCTCCGGAGAGCTTCCTGTCCAAGGTGTTGCAGGCTCTGGCTCGTTCCGGGCTCATCACCTCGCAGCGCGGCCAGTCGGGCGGTTTTCGCATTACACAACGCGGCCGCGATGCATCGATGCGCGATGTGATTGAAGCCATCGACGGTTCCATCTGTCTCAACATCTGCCTCGTGCACGGCCGGTCGTGCCCGAGGAAGGCGCGCTGTCCGGCGCATCCGGTTTGGGCGCGCGCCCAGCAGGCCATGCTCGAGGTCCTCTCCAACGCTCCCATCGCCGCCATGGCCGCCCAGGCATCGCCGGCCAGGCCAGGCCATTCCGTCAGCGGCGCACATGCCCTCCAGGCCGCCGCGAACCCGATCCGGCGCTAGTCCTTCATCCAGCGCCCGTCCATTTGCCAATGCAAGGCCGGCGGTGTTTCAATCGTGTTATTGAAACAGGGGTGCTCCACGCGAGTGGGGCTGAGAAATACCCTCGAACCCGATCCGGATAATACCGGCGTGGGAAGTTTTCTCCGACCGAGCGGCGTTCTTCCTCGCCTCACTTCGCGGCCGAAGCTCCTTTGTTTCATTTGAACTCTGAAACGAAGGATTTCCATGCCAGCAGCCGCCGGCGCCGTCATAGCCCGCATTTCGTCGTCACCCTCCGGCCGCTCCTGTGGCGCACTGGTTAAGAGCCTCTTGCTAGCCTCCTGCCTTGCCTTGCCGCTCCGCGCGCAAACCGCTCCGCAGACAGCGGCACTGCCCGCTCCGGCTCCGCAAACCAACGTGCAGAAGCCCGCGCCTGTCACCACCACGGTCGTCGTTCACGGCGAAGTGGAAGACAACTATCTTCCCGAGTCTCTTACGGTGGGTACGCTGGATGACACACCGATCCAGAACGCGCCGTTATCGGTCTCGGTGGTCACCCGCGACCTGCTCAACGACCAGGTCTCGCGCCTGCTTTCCGACGTGGTCCAGAACGACGCCTCGGTCGGCGACGACTACGTGCCCGTGGGCTACTACGGCGACTACCAGATTCGCGGATTTCCAATCGATCTTGCCACCGGGCTTGAAATCAACGGCATGACCATCGCCGGCGAGCAGGATGTTCCGCTCGAAAACAAAGAGGCCGCCGAATTTCTCAAGGGCATCGCCGCCGTAGAGAGCGGCGTGGCTTCTGCCGGAGGTCTCATTGACTACGTGACCAAGCGTCCAGCCGACATCAACGCTCTCGATCTTGCCACCGATCATCGCGGCACGGCATACGGTGCTATCGACCTTGGCCATCTCTTCGGCAGCCGCAAGCAGGTGGGCGCGCGTGTGAATCTCGCCGGCGAACGGATCGTCCCTTACATGAACTCGACCAACGGGTGGCGCGCGGCGGGCGCGGGCGCGGCCGACTGGAAGCTGAGCCCGGCCACTATCCTCAAGGGCGACTTCGAGTACCAGCACAAAATTGAGCGCGACGGCAGCGGTTATCAACTCCTCGGCGGCACAACCCTGCCCGACATCCATCGCATCTACCGCTCCACCATGCTTGGCGATCAGCCCTGGGGCCCTCCCGACACCTACGACACCTTCAACACCGGCGCGCGCTTCGACCATACCTTTTCGCCATCGTGGCTCGCCTACGCCGCCGCCGGCCTCAGCCACTCGCTCATCCAGGACAACGTGCTCTATGTGTATGGCTGCTATTACGAGGCCGAGTGCAACACCGGCTCGGCTCCTTACCCATTCTTCTTCGCGCCAGACGGAACCTACGACATCTACGACTACCGTAACCCCGGTGAACTCCGTATCGACGCGGAGGCTGAAGCCATGGTCACCGGCCACATCCGCACCGGCGCAATCACGCAGGACGTGACTGCCGGAGGCGTTCTCTTCCTGCGCAGCGTTCACCAGCCTGGCTTCTATACGGCCACAAATCCCTATTCGCCCGACGGCGTTGTGCAGGATGGAGCCGTCTACACCTACGTCGGCTCCGAAAACATCTATCAGCCCATTGCGTCCCTCCCGCCGCCCGGCGACCCGAATTCGCTCGAGAGCACGCTCGAATCCGCCGGTCCGCGCCGCCTGTGGGAAGACAACCATCAATCCTCCGGCGTCGTGCAGGATCGCGTGCATCTTCCCGCGCGCATCCAGCTCATCGTCGGCGCTCGCTACGATTCGCTACGCGATCACAACTACTCGCTTTGGGCAACCGATCCTACCACGCCGCCAACGATCACCGACAAACCCTTCTGGCTGCCGCAATTTGCCGTTACCTACAGCCCCGTCCAGAACCTCACACTCTACTCGAACTACGGCGTCATGCTCTCGCTCGGTCCCGAAGCGCCCTTCTGGACCCTGAACGGCAGCCAGTTCCTCGCGCCGTTCTTCACGCGCCAGGCAGAAGTCGGCGCAAAATTCGAGCCCGGCCAGCGCATTCTGCTCACCACTGCGCTCTTCCACATGCGCGCGCCGTTCTTCTATCCCCGAATGCTCGTAGCCCCCGACAGCAACTATGCGGCATGTGCATTTGATCCTACAGCGCCGGCAAATCTCTGCTTCGAATCCGAGGGCCGCGAAACGCACAACGGCATCGAGTTCAACGCCGAAGGCAAAGCCGCCAACTGGCTGCGCCTGAACGGTTCGGCCGCGGCCATGAACGCCGTATCCACCAACACCGGCACGCCCTCCTTCGACAATAAGCAAGTGATCAACGTGCCGCACCTGCACACCAACGTGTTTGCCGACCTGACCGTGCCCCGCATCCACGGCCTTCATCTGATGCCCGGCTGGAGCTACACATCGCGCAAAGAAGCCACACGCGATGACGTGGTCAGTGTCCCCAGCTACAACCTCTTCAATCTCGGCGCGCGTTACACGCCAGGCGGGGAGCAAGGCCACGTCACGTTCCACCTCTACGCGGACAACATCGGCAACAAACGCTACTGGTCCGATACCGGCACCAGCTACGGCGACACCTTTGTCTGGCTGGGCGCGCCGCCGACTGTGCGGCTCTCAGCGCACTACACGTTCTAAGACCAGCGGAGCCGATGACGGACGAGATAGCGATGAGCGCAATGGCAAAAGCCCACGGCATGGACGGCACGCTGGTCGAGCCCGACTGGCCGCCGCTCACGCTTGCCGAGCTACGCTTGCTTCTGCGTCAATTTCCCGGGATCGGCGAGCCCACGCGCATCCTCTCCGTCAGCCCGCGCCCATTATCTGCTGCCGGCATCGTCGCCACGCGCAACGATCACGGGACGGAGCAGCGCGTCTTCGTCAAGCGCCATCACCGTGCCGTGCGCGATCGCGAGGGGTTGCTCGAGGAACACAGATTCCTTTCCCATCTGCTCGTTCACGGTGTGCCCGTGCCGCGCGTCCTTGCTTCTGCGGCCGGCGAAACAGACATCGCAATGGGCGAATGGACCTACGAGGTGCACGAGACTCCACAGGGCATCGACCTTTACGAAGACGCGATCTCCTGGACCCCCTTCCGTTCCTCGGCCAACGCGCATTCCGCGGGCGCAGCGCTCGCGCGTCTCCATCTTGCCGCGCAAAGCTTCCCGGCCCCGCGCCGCATGCCCCGTCCGCTCGTCGCCAGCTTCACCATCTTCGCGGCCTCTGATCCCTCCGCCGCGATGGAGCGCTTTCTTGCCGCCCGACAGTCGCTGGCAGACCACAAAGCCGTCCACGCCTGCTCCCATCAGGCCCTGGAACTTCTCGCGCGCTTTCATGCCGAGCTTGTTCCGCTCTTACCGGCACTCGCGCCGCTCTGGACTCACAACGACTTTCACGCCTCCAATCTTTTCTGGAGCGATGTGGGCCCCAATGCGTGCGTCACGGCCATCATCGACATCGGCCTCGCCGACCGCACGAACGCCGTTCACGACATCGCCCACGCCATCGAACGCAACATCGTCGAGTGGCTTGTCCTCGTAAACGATCCCGCGCACCCGGACGATGTGCCCATCCACTTTGACCATCTTCAAACGCTTCTCGACGGCTACGAATCCGTCCGTCCGCTTTCGAGCGAAGAATCGGCTGCGCTCGCACCTATGACCGCTCTCTGCCACGCCGAATTCGCGCTCTCCGAGGCCGATTACTTTCTTGGCATTCTGCATTCCGAAGAGAAGGCCGCCATGGCCTACGACGGCTGGCTTGTCGGCCACGCCCACTGGTTTCATGGCGCAGCCGGCAGTGCTCTCCTCAATGCGCTGCGCCGCCGCGCCGCACGACCTGCACAAGGGATGGCTCGGCCATGATCTGGACCGTGATCACCGCCTACCTCGCTGCGCACTGTCTTGAAGTAGCCGGCATGCTGGCCACGGTGCTCGGCATCTGGCTCACCACCAAACGCCTGCTCATCTGCTGGCCGGTCATCCTGTTCGCCGACTTTCTGTACCTCCTTGTTTTCTACCGGTCCAGGCTCTTCTCGGATGCGCTGCTGCAGGTCTTCTTCGTCGTGTTCACGGTCTACGGCTGGTGGCACTGGTGGCGTGGCGTACGTGCCGAAGGCGAAGTGCGCGTGGCGCCGCTCGGCGTGCAGGCCTGCATTATGGCCCTTGTTGCGGGCGCTTTCGGCAGCTTGCTTCTGGGCCGCGTGATGCTCTGGCTCGGCGGCATACTGCACATTACCGTGGCATTGCCGCACCTGGATGCCATGCTCACTAGCTACTCGCTCGTCGCCAGCTGGTGGGGAGCGCGCAAGCACATCGCGAACTGGTGGCTTTGGATTGTCGTGGACCTGATTTACATCGGCGAATACATCTACAAGGATCTTCTGCTCACGGCCTTGCTCTACGCGGGACTCGTCGGACTCGCCGTTCTCGGCCTGCGCGACTGGCGCCGCGCCGCAGCTGAATCCGGAGTTTAACTCGCCGCCTGCACCACGTTGTCGAGCGGCTGGCCCTTCATGTACCTCCGAAGCTCATCTGCGGCGGTACGCAGCGCACGCGGCGCAAACTGCGGCGTCGACGCGCCCACATGCGGCGTGAGCAGCAGGTTCGGGCAGTTCCACAGGGGATGGCCTTCGGGCAAGGGCTCAGGATCGGTCACGTCGAGCGCGGCGCGAATCCTCCCCTGCTGCAGCGTCTCAACCAGTGCATCCGTATCCACAATGGGTCCGCGCGCGGCATTCACCACGAGCGCGCCTTGCCGCAGCAGCGCGAGCTGGCGGCGGCCGATCAGCCCGCGCGATTCCGGGGTGGAAGGAAGGATCAATACCACCACCTCGGCCTGCGGGAGCAGGCTGTCGAGATCGCCAACGGCGTGCACCATGGGTTCGGTGCGCGCCCGGCGCGCCACACGCAGCAGCCTCACGTCAAAAGGCGTCAGCAATCGCTCGATCTCCTTACCGATCGCGCCGTACCCCACCAGCAGCACCGTTTTGCCGGTCAACTCTTCCTGCAAAACCGGCGGATACATCGCGCGTTTGTCGCCAGTGATCGCCGCGTAGTGCGCGCTGGCCTCGAAACGGCGCTTCCACACGCCCGACCTCTGCATATCGAGAAACAAGGGAAAGTACTTCAGCATTGCCAGGATGGCCGCCAGCGTCCACTCAGCCGTGGGGATATTGTGCGCGCCATGCGCATTGCATATGGTTACGTGCGGCCCCACCGTCCCGGGAATCCACTCCGTCCCCGCCATCATCGAGAGCACCAGCTTCACGCCGTGCAGCCGCGGCCATACGCGCATGGCGCGCGTCGGATAGGGATCGGGAATCCAGACATCGATCTCGACATCGCGATCCATTTTGTCCGACACCGGGATCAGCTCGATCCCTTCGGGAAAATCGCGGAACAAATCGGCTGACAATACGGCTGGATAACCGATGCGAAGCATGTGGTTCTTAAGCCCAACCGGCCGCGGGCTCCTCGATTCCATGCTACTCCAGGCCTTGTCCCGCCATGCTCATGGCAGTCGCTTTCATTCACGCTCGCAATCAGAGACGCGAAACGGGCCACGGAACGCCGGCCTTTCAGCCGCCAGTGTGCGGATAGCAGGACTCACACTGCCAGCATCTCTGTGTAGACCGCCATCCCCACCACGGCATCCGCGCCCAAAGCATCCAGAGTGTCTACTTCCTGCTGGCTGCGAATGCCGCCGGCAACAATGAGCTGCCGCTTTGTTAACTTGCGCAAACGTGCCGCGGTCTCCGCTGGAAAGCCCTGCATAGTGCCTTCGGTGTCCACGTGTGTGTAGAGAAACGCTGCAACGTGGGGCTCGAGCTGCGGGATTGCGTCATCCGGTGTCAGCTCTACCTGCGACTTCCACCCCTTCACTGCAATGCGCCCGTTTTTCGTGTCGATCCCGGCCACTAAGCGTTCTGCGCCCACGGCCACGGCGAGCTCGGCCGCGAAGTCCGTGTTGACGTTGCCCTCCGGCGAAAACAGCGCGGAACCGATGATCACACGCTTCGCGCCCGCTTCCAGTACCTGTCGCGACCGCTCAATGGAGTGAATTCCGCCGCCGGCCTGCACGGGCAGCCGCCTGGCAATCTGCTCGACCAGCGCGGAGTTATCGCCCTGCCGCATCGCGGCGTCCAGATCGATCAACTGCACCAGTGGAAAGCGAGCGAACTTTTCGATCCAGTATTCAAAATCGTCAAATGCCAGGCGCAACTTTTCGCCCTGCACGAGCTGCACAATGCGCCCGCCCATTAAATCAATCGAAGGAATCAACATGGCAGCCTCACGGGAATGCCAACTTCCGCGAGATTTTCTTTCAGCGAGCGTGAAGTGGAGACTCCGAAGTGAAAGATGCTTGCCGCGAGCGCCGCATCGGCTTTGCCGCGTGTGAACACGTCCACAAAGTGGGCCACCGTTCCCGCGCCGCCCGAGGCGATGACGGGAATGCTCACCGCCTCGCTCACCGCCGCGGTCAATTCACAGTCGAAGCCCGCGCGCGTCCCGTCGGAATCCATTGAGGTCAGCAAAATCTCGCCGGCGCCGCGTTGCTCGGCCTCGCGCGCCCATTCGACGACGGTTCGACCGACGGGGCGCCGACCTCCGTGCACGTACACTTGCGCCCCGCGCACCGGGTCTGCAGCCTTCGGATCGCGCCTCGCATCGACGGCGACTACAACCGCCTGCGCGCCGAAGCTCGCGCCGATGGCGCTGATGAGCGTGGGGTCAGCCAGCGCAGCCGAGTTGATGCTCACTTTGTCCGCGCCAGCCTCAAAAACTTGCTCCGCATCGCGCGCAGATTTGATGCCCCCACCCACGCAAAACGGCACGAACAGCTCGCGCGCCGTGCGCCGCACCGTATCGAGCAGCGTCTGCCGTCCCTCGTGCGTCGCCGTAATGTCCAGCAGCACAATCTCGTCCGCGCCTTCGCGCGCGTGCCGCGCCGCCTGCGTCGCCGGGTCGCCCGCGTCGACCAGATCGACAAACTGCACGCCCTTCACCACGCGGCCTGCGTGCACGTCGAGGCAGGCAATGATGCGTTTCGTCAGCACGCGGCTCCTTTCGCCTGCCAGGCGAGAAAATTGCGCAGAATCTTCAGCCCTGTTGCGCCGGATTTTTCCGGATGAAACTGCACGCCCATCACGTTCTCCCGCTCGACGGCCGCCGCAAACGGTTCAATATACTGCGTCACCGCGGTGGTGTCTGCCGTGACCGGGCCTTTGTACGAATGCGTAAAGTAGACGTACTCGCCAGGCTCCACGCCCGCGAGCAATCGCGAGCCATTGCGCACTTCGAGCGAATTCCAGCCCACGTGCGGCACCTTTTCCGTGCTTTCGGCAAACCGCGTGCACGATTCTGAAAAGTGTCCCAACCCCGCCTGCTCCGGCGCTTCGCTCGACCCCGCATAGAGCCACTGCATGCCCACGCAAATGCCAAGAAACGGTACGCCGCGCGCATTCGCCGCGCGAATCGCGCCTGTCAGTCCTGTCGCGTCCAGCCGTTCTGTCGCGGCAAAATGTCCCACGCCCGGCAGCACGATCCGTTCCGCGGATTCGACAAGCGACAAATCGCCATCCGTGACGACGGTCTCCGCTCCCAGATGCCGCAGCGTCTTCAGCACCGAGGTCAGATTGCCGGCCTTGTAGTCGATCACCGTGACGCGCATCAGAGCAGCCCCTTCGTGCTCGGCAGCATCTTGCCCAGTTGCTTGTCGCGCGAGCAGGCTACGCGCAGCGCCCGCGCAAAGGCCTTGAAGATGGCCTCGATCTTGTGGTGGTTCGAGCGGCCGTACATGGTTTTCACGTGTACATTGGCACGTGCGCCGCGGGCGAACCCCTCAAAAAAGTCCGTCACCAGCTCGGATTGCAGATCGCCTACAAGCCGCGTGCGCACTTTCGTGTCCACGGCAAAGGCCGCGCGCCCGCTCAGATCCACGGCCGCAATCGCCAGCGTCTCGTCCATCGGCATTACAAAATATCCGGCGCGCAAAATGCCGCGCTTCTCGCCGAGGGCGCGGTCAAATGCCTCGCCCAGCGCGATGCCCACATCCTCGACCGTGTGGTGCTGATCCACATCCAGATCGCCGTCGCACTTCAACGCAAGATCGAAGGCTCCGTGCCGCGTAAACAGCTCCAGCATGTGATCGAAGAAGCGAATGCCGGTCGAGATTTTGTATCGCCCCTGCCCCTCGATCGCAAGCTCGATCTCGATGCGCGTTTCAGCTGTATTGCGCACAAGCGTCGCGGTCCGAACGCTTGCGTTCTTAGCCGTCGTCCTGCTTTTCTTCGCAGTCATCACTTCCCGCCTTCCGCACGCAGCGCGGCCAGCGCTTCGTTCAGCGCCGCCGCAGCCTTTCGCATCTGCTCGCGCGTTCCAATCGTGATGCGCACGCGGCCTTCGCAGCCTGGATCGCTGGAGCGGTCGCGGACGAGCACGCCCGCGGCGCGCATCCGCCGCACAAACTTTGCATGCTGCGCGCCAACCTCGACAAGGATGAAATTCGCCCGGCTCGGCCAGCGGCGCACTCCGGCCGCATCGAGCGCCGCCTCGAACTCGCCGCGCGCGGCCAGTACCTCGCCCACATACCAGTCGAGATACGCCGCGTCTTCCATGGCCGGCGGCAGGCAAGCCAGCGCCAGCGAGTTCACGCTGTACGGCGAAAGCACGCGCCGCACCCAACGCATCAGTTCCTCGGGGCCAGCCAGCAGCCCCAGCCGCAACCCGGCGAGCCCATACGCCTTTGAAAACGTTCGCGCCACAACCAAATTTGGCAGCGTTCCCACAAGATCGATCAGCGTCTCTCCGTAAAAGTGAAAGTATGCCTCGTCGACAAGCAGCACCGCCTGCGGCGCGCGCCGCGCCAGCTCGAGAAGCTGCGCGCGCGTGGCCACTGAACCGGATGGGCTGTTGGGATTGGCGATCGCAATCACCTTCGTTCGCGGAGTGATCGCCGCAGCCAGCCTCTCGAACGGGAACTGCAAATCGTCTGCGGCCTGCACCGCAACCACGCGCGCATCCGTCGCGGAGGCGTAGACCTCGTACATGGTGTACGTGGGCACGGGCAGCAGCAATTCGTCGCCCGCTTCGAGAAATGTCTCGAAGAGCACGTGAATCGCCTCGTCAACGCCGTTAGTGAGCGCCGTCTGCTCAGCGTGCAGCCCCAGATGCGCGGCCACGATTGCCTCCACCGGCTCGCGTTCGGGATACCGCGTCAGCGCACCGGCAGAAATCTGCGCCAGAGTCTCGCGCACCTTCGGCGAGCACTCCAGCGTGTTCTCGTTGAAGTCCAGCCGCAGCGCATCGCGGCTGCCCAGCGGAGGGTGATACTCCTTCATCGCCTGCACACGCGCGCGCGGCGCAGGAGAGAGTGTTGTCATAGTTTCAGCCACGGGCCCTCCTCGGATTCGGGGTTTTGCGCAGCCGCACTCGAATTGCTTCGGCGTGGCCGCTTAGTCCTTCCGCTTCCGCCAGCAGCGCAGCCTTCGGTCCCAAATTCTCCACACCCTTCGCGTTGTACTCCTGTACCGTGATGAGCTTCACGAAATCATTCACGCTCAATCCACCGCGCACCCGCGCCATGCCGCCCGTCGGCAGCGTGTGATTCGGCCCGGAGACGTAGTCGCCCATCGGCTGCGAAGACCAACGACCGACGAACACCGATCCTGCATTCTGAACCCATTCGAGATCGCTTGCCGTGTCCACAGTCAGGTGCTCGGGAGCAAGGCGATTCGCGATCTCGCGCGCCTCCCCAACCGAACCCGCCACAATCGCCATGCCGTTGCGCCGGAGCGCCTCGCGCGCCACCGCGTTGTTGCGGCTGCGCTGCTTCGTTTCGGCGATGACTGCTCTTGCAAAGTCCACGCGGGTCGTGACGAAGATCGCCAGCGCCTCGGGATCGTGCTCCGCCTGCGCCACGAGGTCGCTCGCGATCTCCGCGGGGTTGCCGCGCTCGCTGGCGACCACAATCTCCGTCGGCCCCGCGAGCACGTCGATGGCGCAGTCGAACGCGACCAGCCGCTTGGCCGCGGTCACGTAGAGATTGCCCGGTCCCACGATCTTGTCCACACGCGGCAGGCTCGCGGCGCCGTAGGCCAGCGCCGCCACGGCGTGCGCGCCGCCCAGCCGATAGAACTCATCGATCCCCAAGAGATGCGCGGCGGCAAGAGTTTCCGGCGCGGGCTTGGGTGAAACCACAACGATGCGCTTCACACCCGCTACCTGCGCCGGAATCGCCGTCATCAGCAGCGTCGAGGGCAGCGGATGGCGTCCGCTGGGAACATAGCAGCCAACGGAGTTGATTGGGCGCACAAGCTGGCCGGTGGTCAAGCCTACTGTGGTCGAATCACTCCACGATGCCGGCATCTGCCGCTGCGCGAACCCGCGAATCTGCGCAGCCGCCGCAGAAAGCGCGTCACGCAGCGCGGGGTCGAGCACCTTCCACGCAGCGGCCATCTCTTCCTGCGTTACGCGCAGGGCGGCCACACCATTCTCCGTCGTGGCAAGCCCGTCGAACTTGGCCGCATAGCGCACGAGCGCGCGGTCGCCTTGCTTGCGCACATCGCTCACAATGCGCTTCACCGCGGGAAGCACCGAGTCCAGCGCCTTGCCGCCGCGCCGTTCCAGCTCCGCCAGCGTCTCAGCCGCGGCCCGCGCATTTCGTCCAGTGGTCCGGATCAGTTTCATCGTTCGTCTCCGGTTACAGCACCACTTTGTTCAGCGGATACTCCACAATCCCCGCCGCCCGCGCCGCCTTCAACCGTGGAATCACATCCCGAGCCACGCGCTCTTCCAGGATGGTGTTCACGGCGACCCATTCTGAATCGCTCAACTGCGAAATCGTGGGCGAATTCAGGGCCGGCAGCACAGCCAGTACGCCCTCTAGGTCTTCGCGCTTCACGTTCAGCATGAGCCCTACCTGCGCCTGCGCGTCGATGGCGCCGCGCAGCATGAGCGCAAGCTGGCCGATCTTCTGCCGCTTCCACGCGTCGGCCAGGGCGGCCTTGCCGGCGATCAGGTGCGTCTCGCTCTCCATCACCGTATCGATGATCTTCAGGTGATTGGCCTTCAGCGAGCTGCCGGTCTCCGTTACTTCAATGATCGCGTCGGCCAGCATGGGCGGCTTCACCTCCGTCGCGCCCCAGCTGAACTCCACCTTTACATTCACGCCCTTCGCGGCAAAGTAGCGCTTGCTCACCTCCACCAATTCCGTGGCGATGGTCTTGCCTTCGAGATCCTCGGCCTTCTCATAGCCGCTCGCCTCGGGCACGGCCAGCACCCAGCGCACCTTGCGGCGGCTTTGCTTGGCATAGGTCAGAGTGGTCACGCTCTCCACGTCCAGGCCGCTTTCGACAACCCAGTCGATACCCGTGAGGCCCGCATCGAGCGCGCCGTGATCCACGTAACGCGCCATCTCCTGCGCGCGAATCAACATGCACTCAATCTCGTGGTCATCAATGGAAGGAAAGTAGGAGCGGCCGTCGGAGTAGATGTTCCAACCCGCGCGCTTGAACAGCGCAATGGTCGCGTCCTGCAAACTGCCCTTGGGAATTCCCAGTCTCAGCTTATTGGCCACGGTTCACCTCCGCGCCCGCGGCGATGGGCTTCGTAAAACAGCTCACCGTGCCCTCGTGGCAAACCAGTCCGTCACCCTCCACCTCCACGCGGAACAGCAGCGTGTCGTTGTCGCAGTCGGTCGCGGCCGAAACCACGCGCAGCCGGTTGCCGCTGGTCTCGCCCTTCATCCAAAGCTTCTGCCGCGTGCGGCTCCAGAAGGTCACAAAGCCGGTCTCCTGCGTCTTAGCGTAGCTGGCCGCGTTCAGAAAGCCCAGCATCAGCACCTCGCCCGAGCGCGCGTCCTGCACAATGCCCGGCACGAGGCCATCCATCTTGTCAAAATCGATTCTCGTCGTATTCTCGCTCATCTTCCATCCTGTCCTGGGTTGAAATTTTTCTCCAAACACGAAAAAACCCACCAGCATGATTCGCCGGCGGGCTTGGTGTTTGTTTCCGATCTCTCTGGCCGTCTACTTCAGGCCATGGCAGTCCGCCGGCATGGTTGTCCCATGATGATGGCGATGACCGTGATGGCGGAGGCTCTGCATCTATTTCCAAGCTACGTGTAAATCCCCCGCGCTGTCAAATCCTTTTCTTGCCGCCGGCCCATGAGCGGGCAGAGAATGAACAAGTGCAAGTTCAAGCGCGATTCGCGGTCGTTCCGCTGGCGATTCTGGCTTTCAGCCTTGCCTTCGGCGGGCGAGCCGTTCCGGCTGCTCCGCAATCTAGCTCAACACAACCCGCAGCGAAGACAAAACCTGTTCCGCCGCCCGAGGCGCGTATCGACATCAACCACGCCAGCGCCGATGAGCTGCTTAAAGTTCCCGGCATGACGCCCAGCTGGGCCGGCCGCATCGTGCGCTTCCGCCCCTACCGCACCAAGCAGGATCTGCTGGACCGCGGCGTGCTCCCCAGCGATGTTTACGATCGCATCAAGGACTACGTCATCGCGCATCGCGACCAGCAATGATCACAGCATTTCCCGCTCTCCCTGCCGTTTTGTTTCACTTTTTCACCCTTTCACTTCTTCCCTCGTTCCCTCGTTCCTGCTTTCGATACACTGTTCACTGACAGGAGGCGAGCCTTATGCAAACCCGGATTCTGGGCACCACCATGCCGGTGCTCGAAGTGCAACTGGATCCCAACGAAAGCGTATTTTCAGAAAGCGGCGAGCTTTCGTGGATGACTGCCTCGATCCAGATGACGACACACACGCAGATGGGCGGGGGTGGCGGCCTTTTTGGCGTGCTCAAGCGCGCGGCCGCGGGCGCAAGCATCTTTATGACCGAGTACCGCGCGTTCCAGTACCCCGGAGCGGTGTCGTTTGCCACCAAGGTGCCGGGCCACATCGTGCCCGTGGAGCTTGGCCAGGGGCCGGAGTACATGGTGCACCGGCACGGGTTTCTTTGCGCCACACCCCAGGTGACGATCTCCGTAGGCTTTCAGCAGTCGCTCGGCGCGGGCATCTTCGGCGGCGATGGATTCCTGCTGCAGCGCATCGGCGGCGCAGGCACGGCGTGGCTCGAACTTTCGGGCGAGCTCATCCAGAAGAACCTGGCCCCCGGCGAAGTGCTGCGCGTGCATCCCGGTCACGTGGGCGCGTTTCAATCGTCGGTCGGTTTCCAGATCACCATGGTTCCGGGCATCAAGAACATGATCTTCGGCGGCGATGGACTTTTTCTGGCCGAGATGGTGGGCCCGGGCGCGGTCTGGCTGCAAACGCTGCCCATCTCGAGGCTGGCGCACCAGATCGGCGAATATCTGCCGCCCGCTCAAGCGCAACCGGCGGCCGCCGCAGGCGTCGGCGGCGGGCTCCTCGGCGGCATCGTCGGGTCCATATTAAGCGGGGGCCAGTAAGGATCGAATCGCATGACTGAGCACGCCCGGCAACCACAGAACGTCCGCGGACCCATCGTCTTTGCGTTCGCCCTGGCTTTGGCTGTTTACCTGGCGTGGGTGGTCCGCGGACTGCTGGTCCTGCTCTACGTCTCCGCGCTCTTTGCCGTCGTGCTCACGCCGGTGGTGCGCGCCACGTCGCGGCTTCGCGTCGGCCGCTGGAAGCCCTTTCAGGGCTCGGTAGCCATCTTTATCCTTCTGCTGGCTGCCGCTGCCGCGCTCACAGCCTTCGGATTTCTCGCCTTCCCGCCCGTGATCCGCGACCTGCAGGCCCTCAGCGGCGAATTGCCCGCGCGCGTTCCCGCGCTGCTCCAAAAGTTTAAAGAGGTTCCATTCGCCGATCGCCTGGACCCCGCCGACGTGATCTCGTGGATTCAGGGATCGCTCAGCAGCGCGGCGGCTTATCTGTTGCTCTCGCTCAGGTCCTGGGCAGGCGCGCTCGTCCAGGTGGCCGCCGGCTTCGTTCTTACGCTTTACTTTATTCTTGAGGGCGACGCCGCGTATCGCTGGTTTCTTTCGTTTCTCCCGCCGCAACCCCGCCAACGGCTCGACCAAACGCTGCAGCGCGCGGCCATCCGTATGCAGCGCTGGCTGCTCGGGCAACTCAGCCTCATGCTGATTCTCGGCGTCGTCAGCACCATCGTCTTCCTGTCGCTCGGCGTCCGCTACGCCTACGCGCTCGGTGTGCTCACCGGCCTGCTCAACATCGTTCCTGTTCTTGGCGTCACCCTCTCGCTCGTCCTCGCCCTACTGGTGGCGGCCATCGACTCCTGGGGCCGCGTGCTCGGCGTCGCCATCTTCTTCATGCTTTGGCTGCAGATCGAAAACTCCTGGCTGGTTCCGCGCATCATGAGACGGCGCGTCGAGCTGCCCGCGCTCGCCATCTTTGCCGCTTTGCTACTGGGCTCCGCACTCGGAGGCATTGCAGGCGCCATGGTCGCCATTCCCACGGCCGTGCTGGTCTCCGTCCTGCTCAACGAATATCTGGTGCGGAACAACGAGGCCTGAAGTGCCGCTCCGGCGGCGAGGTTTCGATTACGGCGGTTCTCCTGCAACGATGAGCCATTCCGGACAGAATTCAAGGCGGCTTTTTCCCGATGAAAAGCCACTTAGCGATTGTGCCTTGGCCTACACCTGCGGGAGACCCGCTATAGTGCACTATTTTTGGTGCAGCGGGGCAGAAATGCACTGTTTTTGGTGCGACCTATCGGAAGAAACCCGGTCTTTTCAGCTCAAAACCGGCAATTGGGGGTTACTCATGCGTTATGGGGGGTGCCCCTCCCGGCGTCTGAAAATAACTGCTTTAGAATCAGATGGTTGGCGCAAGTAAGGTGCGCTACCCGTCTGATTCCAAGGAACTTACCCGCAGATGTGTCTCCGCAAAGGAGTTAGAAGCAGGGAACAGGGATCAGGGATCAGAGAGTATGAGCCAGTTCCTACCGTTGCTGGGTTTATTGTGCGCGAAGAGACGGAAATTAACTGCAAAATGCAGGGAAATAGGGGCCAGGGACGTAGGGAATAGAAAAAACAATGACTTAGAGGATTGCCGGACGGAGTCGAGCGGGGGCGCGGGGCTTGACAACTCGAAGCAGGGGACAGGAACCAAGCCATCATAGCGAACCGCCCCGAGGGCGCACGCCGCCCAGCGGAGATCCCTGGCAGAGCCGCTCAGCGGCGGCAAATGCGAACTAAAATCGAGAGAGATGTCCGATACGCTGTATTTGAGCCTTTGGTATCCGAATCTGCGCCTGGAGGCGCTGGCGGAGAAGCTGACCGCGGTGCTGGGCGCTTTTGCCGCACACGGCGGCGAGGCGAGGGTGTACTCCGCGACCGTGTGGCCGGTGGGCTGGAACGAGACGCCGGTCTTTGAGCGCGTGTATGGGCGCATGGGAAGCGGGACGGAGCGCGGTGTTGACCCGCGCCAAGCCGTGGAAGATGCAATGGAGCTGCTGCACGACGACTACGCCTACGAGTTCCAGATCGGCTGGAGCTTGTGGGAGCTGGAGGCGGGGCCTCCGGCTTCGCAGGGCGCGCCGGATGGCAGACTAAAAGCAACCGCAGATCCCCGTTCGACTTCGATCGCATCCGCGATCTCCGCTCAGGGCAGGCTTTCGACTTCGTTTGCCGCACAAAACGCGGCAAACTTCGCTCAGGATGACAGGTCAAAAGCGTTGAGCGAACTCGCTCAGGATGACAGGGACTCGTTTGATGCAGGCATCAAAGACGGGACACTAGTGCAGTTTGATGCACGCTGGGCTCGCGCACCGCGCCTGGTTCGTGTCACCGGCTATGGGCCGCTCTTCGACGAGGGCGCGTACGAGCAGGACGGACACATCCGCATCGACTTCGGCCCGGACTCGCCGTTTCTTGAGGAGGATGCCGATCTGGACCAAGTGGGCGCCAGGCGCGTGGAAGAGAATGTGCGGCAACTGGTGGAGCTGGCGGCGGCCGTGGAGAAGGCTTCGGGCGCGACGGCGCGCCTGTTGTGGAGCGAGCTGGGCGAAAGCCTTGCGCAACGGCTGGCGGCGCGGCTGGGAGCGAGGAACTGAGGAAACTTTGAACAAACCGCCCACGTTCCCTCAGGGGCTGAAGCCCTCCATTCCTTTCGCTGCAATTGCGGCGCGGCTGAAGCCGTGCACTTTCAAAACGTTGAATTGCTCAGAGGACTGGTAAGCCGTGCGCTTTACGATCGAACGAATCCGGACGCTGGTGCTGGCGGCGGCAGTGGTGCTGCTGGCGGCGCTGGGAGTGTTTTTGGTCAGGGCCAGGTGGAAGAACCTCCTGAGCCGGCACGATCTGCCGCAGCGGCTGGCCCGGAACATCGAGCAGGAGGCTAGCGGGTACACCTTCGTTCACGCCCTGGGCGCGCACTCGCAGTACATGATTCACGCTTCGAGGGAAGTGGAGCTGAGAAGCGATAGCGTCGAGCTGCACGACGTGCAAATCGATCTCTACGGTGAAGACGGCAGCCGTATCGACCGGATTGCGGGCGACACCTTCGAGTATGACCAGAAGAGCGGGGTGGCCACGGCCCAAGGGCCGGTGGAGATGCTGCTGACGCGGCCGTCGGCGAGCGCGCAAGCGGCAGCGGAGGCGGCGGGCAAGGCGAAGGGCCATCTGATGGCGGAGGCCGGGGCAGTGACCGGGTCCGCGGGACAGATTGACGTAAAAACCAGCGGCGTGACGTTCGACCGGAACAGCGGGCTGGTGACGACGGCGCAGCAGGTGAGCTTCTCGCTGACGCAGGGGTACGGAAGCGCCATGGGAGCCCGGTACGACTCGCAGAGCGGCAGCCTGACGCTGGAGCAGGCGGTGGAGCTGACCACGCACCGAGGCGGCGATGCGGTGCAGATTCATGCGCAGCACGCGGAGTTCGACCGCGGCGCGCGAACCTGCCGGCTGCGCGCGGCCGAGGCGGATTATCACGGCGGAAAGGCAAACGCGGCTCAGGCCACGATTCTGTTCCGCGAGGACGGTTCGGTGGAGCGGCTGGACGCGACCGACAGCTTTACGCTGGCGACCGCAGCCGGCGGGCGCCTGGCGGCTCCCGTGGCGCAGATGGACTTTGACGAGCACAACCAGCCGCAACGTGGCCGCTTGGAGGGCGGCGTGACCATGGATTCGGCGAGGGGGGGCCGTACGGTGCACGGAAGGTCGCCCACGGCGGAGCTGGCGTTTACGGCCCGCGGTCTGCTCAAGAGCGCGCACCTGGAGCGCGGCGTGGCGCTCGAAAGCGAAGAAACGAGCGGTGGAGACAAGGAGCAGAGCGCGGCGCTCGAAGTGAGCCGGACATGGCGCTCGCCGGTGGTGGACATTGACTTCGGCCTGCCGCGGGGGGCTGGCAAGGGGCAGGTGGAACCGAAAACGATGCGCGGCACGGGCGGCGTGGCGATTACCAGCGAAATCCGGCGCGGGAACGGGGCGGCGACATCTGCAAAGATGACCGCCGATGAGGTGACGGGCGCCTTCGGGCCGGGATCGATACTGCGCACCATCACCGGAGTGGGTCATGCGAGGGTGGAGCAGACGACGGCCACGGGAACCCTGCAAACCGCGAGCGGCGACCGGCTATTGGCGCAATTTGCTCCGGTGGGCGGGAATGCGGCGGGCACTGCCCAGGTGCAATCGGCGGAGCTGGACGGGCATGTGGCGCTCGTTGAGCAGCCTGCGGCCAAGCCCGGCGCACAGCCGCAGCCGCCGATGCATGCGACGGCGGGCAATGCGGTCTATGAAGGCACGGGCCAGTGGCTGCACCTGACGATTTATCCCCGCGTGGAGGATGGCGGGCTGGAGTTGACCGCGGACAAGGTGGATGTGTCGCAGCAGTCGGGAGATGCCTTTGCACACGGCAACGTAAAGGCGACGTGGACGGATACGGGGGCGGGCGGCCCGGGCGAACCGAATCCCACAGCAAGCAGCGGCGAGGGCCAGGGTGGATTGACTCTGGGCGGCAAGGGGCCGGCGCACATGATTGCGGCGGATGCGCAACTGAATGAGTCGACGGGCGAGGCGACGTTTCGCGGACATGCGCGGCTGTGGCAGCAGGCGAATTCGGTGGCCGGCCCGGCGATTACGTTAAACCAGCACATGCAGACGCTGATGGCGCGAAGCAGCGATCCGGCAGAGCCGGTGAGGGCGGTGCTGTTGAGCGCAAGCGGGGCGGGCGCGGGCAAGCATACGGCGCAACCTGCGGGACAGACTGCGGAGAGCAATGCGGGCGCAAAACCTGAAGCCCCCTCGGTGATCCGCGTGCGCGGGGGCGAACTTTGGTACTCCGATGCCGAGCGGCGCGCGGCGATGCGCGGCGGAGCGCTGGGGGCCGTGGTTGCCGAGACGGGCAGCGCAACGTCGTCTTCCGATGGCGTGGAACTGCGGCTGCTGCCGGCGGGAAATCACGAGGGAAGCGGCGGGCAGGCGCAGGTGGATCGCATGACCGCGACGGGCCATGTGGCGCTGACCTGGCAGAACTGGCGTGGAACCGGGGAGCAACTGGTGTATTCCGGCGCAACCGGGGAGTACGTGCTGACGGGCACGGCCGCGGCGTGGCCGAAGATGACCAATCCCGAGCGGGGAACCGTGACCGGCGAGGCCTTGATTTTCCATGGCCGCGAGGATAGCGTCAGCATCGAAGGCGGCGGCCGCGAAACCAGAACCGAGACGACCGCTCCGGAAATGCGCGGAAAGTAACGGCGGAATTCGCGCAAAACCAGAGCGATTGTGCCGTATTTTGCAGATTTCAAAGTCTCCGTTCGCTCCGCTCCGCGGACGAGGGCCTGTCCGAGGGGGCCCGTGCGGCCGCATCGACTTGATGCGTTGCGGCTGCGGGATACTGATACTCTGGTTTTGCGGTAAGCCGGCGAAACGAATGCAAACACTGATTGCCGAGGGAATCGGCAAGAGCTACAAGCGAAGGCAGGTTGTGAGGGACGTCAACCTGCAAATCTCCCGCGGCGAGGTGGTGGGGCTGCTGGGGCCGAACGGCGCCGGCAAGACGACCAGCTTTTACATCATCGTGGGGCTGGTGCAGCCGGAGAGCGGGCGCGTGCTGGTGGACGAGACCGATATTACGCGGCTGCCGATGTATCTGCGCGCGCGCAACTTCGGCATCAGTTATCTTCCCCAGGAGCCTTCGGTGTTCCGCAAGCTCACCGTGGAGGAGAACATCCTGGCGGTGCTGGAGGCGCAGCCGCTGGGCAACCGGGAGCGGCGGGCGCGGGCGGAAAAGCTGATCAACCAGCTCAATCTGGGCCATATCCGCACTACGCGCGGCTACGCGCTTTCAGGCGGCGAGCGGCGGCGCGTGGAGATTGCGCGGGCGTTGTGCATCCAGCCGAATTTTATTTTGCTCGACGAACCGTTCAGCGGCATCGATCCCATTGCGGTGCTGGAGCTCGAAAAGATTATCTTCGATCTGAAGGCAAGCGGCATCGGAGTGCTGGTGACGGACCATAACGTGCGCGAGACGCTGAGCGTGACCGATCGGGCGTACATTATTGCCGAGGGGCGGATTTTCCGCACCGGGACGCCGCATGAGCTGGGCAATGACGTCGACGTGCGGCGCATTTACCTGGGCGAAGGGTTCTCGCTGGGCTAAGGCGCTGGACGCTGGACGGAAAGCGGGCATATTCTATTTGATCCAGACGGGGGCGCGTCTCCCCCGGCGCTAAGCGATTGATACATAAGTGCCGGGGCGGGAAGGTAACCGATTCGGGAAAAATGACGCGAATGGGTGATTCGATTCGAGGCATTTTCTGCATTAAGCTTTTCTCGCACGATTAGACTCGGCTTGAGTCAAATCGGGAAAGAACGCATCGATGCCGCTGCTGCAACCAAGATTGAGTCTGAAAGTGGCGCAACGCCAGGTCCTGACGCCGGGCCTGATGCAGATGGTGAGCGTTCTTGCCTTGAACAAGCTCGAGCTGAAGGAGATGATCGATGCCGAGATGGTGGAGAATCCGGTCCTGGAGGAGATTGACGAGACGGTTCCGATGCTGGATCAGGTGGCGGGCCGCGAGGAGCGGCTGGAACGCGGCGCAGAGGAGGCAGCCGCGCCGCCCAAGGATGTCTTCAGCGAGATCGATTTTGGCTCGTACTTCCAGGAGTATCTCGACCCCGGCTATCGCACGCAGCCGGAGTACGAAGAGAATGAGAAGCCCTCGTTTGAAAACTTTCTCTCCCAGCCTACGACTTTGTCCGATCACCTGGCGTGGCAGTTGGGGGCTTTGAGCCTGGATGCGAAGCTGCATGAGGCGGCCGAGTTCGTGGTGGGCAATCTGGACGAGGATGGATACCTGGCAGCAAGCGAAGAAGAGCTGGCCGCGGCGTTCAGTCCGGCGCCGCAGGATGCGGCAGCCGGCAACGGGCACGCGCTTGACCAGGCCGCAACGCTCGATTTGATCCTTCGCGCCATCGAACTGGTGCGGCAGCTCGATCCGGCGGGCGTGGGGGCTCGCGACCTGCGGCAGTGCCTGGCCATTCAGATCGCGGCGCAACGGCACGAGTTCGGCCATTTGTACGGGGAGGCGGCCGGCGAGACGGGCGCCCAAGCGAATGGCGATCCACCGCAAGACCCGCATAGGGGCTTCCGCGCCGAGGCCGAAGCAAAAATCGACGAGCGGCGGCGCGCGATGGAGGTGGCGGCGCTGATTGTGGACCGGCACTTGCCTCTATTGCAGAAGCGCGACCTGAAGGACCTGGCGCGCGCGGCGCAGGTGACCGCTGAAGAGGCGCACGCGGCGGTCGAGTTTATCCGCACGCTCGATCCGCGCCCAGGGCGCATGTACAACCGCGAGCAGGCGCGGCTGATCGAGCCCGATGTGTTCTTTGTGAAGCGCGGCGACGAGTGGGTGGTCACGATGAACGAAGAGGACCTGCCCAGCCTGCGCTTGAGTCAGCGCTACCGGCGCATGCTGGTCTCGGCCGACACCGACAAGGAAGTGAAGGAGTACGTGAAGGAGCGGTTCCGCTCCGCGCTGCAACTGATGCGCAACATCGCGCAGCGCAAGAGCACGATATTGCGCACCTGCGAAGTGATTGTGCGGCGGCAGCAGGAGTTCTTCGAAAAGGGCGTGGAAGGGCTGCGGCCCATGATGATCAAGGAAGTGGCCGAAGAGATCGGGGTTCACCCCTCGACGGTGAGCCGCGCCGTCTCCAACAAGTACGCGCACACGCCGCAGGGCGTGCTGGAGCTGCGCTTCTTCTTCGGCGAAGGCGCCAACGGACCGGAGGGCGCGGACACGCCGCTGGTGGTCTTGAAACGCAAAGTCCGCAAGCTGATCGAAGACGAGGATCCGCGGCATCCGCTGACCGACGACCAGCTTGCCGCGATGTTGCAAGCGCATGGCATTCAGCTCACCCGCCGCACCGTGGCGAAATATCGCGAGGATATGAACATTCCGTCGACGCACCAGAGGCGGAAGAGGGACTAGCTCCAAGCTAACGTATGTAAGCTGCTGGTAGCCGCTCCTACATCGCTTCGGGGCTCTCGATGCCGAGCAGAGCAAGCGCGGCGACAAGCTCGCGTAGGGTCACGGCGGCGGTGGCGAGGAGAAATGTCTTTCGCGCCGGGTCTTCTTCCGTAAGGATGTGGTGGCGATGGTAGAAGTTGGCGAACTCCTGCGCGAGCTGGAAGGCGTGCTTGGCGAGATGGGCCGGTTCTGATGTGCTAATGCACTGCTCCAGAACCTGGGAAAAACGGCCGGCGCGCAGCCAGAGCGACCAGATGTCTTCGTTGGCTTCGCCGGAGAGATAGCCGGTTAATTTGGCGGTCTCAGGGGCTAAAGCCCCCTCATCCTTTGCGGTCTCTACGGCACGACTAAAGTCGTGCCCCTTCAAAACGCCGAATAGTTGCGCGAAATCGGCAAGCACGTCCTCGGGCGTGGTGTTTCCCTTGCGGAAGATGTTGCGGATGCGGACGACGGCGTATTGAATGTAGGGGCCAGTTTCGCCCTCGAAGCTGAGCGCGTCTTTGAAGTCGAAGGCAATGACGGAGTTGCGCGTGACCTTGAGCATGAAGTAGCGCAGGGCGCCGATGGCGATCTGTTCGGCAATCTTTTGGCGCTCGGTCTCGGCATTTTTGCCCGTTCCGCCGGTCTGGCGCGCGTCCACCTCGGCGCGGGTGGCGGCGATGAGCTTGTCGATGAGGTCGTCGGCCTTGACGCCGAAGCCTTTGCGGCCGCTGACCTCGATATAGGTTTTTTTCTTGTCTTCCTCGGAAATGTCGTAACCGAGCTCTTCCGCGCAGCGCGGCGTGAGCGCGACCATCTCGTAGCTGAAGTGTGTGTAGTGGTCGGCTTGGTCGGTGTATCCCATGCCACGCAGGGCCTGGATGACGTTCGACTGCGGATCGGATTGGCGCGAGTCGATCACGTTGTAGATGGCGGTGGCGGCGCCAAAGCGCGGGTGATCCGGCTCGCCGGATTCGGCGGAGATCCAGCATTCGTGGCTGGGATAGGTGAAGAAACGTTTGTAGCCGAAGTCGCGGCCGAGCAGGCCAAACTTCCAGAGGTGGTAGGCGATGTCCTTGCCGACGTAGGTGACGGTGCCGTTGGAGCGGACGATGACTTTGGCATCGTCGTCGGGGCCCTTCGGGCCGTCCTGGTTTTGGATGAGTTCCGTTCCAACACCGGGGCGCGTCATGACCCAGCAGCCTTTGTTCTTGCCTGCGCTTTCGAAGTAGAGCACGCCGGACTGCTTGAGCTTTTCGAAGGCGGCTTCCCAGAACTTGAGGTGAAGGATTTCGCTCTCGCGGGGAAGGAAGTCGTACTCGATGCCGAGACGCAACATGGTTTCGAGATGGCGGCGGAGGACGGCGGTGGAAATGAGGCCGGCGATTTCTGCGGTTTCGTTGCCGCCGTGCTCGATGAGGTGGAGCGTGTCGAGGCGGAGTTGCTTGCGCGCGGCCTGCTCTTCCGCGGCGCCTTCGGAGTACCACTGCGAGGTGCGGGCGTAGAGGTCCCAGCAGTAGTAATCGATGGGCTGGATTTCCTCTCTGAGTGCGGGCGTGGACCCTTCGACTTCGCTCAGGGCAGGCTCACGCACTACAGCCGGTCTGGAGACCGGCGGTACCGTAAGCTGTTCGACGAGTTGGCGGACTTCGGCGGCGGTTTTCTTCTCCAGGTGCAGGAATCCGACGACCACATCGGCGACCTGGACGCCGGTGTTGTCGATGTAATTTTGTACATCGACCTTGTAGCCGGCGGCGCGGAGCAGGCGGACAAACGTGTCGCCGAGGATGGCGTTACGCAGGTGGCCGATGTGCGCGGCCTTGTTGGGGTTGATGGAGGTGTGCTCGACCAACGCATGGAGCAGCCCTTTGGACGAGTGTCGTGGCGGGGACGCAACGGTCAGGCGAACGGCTTCGGCACGATCGAGATAAGCGTTGATGTAGCCGGCGCCAGCGACTTCGAAGCGGGCGAAGCCGGCGAGAGAGCCGGGGGGGCCGAGCGCGACGACGATTTCCTGGGCGATGATCTTGGGGGCCTTGCGGAGTTTGCGGGCCAGCTCGAAGGCGATGGGCGTGGCGATTTCGCCGAGGCTCAGATCGGGCGGCGTCTCCAGAGGGACGTTGCCGATTTCGAGATCGTATTTTTCTTTCAGGACGGCGCGAAGGCTACGGCCAAGCCGCTTTTCCAGTTCGAGAACCACGCGAGAGCCTCAAAAAACCTTGATTTTCTACGTGATTTTATCACCTGCAGTGGGGCGGACTGGCGCGCGCAGCCGTTCGCAGCAACAGGCAATGCGCAAGCTGAAGAGTCGAAGCGGGATGCCGTAAGATGGAATTGAACGCTCCTTTTGTGGTGAATCCAACGTTTGTTGAAAGCAACCGCAGATCCTTCGACTCCCTCGCTGCGCCGTTCCGGCTTGCGCGGTCGCTCAGGATGACAGTGCGATTGTTGATTGAATCCCGGACTCAAGACACAAGCGTTCAGTTGTATTTGACTGCGGACGGAATGCGCCGATCATGACCGAATCAGATTCGAAGCAAAACCCGAATTCGGGCTCGCATCCAAACCGTTTTTATCTGACCACGCCGATTTACTACGTGAACGCGCGGCCGCACCTGGGTCATGCGTACTCGACCATCGTGTGCGACGCGATTGCGCGGCGCAAGCGGGCGCTGGGCATCGAGACGTGGTTTTTGACCGGCACCGACGAGCATGGGCAGAAGATCGAGCGCTCAGCCAGGGCTGCCGGGTGCACGCCGCAGGAGTTCGCTACGAAGATTGCGGGCGAGTTCCGCGGATTGTGGGACCGGCTGGGGCTGACTTACGACGACTTTATCCGGACTACCGAGGAGCGGCACAAGCGCGGCGTGCAGAAGCTGTTCGCCACGCTGCGCGACAAGGGCTACATCTACAAGGGATCGTACACGGGGCAGTACTGCGTCTCCGACGAGCTTTATGTAGACGGCCCACCGGGGACGCCCTGCCCCGATTGCGGGCGCACGACGGAGACGGTGAGCGAGGAGAATTATTTCTTCAAGCTCTCAGCCTTCGAAAGGAAACTGCTTGAGTTTTACGAGGCGAATCCCGGGTTCATGGGGCCGGAGTCGACGCGGCGCGAGGTGATCTCGTTCGTGCGTGGCGGACTCAAGGATCTCTCCGTGAGCCGGACGAGTTTTTCGTGGGGCATTCCGGTTCCCGGCGACGAAAAGCACGTGGTGTACGTGTGGCTGGATGCGCTGGCGAACTATATTACTGCTCTTGGATATGGCTCGGAGGCGCCGGAAGACAAGGCACGGTTCGAGAAGTTCTGGCCGGCGGACATTCACCTGATCGGCAAAGAGATCAGCCGCTTCCACTGCGTCTACTGGCCGGCGTTCTTGATGGCGGCGGGGATTGAGCCGCCGCGCTCGGTGCGGGCCAACGGATGGCTGCTGTTCGACCAGGGCAAGATGTCGAAGTCGCGCGGCAACATTGTGCGTGCCGAGACGGTTCACGAAGTGCTGGGCGCGGATGCTCTGCGGTACTTCCTGCTGCGCGAGATTCCCTTCGGGCAGGACGGGAATTTTTCGTTCGATGCGCTGGTGCAGCGGTACAACGGCGACCTGGCCAACGGCTACGGCAACCTGGTGAGCCGCGTGGTGAACATGGTGCACAAGTACTTTGGCGGGGTTGTGCCGGCCGCCAGCGCGGAGACGCAGGCCGAGGCCGCGCTGCGCGCGAGCGCGGAGGCAGCGATTGCGGCCTTTGGTCCAGCATTCGATGAGCTGAATTTTTCCGATGCGTTGAAGAGTTTGTGGGGCTTGGTGGCCGAGACGGACGGCTATCTGACCGCCAACGCGCCCTGGAAGAAGCCTGCGGAGCGATTAGATGCCGATCACACGGAACTGCAGGCGCGGGTATTGGCTACGGCCGCCGAAGCAATTCGTATCATCACGGCGCTCGCATATCCCGTTGTGCCGGACGCGGCGGCGAAGGTGTGGCGGCAGCTTGGGTTGGGCGAGATAACGGACGCGGCGAAGAGCGGATTCTTGAAGGACCTCGCGTGGGGCGGGTTGAAGGCGGGGACGAAGTTCGGCGAACCCGCGCCGCTGTTTCCGCGCGCGGAGAAGGACGCGATGGAACGTATGCAGAGTCTTGAGGACGAGAACAACCGCAGTGCCGTGGAGGCTGCCGGCGGACAAGAAAGCGAAGCGAAGCGGCCCGCGGCAAGCGCGGCTCCGGCGATTGCTGCCGAGAAGGCAACCGAACAAAAGACTCCTGCCGCTGCGGCAAGACATGCAGCGCCGGTGGCCGCAAAAGCTCCGGCTGCGCATGCTTCAACACCACTGGCCGCGCCAGCGCAGACGAGCGTACCGGCGGTGACGCAAGGCACGGCAGAGAGTCCGGCTGCTGCGCCGCAGGGGCCGCAGCACATCACGATCGACGACTTCGCCAAGGTGGAGCTGCGCGTGGCGCAGATTCTGGTGGCTGAGCGCGTGCCGAAGGCCGACAAGCTGCTGCGGCTGGAAGTCGACCTGGGCTATGAGAAGCGGCAAATTCTGGCGGGGATTGCGCAGCATTACGAGCCGGAGAAGCTCATCGGCCGCAAGATCGTGATTGTGGCGAACCTGGCACCGAGGAAGATGCGCGGGCTGGAGTCGAACGGAATGCTGCTGGCGGCTTCGCTTGAGGGCGGCGCGCCGGTGCTGGCCGGGTTTCTGGAGGAGGTTCCGCTGGGCGCGCGGCTGAAGTAGAAAACTCTTTCCCTCGTTGCCGAGAAGTCTGGCGTTGCGCGGAAATGCCGCTTTTGTTATGATGGCCCTAGAAATGGTTTGCGCTTCCCCAAGCCGTTCTTGTTGTCGCCTGTCGAACATCTTCGACGGGTGTCCCCGCTAGTTCGTTCTCCTGAGAACAATCGATCCAGAAGACGCACCCGTAGCTGAATGCCGGGTTTGTCTTTGCGCGCGCCGGCCTTCATAAGTTCCCCGAAACAGAGAGGTCACAATGCCAGTCGCCGAAAGCGAATCAGTCCAAACATCGCCGCGAACGCCAACTGTCACATCGCCGCGGCTGAATCATCTGCGCCTGCTGGAGGCCGAAAGCATTCACATTCTGCGCGAGGTGGCGTCGGAGTTTGAGCGGCCGGTGATGCTCTACTCCATCGGCAAAGACTCGTCGGTGATGCTGAGGCTGGCGCAGAAGGCGTTTTATCCGGGGCCGATTCCTTTCCCGCTTCTGCACATCGATACCGGATTCAAATTCGCCGAGATGCTCGCCTTCCGCGACGAGATGGCGCGCCGGGCGGGCGTGGAGCTGCTGGTGTGGCGCAACGAGCCGGCGATCGCCGCGGGAACGAACCCCATCGTGCTCGATACCAAACGCTGCTGCGGGCTGCTCAAAACGCAGGCGCTGCTGGATGCGCTGCGCCACTACAACTTCGACGCGGCCTTTGGCGGCGCGCGCCGCGACGAGGAGAAGTCGCGGGCCAAAGAGCGCATTTACTCGTTCCGCGACACGGCCGGACAGTGGGACCCGAAGAATCAGCGGCCGGAGCTGTGGAACCTCTACAACGCGCGCATCCATCCCGGCGAGAGCATTCGCGTGTTTCCGCTGTCGAACTGGACGGAGATGGACGTGTGGCAGTACATCCACGAAGAAAAAATTCCGGTGGTGGATCTGTATTTTGCCAGGGAGCGGCCGATGTACGTGCGCCCCATGAGCGCGGGTCAGGAGGCGCTGCTGCCCATCGAGCAGGATTTTGTGGCGCGGCCGGGGGAGAAGCCGCAGATGGTGAAGTGCCGGCTGCGCTCGCTGGGTTGCAGCCCGTGCACGGGCGCCATCCGCTCCGACGCCGATACGATTCCCGCCATCATTGCGGAGCTGATCGGGTTCCGCTCGTCGGAGCGCGCGAATCGGACGATCGATCACGACCAGGAAGGCTCGATGGAGATCAAGAAGCGGGAGGGCTATTTCTGAGGGACGTAGGGACTAGGGACTAGGGACTAGGGACGATGAGTTTGGAGGTTGGGTTGACAGTCGCGGCAGAGCCAGTGAACAGAAGGTTCGAGATCGGCGAGTTTCTTGCGCAGGAGCGCGAGAAGGACTTGCTGCGCTTTTCCACGGCGGGCAGCGTGGACGACGGCAAGTCGACGCTGATCGGGCGGCTGCTCTACGACACGCAGTCGGTCTACGAAGACCAGGTTCGCTCGATTGAAGGCAAGGGCACGACCGCGCCGGGGCAGATCGACTTCGCACTATTGACAGACGGGCTGCGCGCCGAGCGCGAGCAGGGCATCACCATCGACGTGGCGTACCGCTATTTTTCTACAGCGCGGCGCAAGTTCATCATCGCCGACACACCCGGCCACGAGCAGTACACGCGCAACATGGCCACGGGGGCGTCGACCGCCGACGCGGCCATCGTGCTCATCGACGCGAGCAAGGGTGTGCAGATCCAATCGCGGCGACATGCGTACATCGCTTCATTGCTGCGCGTGCGGCATGTGCTGGTGGCCGTGAACAAGATGGATCTTACCGGCTACGATGAGCCGGCTTTCCGCGCCATTGAGTCGGAGTTCAGGGCGATTCTTGAACAGATCGCATCCGACACCGGCACGCCGGTGGAAGCGCACTTTGTTCCGGTGAGCGCGCTAAAGGGCGATAACGTGGTGCGCGCAACGGCCGCGATGCCGTGGTATGAGGGGCCGCCGCTACTGGAGCTGCTGGAGGCGCTGCCGCCGGCTCAGGATTCCCGTAGCGCTCCTTTCCGGTTCCCCGTGCAGCGCGTGCTTCGGCCCGACCATACTTTTCGCGGCTTTGCAGGGCAGGTTGCGTCGGGAACGGTTCGCCGCGGAGACGAGATCGCTGTCTTCCCCTCGGGACGCAAGGCAAAGATCGAACGCATTGTGACGTTCGATGGCGATCTTGACGCGGCCATTGCGCCGCTCTCCGTCACGCTGGCGCTCGATCGCGAGCTCGACATCGGCCGGGGCGACCTGATTGCCGGCGTTAGGGCTGCACCTGTCGTAGCCCGCAGCATGAAGGCGTCGCTGGTGTGGATGGATCAGCGGCCGCTGGATGTAAATCGCCGCTATCTTCTGAAGCACACCAGCCACTCAGTGCCTGCATTGGTTTCGTCGATCGATCATCGCGTGAATCTGGAAACGATGGCGCACGAACCGGCGCCGACGCTGCGCATCAACGACATCGGCGCGGTCTCGCTGCATCTGCTGCGTCCCATCGCCGTCGATCTTTATCGCGACAATCGGGGGACCGGCGCGCTGATTCTCATCGATCCCGAGACCAACGCCACCGTAGCGGCGGGCATGGTGACCGCGGCGCAAGGCCAGGCGGCTGCAAACGAGGAAGACGAAGCCGCCGCGTGGGGCCGCGTGACCGCCGGCGAGCGGGAGGCGCGCTGGGGACACCGTGGCGGCGTGCTCGAGCTGTCAGGCCCCACGGAGCTGATCGACGCCGTCGAGCGCTCGCTGTTTGCGATTGGCGCTGTGACGTGCCGCATCGATGCGGGCGAACGGGCGTCCGGGCTGCATACAGGACTGCTTGACGTTCTGACCGACATGCAAACTCAATCGGGTTTGCTCACTCTTGTGGCGCATGCGAGCGAGGAAGATGTGTTGACGGCAAGCGCGGGCGGATTCGAAATCACGCTCGACGCGGACAATAAAATGCACGCCGTGACGGCAGTGCACCAGTTGTTGCAGCGGGCGGGAATCTTCATTTCTTCAGAGGGGGCGGATCTGTGATGGGCACTGCGGAGATTGCTACGGAAGTGAATGCGAAGCTGGACGCGGTGCGGGCCACACTGGCGCGCGAGGTGACGGGGAAGGGCGATGCGTGCCTGACGTGCAGCTTTCAGGCGGAAGATGTGCTGCTCGCCAAGCTTGCCATCGCGCTCGATCCGCGGATTCCGGTTCTTTTTCTCGATACCGGCTACCACTTCGCCGAGACGTATGCCTATCGCGACCGCATTGCGCGCGAGTGGGAGTTGAATCTGATCAATCTGCTCCCGGAAAAGACGGCGGCCGAGCAGGAGGCGGAGCACGGTTTGCTGTATCAGACCGCGCCTGACCGCTGCTGCGGCTTGCGCAAGGTAGAGCCGTTGTTCAAGGCGGTCGCCGGGTATCGCGTGTGGCTCACCGGCCTGCGCCGCGAGCAGGCCAGGAGCCGCGCGGCACTGGAAGAGTCGGCGATGTTTTCGCTGCCCGGCGGCAAGCAGGTGCTGAAGCTGGCGCCGCTGGCGGCATGGACGACGCGCGATGTGTGGTATGCGTGCGAGCAGCTTGCGATTCCGCTGCTGCCGCTTTATGAGCGGGGCTACACCTCCATCGGCTGCGAGCCATGCACCACGCTGCCTCTCGATCCCAACGATCCGCGGTCGGGCCGGTGGGGCGGCCGCAAGGTGGAGTGCGGCATACACATTCAGGCGGCGCCGGCGCGGTAAGGCGAACGCAGGAAGGCAGAGGCCAGCGATGCAGTACATCATCGGATTTTTTATCGCGCTGTTCATTGCCCTCACCGGCGTGGGGGCCGGCACGATTACCGTGCCCGTCCTGGTGCTGTTTCTCGGCGTGCCCGCGCCGGTTGCGGTGGGCATCGGGCTCGCGTTTTCCGCGGCGGTGAAGCTGATTCTGGCGCCGGCGCAAATCGCGCGCCGCAACGTGGCCTGGCGCACTCTGGGTTACATGCTGCTGGGTGGAGCTCCGGGCGTTCTCGTGGGCTCGCTGTTTCTCAAGCATCTGATCAACGCGGGGTCGGAGAACCTGCTGAATGCGATCCTGGGTGCGATTCTGGTGAGCACGGCGAGCTGGCAACTCTTCTACTCGTTCCGCCCCATGCGCGAGAACCCGGAGACGCGCGACCGCAGCCCACTACTCTCCTGGTTGATGTTTTTCGTGGGCGCGGAGGTGGGTTTTTCTTCTGCCGGAGC
>JBEKXX010000011.1:0-36682 GCA_049511595.1 Occallatibacter sp. | reverse complement strand
GACGGTTCTTACGTGTTGGCGCATTTCGATCGTTCCAGAAGGCGCAATCCGCCGGCAGCCTCCTGAGGGCTGTGTGCGGTCTTAGCCTTTTCTCATCTATCGGCACGGAATGAGGACGTTTGAGCCGCGAACGGATGAATGATGAACGAACTTCGCTTACGTGAGTAATTAGGGCCTGTTAATCAATTTGGCGCGTGCACGCGAAAGTAAATAACAGGCTCTGGAAGCCGCTTATTGGATCGAGAGGATTTTTGTTTCGGGTGAAAACAAGGGCGCAAGCCGGGTGGGGCAACAAGTTTGGTTTGCCGCCCAATGGCTGTCCTGAAGACCGTCGCAAATTCAGCAGATGCGCGGCAACTGCTCGCCGATCATGGTGGGAATCACGCGGTTGGCGCCCATGGCAGTGCGCGCGACCAGAATGCGCTTGTGCTCCGCGGTCACATGGCCGATGCGCGCGGCGTCTTTTCCAAGAGGGTGCGCGCGCAGGACCGAGAGCACTCGATCCGCGGCTTCCGGCGCGACAAAGAATACGGCTTTTCCCTCGTTGGCGACGTAGACTGGGTCAAGGCCGAGCAGTTCGCAGGCCGATTGCACCTCAAATCGCACCGGCACGCCGGCCTCGTCGATCACGATGCCAACATCGGAGGCCTGCGCAATCTCATTCAGCGTGGAGGCCAGGCCGCCGCGCGTGGGGTCGCGCATGGCGTGGACGGCCGCGCCCGCCGCATCGAGAACCTGGGCGATCATTCCGTTCAGCGCGGCGCAATCGGAGCGGATGGGGCTCTCGAATTCGAGGCCCTCGCGCACGCTCATGATGGCCATGCCGTGGTCGCCGATGGTACCGGAGACTAGGACCGCATCGCCGGGCCGGGCGCGATGCGGGCCGACCTGAATGCCGTCGCGCAGCAGGCCCACGCCGGCCGTGGTGATGTAGCAGCCGTCACCGTGGCCACGCTCGACGACCTTGGTGTCGCCGGTGACGATCTGCACGCCGGCTTCGGCTGCGGCCTTGGCCATCGCGTCAACGATGGCGGCGAGTTGGGCCAGCGAAAATCCTTCTTCGAGGATGAAGCCGGCGCTCAAGAACTTCGGCTCCGCGCCGGAGACGGCCAGATCGTTCACCGTTCCGTTGACGGCGAGTTCGCCGATCGATCCGCCGGGGAAGAACAGCGGCTGGACGACGAAGGAGTCGGTGCTGAGAGCGAGACGCGCGCCGGAGGCTTCGAGCACCGCGGCATCGCCCAGATTCTCGAGAGCGGGATTGCGGAAGGCCGGCAGAAACAAGTGCTCGACCAGTTCGTTGCCGAGCTTGCCGCCGCCGCCGTGGCCCATCACGATGGCGGGATAATCGGCGAGGGGGAGTGGACAGCTCCAGTTCGAAAAGTCCGGCGCAACGGCCTTGGCGTCGTCAGCCATGCGCCGCTCCAGTAAGCGCGGAACCCGCGCCGGCCAGTTCTTCGGCGGAGAGGAAGCGGCCATAGTTATAGTAAGCGGCGCAGGCGCCTTCGCTGGAAACCATGGTGGCACCGAGCGGATGGCGCGGCGTGCATTCCTTTCCGAAGGCCGCGCATTCGGCCGGCTTGATGGCTCCGCGCAATACGTCGCCGGAGCGACAGAGCGGCGACTCCTGCGTGTGAATGCCGGTGATGTGGAAGCGCTCTTCGGCGTCGAAGCCGCGGTAGTCCGCATTGAGCCGCCATCCGCTCCTGGGGATCACGCCAATGCCGCGCCAGGCTCCGTCGGTCACTTCGAAGACCTCTTTCAATAGCTTTTGCGCGGCCAGATTGCCCTCGAAGGTGACCACGCGGCTATAGGCGTTCTCCACCTCGTGACGGCCGGCCTCAAGCTGCATCACCGCCCGCCGGATCCCGTCGAGCAGGTCGAGCGGCTCAAAACCCGTGACGACGATGGGCACGCGGTATTTTTCGGCGAGCGGCGGGTACTCCCAATAGCCCATCACGCTGCAAACGTGTCCGGCGGCGAGAAACGCCTGCACCCGGTTGCCGGGCGACGACATGATGGCTTCAATCGCGGGCGGCACCAGTACATGCGAGACCAGCAGCGAAAAATTCCGGAGGCCGCGGCGCTTGGCCAGGTGCACGCTCATGGCGGTGGCCGGTCCGGTGGTCTCAAAGCCCACGCCGAAGAAGACGACCTGTTTGTCCGGATTCTTGACCGCCAGTTCCACCGCATCGAGCGGCGAGTAAACCACGCGCACATCGCCGCCGCTGCCCTTCACCTGGAACAGATCGCCCTCGGTGCCGGGAACGCGCAGCATGTCGCCGAAAGAGCAAAAGATGACGCCGGGTAGCGCGGCGATGGCCAGCGCCTTGTCGATCAGTTCGAGCGGCGTAACGCAGACCGGGCAGCTGGGGCCGTGAATCATCTCGACGCTCGCTTCGGGGCCTTGCGGGAGCATCTGGTCGATGCCGTTCCTGATGATGGAGTGGGTCTGGCCGCCGCAGACCTCCATGATCTTCCAGTGGCGCGTCGCGATCTGGGCGATCTCGCGCGCCATCGCACGGGCGATCTCGCCGTTGCGAAACTCGGTGAGGTACTTCATTGGCTGCCGGAAGAGGGATTAGCGGAGTTAGAGGGGTTAGCGGAGCTAGCACCAGCAACGCCGGCACCGCTGTCTTCAATGCAACAGCTTCCGTCCGGACAACTCGATTGCGGCCGGTTTGCCGCGCGGGCAAAGGCTTCTTCCTCGCCGGCCAGTTCCTCGTCGAGCACGCCCAGGGCGCGGAAGTCGTCAAGGGTTTGCCGGGCGGTCTCCTCGTCGATTTTGGAGAGGGCAAAGCCGACGTGGACGATGGTGTAGTCGCCGACCTCGACCTCTGGCACGTATTCAAGGCAGGCACGCTTGACCACGCCGCCGAAGTTCACGCGGCCTACGCGGATGCCGCCGTCGTTGGTGATCTCTTCCACCTTGCCCGGTATCGCTAAGCACATAGCAACCTTTTTATACCTCTGTGGAGCGACGGTCAAATGTGATTTGCATCACCGGGAAGCGGAATTCGTGTTCGGCGAACAGCGCCGGACGGGCACTTGTCAGGCTGGCGCATGGCTACGAAGGCCGACGCCGAGTATGACAAAAGGGGCGGTTTGGGTGACGTTTGGCGACGTTTGGCGACGAAAATCGCCGCGGTTTTGAGCGTTTTTGGAGGTACAGTTATTGATTCTGAAGAACTTATGCTTAGAAATGAGCCGTTTTGATACCCCCACCGGGTATAGGGGGGTAGGGGGTAAGGCAGTGGTCAGTGGTCAGTGATCAGTGGTCAGAAAAACCGTGGAACGGGGGCTAAAGGGCGATGCGAAGTCCGTTCTTGTCTGTTCGCCGATCATGGAACCATTGTGCAACAGATGGCGGAAATACTCTGCAACACGTGGCAGATATTCGAGTATCGAAATCAGAAGCCTGGACGGGCGCGTAACTGAACGCAAAACATGGAGTTATAGGATCGTGGACGCAAAGGAGGAGACGCAAACAAAGCCAACTAAGTGAGCGGGGGGGGTGACAAAACAGGGGACCGAGGGACCGAGGGACCGCAAAGACAGGGAATAGGGAGTAGCCAATAGGGAACAGGGAGATAGGGGGCGGGGGTCAGGGGTCAGAAGCGCGGCTTTCGGCCGTCAGCCTTCAGCTTTCAGCAACGATTCCACCCTAGCCACAAAAACAAAAACGTGGCGAGGATGGGGCCACCCCGGCACAGGATTTTGAAACACGCTTTGGAGACTGCCATTCGCGTATAGACTGGATTGCAGCACAGCCATGAAAGACTCGATCTACGTTTCGAAAGAGAACTACCTGAAGGCCATTCTGGAGGCGGAGGCCGAGGGGCGGCAGGTGATTCCTGCGATGCTGGCGCACTGGCTGGAGGTGTCGGCGCCGGCAGTGACCATGGCGCTGAAGCGGCTGAAGCGCGATGGGTTCGTTAAGGTGGGCGAGGACGGGATTGTGCGGCTGACCGCGGCGGGGCGTGAGGTGGCCTACCGCACCGCGCTGCGCCACCACCTGATCGAGCGCATGCTGAGCGAGGTCTTCGGGATGGAGTGGCACGAGATCCACGAAGTGGCAGAGCGGCTGGAACATGCGGTTTCACCGGCCTTGGAGGCCCAACTGAAGGAAAAACTGGGCGAGGCCGGAGCCTGCCCGCACGGCAATGCGGTGCTGCCGCTGAGTCCGGCGGAGCGCAGACGACGCGGGGAGATGCAGCTCTCCCAAGCCGCGGAGGGCAAACGATACACCGTGATCAGCCTGCACGAGCGCGATCCCAAGCTGCTGCGCTTTCTGCACGGGTCCGGAATCGGGCCTGGGAAGAGCTTGCTCGTTGTGAGCCAGAACTACGATCAAACCGTTTTGATTGAACTACCTACTGGAACCTCGATCCTGGGAAGACCGGCGGCAGAGGCGATTTGGCTGAAGAAAGACAGGGACTAGGGACTAGGGACGTAGGGGCCAGGGATTAGAACCCAGGTCAAGGTTGAATCGTAAGTTAAAAATAAATACAAATATTAACCATAATTAAGAATCTGTGGCATAGTGGAGTTGAGGGACGTTTAAGGTCTCTTTTCCCGGAAACCCATGTCCACGGATGTCATCACTCGAACCGTGCTCACCGAACCCTCCTTACCGGAGGTGCATGCCAGCGTGAGCGTCTCCCGTTCGCCGTTCTACTGGCGGCGGCTGCTGGGGTTTGTGGGACCGGGGTTCCTGATTTCGGTCGGGTACATGGATCCGGGCAACTGGGCCACGGACATCGCAGGCGGGGCGCGGTTCGGCTACACGCTGCTGTTCGTCATCATGCTGTCAAACCTGATGGCGATTCTGCTGCAGAGCCTCTCGCTGAAGCTGGGCGTGGCTACGGAGCGCGACCTGGCGCAGCTTTGCCAGGAGAACTATGGGCGCGCGACGAGCTTTGCGCTGTGGGTTCTGGCGGAGATCGGCATCGCGGCGTGCGACCTGGCCGAGGTGATCGGTTCGGCGATCGCGCTCGAACTGCTTTTTCACATCCCGCTTTTTTACGGGGTGCTGATCACCGGGACGGACGTGCTGCTGATCCTGATGCTGCAGCGTTGGGGATTCCGCTACGTTGAGGCGCTGGTGATTACGCTGATCGGGACGATTATCGTGCTCTTCGGGGCGCAGATGTTTCTTTCGCGGCCGGAGTACATGCCGATCCTGCGCAATCTCGTAGTGTCGTCGCCGTCGATCGTAACCAATGGCGCCATGCTTTACATCGCAATCGGGATTCTGGGCGCGACGGTGATGCCGCACAATCTCTATCTGCACTCGTCGATCGTGCAGAGCCGCCGTTACAAGAGGACGCCGGAGGGCAAGCGCGAGGCCATCCATATGGCGAACATGGATTCGGCTCTGGCACTGATGATTGCGCTGTTTGTGAACGCGGCGATCCTGATTGTGGCCGCAGCGGTCTTCTTCCGCAGCGGGCATTTTGAGGTTGCGGCTATTCAGGATGCCTATAAGCTGCTCAGCCCGCTGGTGGGCGCGACATGGGCGAGTTCGCTGTTCGCGATTGCACTGCTGGCGAGCGGCCAGAACTCATCGATTACGGGGACGCTGGCCGGGCAGGTGGTGATGGAGGGGTTCATCCACATTCGGGTTTCCCCGTGGCTGCGGCGGCTGATTACCCGGTCGCTGGCGATTATCCCGACCATCATCGTTGTGGCATTGATGGGCGAAGGAGGAACCGAAAAGCTGCTGATTCTGAGCCAGGTGATTCTTTCGTTCCAATTGAGCTTCGCGGTGGTTCCGCTGGTGATGTTCACCGGCGACCGCAAGAAGATGGGCGAATTTGCGAATGGCCGCTGGCTGCAGGGGCTGGCGTGGTTCACGGCAGTGGCGATTGCGGCGCTGAATGTGTGGCTGCTGGTGCAGACGGCGATGGGACGCTGATTTCCGAAGGTTTCACCCGATCTTCCCGGAGGTTTAAAACGAAGCGCAGAAAAACATGCCGGCGACTTCTAGCCCTTTCGCTCTTGTTAACTTTGGTTAACTGCGGTGGGCTGGCTGCGCAAAGCGGCACATCGAGCGCCATCGCCGGAACGGTCGTGGATATGTCGGGCGCGGTGCTGCCCGATGCCGGCGTTTCGGCTACCGACATTGACACAGGGGCCGTGCGCACTGAAGAAACCAACGGCGACGGGCGGTTCCTCTTTTCCCAGGTCAATCCGGGAGCGTATACGGTGACGGTGCAGGCAAACGGCTTCGCAACCCAGACCTTACGACCGGTCTCCGTTGAAGTGGGTCGCACGGTGACGCTGAATTTCAATCTCACATTGCAGGCAGCGACGCAGACGGTGGAGGTGACGGCGCAACAAGCTCTGCTGAGCCTGGAGAATCCGAATACATCGACGACGCTGGAGGCGAAGACGATCACCAAGCTGCCGAACCCCGGCCAGGACCTGACTTATATCGCACAGTTCGCGCCGGGCGCGCTGATGAACACCGCAGGATCGTCGAACGACGCGAAGGCGGCTGGCGGCTACGGAAACGTGGAGTTCAACGGCCTGCCGGCAACCTCGAACGGGTACATTCTGGACGGATACGACACCAACGATCCGTGGCTGGGATTGAATATCGGGCTTTCGACAAACCTTGTGATCGGCGTGGACGCCGTGGATCAGGCGACGGTGAATACGAATTCGTACTCGGTGGATCAGGGGCGCTATGGCGCTTCGCAGGTGAACTACTTTACCAAGTCGGGAAGCAACCAGTTCCATGGCGATTTCTACGAGATCTGGAACGGCGCTTTGCTGAACGCGGAGGACTATTTTCTACATGCCAACGATACGCCGGGCGACGTGGCGGAAAAGCCGCGATCGAATGTGAACGAGTTCGGCGTGAGCGTGGGCGGGCCGATCCGCAAAGACAAGCTCTTTTTCTTTGCGCACTACGAGGGGGTCCGGATTGCGCTGCCAATCGAGACGCAGACGGTTGCGCCTTCGTCCGCATATCAGCAATACGTGCTGAGCCAACTGCCGCTGGGCGGGACGGATCCGATAACCGGGACCGCGCTGCCGGCGGAGCCCGATGAGGTTCCATTCTACGAATCGATGTTCAGGCTCTATCGCAGTACGGCGGGAACGCCGGTTCCGGTGAGCTCGTGCCCGCTGGATGCGAGCGGCGCGGTACTCGCGGGCACGCAGACGAGCGGCAGCCTCTTCGATGGCAGCGGCTGCGCCAACCAGCGCCAGGTGACGCTGACCAATGACGACAGCGAGAACCTGATCGTGGTCAAGATCGATCACACGATCAACGCCAACAACACGGTCTGGTACCGCTTCCAGCAGGACACCGGCTTGCAGGCCGCATATACCGATCCCATCAACGCGAAATTCAATTCATATTCTCCGCAGCCGCAGCGAACGCTGGTGGTTGGCTACACGCACGTGTTTCGTTCCAATCTTGTGAACCAATTCAATCCCGGCGCGAGCTGGTATTCGAGCATCTTTGAGCCGGAAAATTACGCGCAGGTTGAGCAGACTTTTCCCATCGTTTTGACGTCGGGCAGCAACGACGCGCCGTTCACGGCCATCGGCGGCAACGACAACACTTATCCGCAGGGACGCAAAGTGACGCAATGGCAGATCAACGACAACCTGGACTGGACGCGGGGGAAACAATCTTACCGGTTCGGCGTCAATTCGCGGCGGATCGATGTGAGCGACTACGACCTGGGCGAGGGAACGGTGCCCACTGCGGTCTACAACGATCTGGCCGAGTTTACCTATGGAGCAGCCTATACAGAGAGCACGACCTTTCCCATCTCGCTCAAGGAGCGGGTGGCCGCGGGCAATCTCGACCTTTACGCGATGGATACCTGGAGGCCGACCTTGCGCGCCACGCTCACGGCCGGATTACGGGCCACATGGAACACCGATCCCAAGAATCGGCAGCGGTTGTTTGCGCGCCCGGCGGGATCGTTTCTGGATCTTTCGCACAGCGTGAGCCAGCCGCTCGACGAGGCCATTGAGACGAAGGTGGGCGGGCTGTTTCCGGCAACGCCAGCCATCGTGTGGCAGCCGCGCGTCTCGGTGGCGTACGAGATTGCGCAGGAGATGGTGGTGCACGCGGGATTTGGCGTTTTTAACGACATTATTCCCGCGCAAATTGCCGACCTTGCAGCCACAAACGCGCCTTATGCGCCTACGTTTGTTGGCGGTGTTGGCGGGCAGGTGGGCGGCGTAGCAATCGCGCCGGGCGTGCCGAACAGCGCGGCCGATGCGGCAGCAAATGCCGACCGGCAGTTCCAATCGGCGTTCGGCGCAGGCGCCGCGCCCTGCACGGGAATCGCAGCCGGTGCGCCGGTGTGTCCATGGGCCGTCAGCCTGAATACATTTCCGACGGGCACACTGAAGACGCCGTACTACTACCAGTACAATCTCGGGATCGAACGGGAATTGGGTGCGCACGGAGCCGCGAGCATCGATTATGTGGGCACGCGCGGACTGCATGAGCCGTTCCAGGTGGGTCTGAACGGCTACCAGACGGTGTGCGCGGGCTGTTTTGCGCCCTACCCCTACCAGCAACCGCTCGACCAAAGATTCGGCAGCGTGAACGAGTTCCGCACCGACGCGAACAGCAGCTATTCCGGTTTGCAGGCCAGCATTTCCGAGCAGATCCATGGCCTGACAGTGCGCGGCAACTATACGTTGAGCCATTGCCTGGACGAAGTCTCGAACGGCGGCTTGCTGTCGTTTTCCAGCCAGGGCATTTTGTCGCCGCTACCCGGGGAGCTCAGCCGCAGTTACGGCAATTGCGATTACGACGTGCGCCAGAACGTCTCGGCATTCGGCATTTACCAGATCCCCTTTTCGTCCGCCCATGCTTTACTGCGCGCGCTCTTCCGCGGCTGGTCCTATTCCGAGACGGCCTTCTTTCATACCGGGCTTCCGTTCAGCGTACTGAGCCAACCGTACACGGCAAATGGGAATGGGGTTTTCCAGGCCAGTGGGCCGCAGTTTGCGCGGCGCATACCCGGCCAGCCGCTCTACCGCAAAACAGCGGTTGAAGGCGTGACTGTCGCCGGAACGCGGCAATGGCTGAATCCCGACGCCTTCGAGTCGGTGGTCGACCCGGCCACGGGCGCTTGTACTGGAGGCGACTCCCCCGAAAACTGCCAGTTTGGCGATTCGGGCCGCAACACCGTGCGCGGGCCGCATTTTGCGGACTCGGATATCTATATTTCGCGCAGATTTTCGCTCAGAGAGGGGTCATCGCTGCGCTTCGATGTGCAGATGTTCAACGCCTTCAACCATCCCAATTTCGCGCTGCCCGGCAGCGTCGAAGCGGGCGTCCCGGGCGGCGATATACCAGCGAAGTTCGGCACGCTGGAAAGCACCATTTCACCCCCGACCGGGCTGCTGGGGGTGGGTTTGGGTGGCGATAGTTCCCCGCGGATGATCGCTTTCGAGGCAAGGATCGAGTTCTGACCACGCAGCGGAAATCACTTGCGGGCAAGCATTTGCGATGCGGCATTACTAAAGGGCGGTGTCCCCCCCTCTATGACACAGACTGGTTATTGCCGGGCGGCCGCGGCCATGATTGAATGTCTTTGACTTCCCGGGCGGGCGCTCTCTCAGGACGGAGGATTGGGGACCTGTTTGATGAGCGATGTGGTTCAAATCGAGACAGATGAGCCGGTAGCGGCGAGCACTCCGCAACCACAGACAAGCGTGGAGGATGTCGGCTATCACGTGGTGCCTTCTTCCGGAAGGAACACCGAAGAGGAGTTGTTTGCCTTCCGCGCCGCCATGGCGGCGCCGGAAGAGGCGGGAGCCGCTCAGCCTGAACAGAACGTGCTCAATTGGCTGCCGGCCTTGGGGATGGCAGCGGCAGCGCTTGCCTGCGCGCTGCTGTTCGTGTTCTTCCTGCCGACACTACTCAAGCCGAAGCCGCCGGTTCTTTATATCGATATGGGAAACCGGAGGCTCGATCCGGCAGGGTTGGGAGGCAGGCTAATCGCCCGATGGGAGGGCAGCGCCGCGTACCAACTGTCTATCGATCCTCTCGACCAGCAGCAGGTAGCCCGGTTTCAGGCCGTGGCCGAAGATCCACCGCACCCACTTACGTTCGTCATCCGGTTGAGGGATGCGTCGGGCCTGGTTGTATGCCAAAAGGAGATTCTCTTTCCCGTTGAGGGACCTCCCGGAGATCCGGCGGACACAGGGCAGGCGATGCAGCCACGGATATCGCCGAGCGGAGACACGGTGCAAAATGTGGCGGATGCGGGTGGAAAGATCGCCGAGATCAGCGTCACAGGCGGACTGCCCTGCCCCAAAAAGGCGTACCAGCACCTCGCCGGGTGGGACTTTATCTCGAACTTTCCGACTGTCGCCGACCAGACGGACTGGCTGAAGCACGAGGCCAGCATGACCAAGGCCGGAAAGGCGAATGCCGGCAACACTCAGAGAGGCAACACTCAGAGATTTGTGGCGCGCACGCAGCGATTGCCCGCTCCGATTGACGGCGACGATACGATCGTTGGCGACAACCCGTTGAAAGGGACCGTGGATACCAGCGGAGGCCGGGTTTTCCTGGTGGGGGCCAACGGGCTGCGGAGCCGCTCGACGGAGTGGCAGTTCTTCCCTGCCGCTATTCATTTCCGCTGCGACAAGAATGGGGCCTGCCAACTGACGCGCGCCAGTGCGCCAACCCCATTGCAGGCACGCTTGATACGGTAAGCGAGCCGCGTCCGTTGCCCGGCCTGGCTGTGTTGCTGCCAGCGGAGCGTTCATCTCTCTAGTACCATGTATGCGATGCATGTGCTATCCGCAGCCGAGATGCAGGCCTGCGACCGCGCCACCACGGAGCGGTTCGGAGTTCCGTCGATTGAGTTGATGCGGGCGGCCTCGCGGGCGGTTGCGGCTTTTGCGCGGAGGCAGTTCCCCGGGGCGCGGCGCGTGACGGTGCTGTGCGGCCGCGGCAACAACGGCGGCGATGGCATGATGGCTGCGCGGCTGCTCGCCGAGGCAGGCCTGGAGGTGACCACGCTGCTGCTGGGCGCGGCGGAACAGCTCTCGGGCGATGCGGCCGTGGCATGGAGCGAGCTGAACAACCCGGCGCGCGGCGGGGTCCACGCTGTGACGAACGCGAAGGAACTGGCGCGCCACAGCGACGCTCTCGACGCCGATCTGATTGTGGATGCTGTATTGGGCACGGGGTTCAAGCCTCCGCTGAAAGGACTGGCGCTGGCGGCGCTGGAGTGGCTGCGCAGCGGCGGCGCGCGAGTTCCGGCCCCGGTTCTCGCGGTGGATTTGCCTTCCGGCTGGCCCGCGGATGAAACCGCGGCGACCGTGGGCGGGGATTGTTTTCCCGCCGATGCCGTGATCACCTTCACCGCGCCCAAGCCGGCGCATGTTTTTGGCCAATTGACGCGGCGGTGGGATCAGCCTGTGGTTGTGACGCCCATCGGCTCGCCAGAGGCGGCCATGGTTTCGGGGCTTGAGATCGATTGGGCCGGCTCGTCGCTCGCGCTGGCCCAGGAGCCGCGCGCGGCGGCGGCCAACAAAGGCAACTTCGGCCATGTGCTGGTGGTGGGCGGGACGTTTGGAGCAGCAGGAGGGAAGGCAGGCGCGCCGGCCATGGCGGCTCTGGCCGCGTTGCGGGCCGGAGCAGGGCTTGTCACCGCAGCGGTTCCCGCGCCGGCGCTGCCGGTGGCGGCGTCGTTTGCGCCGGAGGTGATGACCTGGCCGCTCAAGGCGACGAGAACAGGCCAGATTGCAGCGAAGAATCTGGAGCCCAAACAGGTGGCCGCGTTGACCGCCGGGAAAACCGTGCTGGCCATCGGGCCTGGGCTGGGGCAGGGCGCGGAGACGGCGAGTTTCGCGATGGGACTGCTTTCCGGCACAAAGATTCCCACCGTCATCGACGCCGACGGGCTGAACATGCTGGCGGCAAGGCCGGCGCTGCTGGCCAAGCTGGCCAAAGGACGCACGCTGGTGCTTACGCCGCATCCCGGCGAAATGGCGCGGCTGGCCGGGAGCACCGTGGCGGAGGTTCAGGCCAGGCGGCTGGAAACCGCGCGCGAGTTTGCCCGGCGCATGGGAGTCACGCTGGTTCTCAAGGGAGCGCGGACGCTCATTGCACACGCCGACGGGCGCGTATCCGTGAACACGTCGGGCAACCCCGGCATGGCCAAAGGCGGCAGCGGCGACGTGCTGACCGGGCTGATTGCGGGCCTGCTCGCGCAATACCCAGACGATGCGGCGCGCGCCGTGGAAGCGGCGGTTTATTTGCACGGGCTGGCGGCGGATTTTGCCGTGCACGAGGGCGATGAGCACACCTTGCTGGCCAGCGACTGCCTGGCGCACCTTGCCCGGGCGTTCAAATTGCGCGCGCATTGCTTTGATGCGGACGGAAAAAACGGGTATGTTTGGTTGCAGGGGGCAGCGCGTGCAGCAGCCCTGGGTGAGGTTCAAGGATGACCGAGGCCGCAACCGTCGCGGAAGGCAGGGTTCACAAGTTCATCACGCAAAGCGGCGCGGACACGATCGCGGTTGGCCGCAAGCTTGCCGATTTGCTCACGCCCCCGCAGTTGCTGCTGCTGCGCGGCGATCTGGGTACGGGCAAGACGACGCTGGTGAAGGGCATCGCGCAGGCGCTCGATGCCGCCGAGCCCGATGAGGTTACGAGTCCTACCTTCACGCTGATTCACGAGTTTGACGGCTCACATAATGGCAAGCCGGTAAAGCTCTTCCATCTGGATGTCTATCGTCTGGAGAGCGAGCGGCAACTGGAGACGCTGGGCCTGGACGATCTGCTCACGCCGGATGCGCTTGTCGTGGTTGAGTGGGGCGAGAAGTTCAAGAGTATTCGCAAGCGGGCGACAGGCGAGATCGTGATCGCGTCAGAAGGCGGCGACGCGCGGAAGATTAGTGTGACGCTGAAGGAATAGCGAAAGCAGCAGGTCGGCGGGTCAGCCGCCGACGGCAGTTTTTGGGTGTTACCCGATGAAGGGGCGCCACGCGCTCTTCCTTTTCCCCTACAGGGCTCTGCCTAATAGCCCATGATGTTGTAGCCGCAATCCACGTAGAGGATCTCGCCTGTAACGGCGCTGGAGAGGTCGCTGGCCAGATAGAGCGCCGCGCCGCCGACTTCGAGCTGATCGACATTGCGCCGCAAGGGTGAGCGCTCGGCGTGCGATTTGAGCATGTCGCCCAGCGAGCCTACGCCGCGCGCGGCCAGGGTTTTGATGGGGCCGGCGGAGATGGCGTTGACGCGGATATTCCTGGGGCCGAGTTCGTAAGCCAGATAACGCACCGCCGATTCGAGCGCGGCCTTGGCCAGCGCCATCACGTTGTAGTGAGGCACGACCTTTTCGGCGGCATAGTAGCTTAGCGTGACGATGCTGCCGCCCTCGGTCATCAGCGGAACCGCGCCGCGGCTGACGGCGATGAGCGAGTAGACGCTGACGTCGTGGGCGATGCGGAAGCCCTCGCGGCTGGTGTTGAGAAACTCGCCCTTCAGGTCTTCGGCGGGGGCGTAGGCGACGGCGTGCACGAGGATGTCGATTTTGGCGTACTTCTCCTTGAGTGCCGCGAAGAGGGACTCGATCTCCCGATCGTTGGAGACGTCGCACTGAAAGCCGACTGCTCCGGAGAGATCGTGGATCAGGTCTTCAGCCTCGGCCTTCATGCGCTCGTTCTGGTAGCAGATGGCCAGGGTGGCGCCGGCCTCGTGGAGTTTTTGGGCGATGCCCCAGGCGATGGAGCGCTTGTTGGCCAGCCCGAAGATCACGGCCGTCTTGCCCGCCAAGTCGATCATGGTGTTCGAGTTCCTCCGGGGCCTTTGCTCGATGAGGGGAAACGGCGAACGACCCGGTTCTCAGAATATCAGAGCGGTTTTCGCGCGGAATTGAGTTGCGGACCGATCCAGGCCTTCACTCGCCGAGATCGATCAACTCGACGTGTCCCACGGGCCGTCCCAGAAAGCGCGAGCCGAGGCGCTCGAACTTCTCCACCGAGTCAGTGGCGAAGCAACGCACCTCGGTCTGAGGTTCCGGGCTTGAGGCCCCTCCCACCCAATCGGAGCCCGCAGTCGCGGACTCCGATTGGATGGGGCACCCCGAAGCCGCGCGTCCATTGAAGAGCTCGACGGCGGCCTGCGCCACGGATTCAGCGGAATCAATCACCCTGGCTCCAGGCCGCACCGCTGCTTCGAAGAGGGGCCTGAGCAAGGGGTAATGCGTGCAGCCGAGAACCAGCGTGTCGGGATTCATGCCGCGAGCCGCGGCCTCGGCGCGAAGTTCGTTCAAATAGATTTCGATCACTTCGGCGGTCACGGGATGACCGGTCCAGCCCTCCTCGACCAGCGGGACCAGCAGGGGGCAGGCTTTCTCCAGCGCGCGCAGCCCGTGAGCGCGGCAAGCGGCCGTGTAGGCCTGGCTATGCACCGTGGCCTCGGTTGCAACCACCAGCACATCGCCGGTGCGCGATGCGGCCTGGGCAGCGGCCGCGCCGGGCTCGATGACGCCAAGCACCGGAACCGGCACCGCGTCCTGAATCGCGTCGAGGGCGAGAGCGCTGGCGGTATTGCAGGCGATCACAAGGAATTCCGCGCCCTGCTCGCGGACCAGAAAGCGCGCGCTTTGCACCGCGTAGCGCGCGATGGTGCGGCGCGACTTGGAGCCGTAGGGCAGGCGCGCGGTGTCACCCAAAAAGGCGAAACGCGCGTGCGGCAGCCGCTCCACCAAAGCGCGCAGGACGGTCAATCCGCCGAAGCCGGAATCGAAGACGCCGATGGCAGGGGTCATGATTTCTATTCCGCAGGTCCGGTGGAGCGGATTAAATCCGCTAGAGTCTTAGATAACCAGCACAATTCCATGAAGACGCTTCTGTCGTATGGATTGCGCGTACCGTTCTTGCGGAGAATGGCGTCGAGGTTGTTCTCGACAAAGCGATAGACCTCTAACATTCCCGGTACGGACGGCGCACGATCGCGCCGGAAGGCATTGCAGAGTTCGCGCAGAACGCCCTCCGGCGTGCCGTTGTGGATGTACGGGTCGGTTCCGTTCAGATCGCTGGCCGATCTCTGGAGCCGATAGGGCTCCGACTCCCAAACAAACCAGGTGTGGCGGCTGGGATGAAGACTGGCCCAGGTAATGGTCATCCCCAACTCCAGGGGCATATTAAAACGAGGCGCACCTGAGGGCGGCACACTTAGCTCCACGCGCGAGAGATCGTGGATGGAATAACGGCAACTCCCGATGAGGTTAAAGATTTTGTTGAGTCTGCGATCGCCGCCGGGGATTTCGGAGGCGAGATGAGGAACCAAATCCAGTTGGCAGAGCCCAACGACGTAAGAGACGTAGAGACTTCGAAATTCTTCGTCGTAAGGGATATTCAGGAATACAGCGTTTGGGTCAGGCAGCGGAGGCACGCTTGCGCCTCTTTTCCGGTTCGATCGAGGTCACGGGTGCTTCTTCCCGAATGGAAAGCCTGGCTTTAAACTCGTCCACGAGCGCCTGTAACTCTTTCATGCGAGCCTTGGGAATGCGTAGGTACCTCACCATTTGCTCATGGGTTGGCCGGGGGGCCGTGATGTGAACGGATTTGGGCATAGCTTGCAGCTACATGATACCGCGAGGATGGCGAAATGGAAACAACTACAGCGAAACGCAGCGATTACGAACACAGGAAAACGCCGTCACAGTCCAACCTTTTTGAGATAACCATTCAATTCCACATCCGCCGCCGGGGCTGTACATGTTCCTTCGCGCTCAAAGAGGCAGACGCCTTTCCAGCACTGCGATTGACCGAATGCGGGAGGGATGGCGGGTGAGTTGCGCGGCGCAATCAACGCATTGAAAAACGGAGCATCCCCGGCGAGCTCCGCGGCGCCCGCGACCTGGACGATCGGCACGTTGCGATGAAGATGCGTGTACCCTCCCGATTCCCACCAGATGCGATCGTAAATTCCCACTCCGCATAACCCGGCTTCCCGGTCGAGACGATCGAAGGCTCCAACGCCCCACGGGGTTTTGTACCAGTCCGCGCATTGCGCCGCCAGCATTGCCGACGAGATAAAGAAGAACGAAACACCGATGGCCACGACCCACTTGGGATTGTTGAGGAACCGTATTCCCCGTTTGATTTCGGCCAGGAGATCCACGATTCCCATCGCCGCCAGAGCGATGGCCGGCGCAAGAATCGGATAGAGGAACCGGACCTCTTTGTGCGGGATGACGCCGTGCGCAACGACCACGATGGCGCAGAAAATGGCAAGGAACGGGCTTCGCCTGGCGCCATGAAAGAGAAACAGGATGGCGGGACCGATCAAAACCACAAGAACCAGCAGATACCAGTACCACGGCTGAACCAGGGTCAGATCCTTGCCAGGCCCGCGCACGACGTTCTCCTCGTAGTACCGGATAAATGACTGCCAGGGATAGGACCAGGTGATCCAATCCACGGCTCCGAAGACGAGCACAGGGATGGAAGCTCCGGCGGCGACCACTGGAACGCGCACGCGCCAGCGCGGATAGCAGAAGTACACCATGGCGAAAAGCAACGCAGGCAGCAATTGAATGCGAAGACATGCGGCCAGGCCGCAGAACAGTCCCGCGAGGAACAGCCGCTTTCGCTCGCCCAGCCGCTGGCCGTAAACGCCGAGATACAACCCGGGCAACATCACGTGCGCGGCAATCACTTCAGTAAGCGCTTTGGGGGCAAAGTAAACCAGGCCGAAGTAGAAGGAACACGCCAAAGCCGCCACGATCGCCGCGGGCATTCCGCTGGCGCGTTTGGCCCAGGCATAAGCAAACCACACGGCGGTGAGTGAAATCAGCGACAGAACGATCGCAGTTCCCAGAAGGTAGCCTGCCGAGCCGGAGCCCATCCATGCCGTCGCGCGCATGATGCCGGCAAGGAATGCAGGGAACACCCAGGAACGGATGCCGAGCCGCCACTCCCAAGGAATTACGCCGTATCCATAGACCAGCCTGTGCGCCGGCTCAAGCGTTTGAAAAATCTCGTCGGGGAAAAAGATGCTGGGCGAACCCAGCGCAAGCCCAAGCCGCAGGGCAAAGGCAAAACCGAGCAGAGCCGCCCAGGCGGAGATTATTTTTGCCCGCGTCACGGCCGGTCACCTGCGGACGGCGCCGTGGACTCGCCGGCCAGATAGGTACGCGTCAAATCGGCGTGTCCGGCGAGAGTGGCGCGAGGCTGGCCGTCGACCAGAAAGCGAACTTGCGTCACGCGCGGGAAGTTGGCGTTCAGCGTGGCGCAGACGGAGAGCACAGTGAGCGCCTCGGTTTCCAACCCAGAGGGATGGCCGGCGGCAAACGCGCCGGTCAGATTGACGACAGCAAGTTGGGGGCCCTCCGGCGCGACTTTCCCGCCGGCATCCGCAATGGGCACAAGAAAGACCTGGGCGATGGAGCCTGCGCCGCCGGGCACGGGATGCGCGGCATCGGGGGCGGCGTAAAGGTCGAGCAACTTGCCCAGGACGGCGCGCGCACGGGCCTCGGGATTTTGCGGCAAGGGCAACGAGAGAATGCGGGGCTCGACGGCGTTATCGGCGTCGTTGGCCACCATGAGCGCGGCTTGCTCGGCTGGGGCCACCTGGGGCGCCTGGGTGGGCGCCAAGTCCTGCCCCTGGAGCAGCCTGCGATGGGCGACGCGCAATTGGTTCCATAGCAAACCGCCCATGAGCGCGGAGGCCACAAGCAAAAGGATGAAGAGGACGGTCTGGTGGCGAGGAATCACGGCTGAGGATCCCCCCTCTGTTCCGATCGCCACTCCACCAGCGCGGCGGCGAGGGCCTCGGCCACGCGCATCTGATAGTCAGGATCGTCAAGACCGGCCTGCGTATTCGACGATCGATCCGGGGCAACTTCAACGGCCATTGCGGGGCAGGTCATGCTGTCGATTGCGGGCAGCGCGATGCGGCCCAGGGTGACGGGCACGCTTGCGTGAGAGAGCGCCGAGTCGATCGTTCCGGCGAGAGAAAGGCTGCGCGCGATCCACGCGGCCTGCGCAGTCCTCCAGGGGAGAAAGCGCCGGGCTTCGATTGGAGCCAGCGAAGAGACAAACAAATGCACGCCACTCCCGCTTTCGGACGCGTGCAGGCTGAGGCAAGCCATGGCGCCGGCGTTGTCGGCAATCCCGGCGCGGCGGTCAGAATCCACTGTGGCGTCGGAGTCCCGCGTGGTTACCACCGCAAAGCCGCGCGCCATGAGCAGCGAGCGAAGCCTGACGCTAAGAGCCAGGGTGTAGGCCTTTTCCGCTTGAGGGCCGAGACGGGCGCCTGGGTCGCCACCGCCGTGGGCAGGGTCCAGCAGCACCACCGAGCGTTGGGCGGGCGTAGACGGAGACTGGGCGCACAGCACCGGCAGGGCCGCGCACAGCAGAAGAACCCAGGCACCGGCAAGGTATCCAAGCCTCCCGACGGAGTGCGGTAAAGAAACCGATCCCGAGCCCTGCGAAGGAATGGGCCGCGGAATGAACATCCGTCCGGGCATGCGCTTACTCCAGCGCGTAGATCGCCAGGCCGCTGAGCAGCTTGGGGTAAAAGTCGGTGGACTTTTGCGGCAGGACCTCGCCGGCGAAGGCCACCTCTTTCAACTGCGTCATGGTCACTGGGTTGGTGAGGAACGCGATATCGGCTTGACCGGCGCGCACCTGGTCGACGGCTTCCTGGCCGTCGCGCAGATAGAGGAGATTGGTTTGCTGGCGCACATTTTCGGCGTCGAGGCCCAGCAGCCGGTCGAGGACGATGGAGTGCAATTGGGCGAGGTCGAGCTGGCGCTGGCGCTCGGGGAGGCCGGCCAGGGCCTCGGCAACCGCATCCGGCCTGGAGCGCAGCAGGAAGGCGCCGGCGCAGGTGACGGCGACGAAAGCGACGCCGGTCTCGCGGGCCAACGTATCCAGGAATCCAGAGGCATCGAACGGAGGCAGCGATTCCACCGTGAAATATGCTTCGGCGGCCTTGAAAAAGGCGGTGGCGAAGAAGCCGCTGAGTCCGTGGACCACACGATGGGTGGGCAGAATCACCAACCCATCCGAGTCCATGTTGACAAAGGTCATCATGGCCGCGGCCTCGGGGTATTCAGGCTGCGGGAGCTGCTGCGTGCCGGAGGCGGTTTTGGCGGGGGTCGCGGCCTTATGTTCCTTGGAGTAGTTCAGCGCGGTTTCATAGCGGTGGTGGCCGTCGGCGATGATCAGCTTCTTGTCGGCCATGGCGGCAACGAGCAGGCGGATGGCGGCAGGATCGTTGACGCGCCAGAGACGGTGGAGCACGCCGTACTCGTCGGTTACCTCGGCGTCGGCAGCGCCGTTGCCTTCGTAGAGAAGTTTCTCCACGCTGCCCGCGGGGTCGGAGTAGAGCATGAAGATCTGGCCAAAGTGCGCCCGCGTGGCCCGAAGCAGGTTGAGCCGGTCGCTTTTGGGTTTTGACAGCGTCTGCTCGTGGCGGAATACCACCTGGTCGGCATAGTCCTGGAGCTTGCCCAGAGCGATGAACCCCCGCCGCTCCTTCACGGTTTCGGTTCCGGGGACCTGGAAACGCTGCGCGTAAGCGAAGACACAGGGCACATTTTCCTGAGTCAGGATGCCCTGTTCGCGCCAGGCACGAAAATCGCGCGCGGCGCGCGTATAGACGTTTTCGCCCTGCTCCACGTCAAATAACTCAGGCAGTCCCAGGACAATGCGGACCAGGTTGAAGGGGCTGCGCTGGTAATAGGCCTGCTGCATGGCCGGGGAGATTTTGTCGTAGGGCTGGGTGACTACATCTTCCAGGCGGACAGCCGAGGGGTTGTAGCGCCAAGCGCGAAAGGGATAAATGCGAGCCATGAGGAAGGTCTTACTCCCCCGTTGAAACGGTGGAATTTGAGCCCCCGTCATGCCGCGATGCTCGTTGGGGATTGCGGGGTGCGCTCAGGCTCGATTGTATCGCAGCGCCGCTGTGCAACCAGCCTTTGCGGATTTTGTCCTGAGGGATGACGGAGCGAGAATCCGATAACAGCGCGAGTGCACGATTAGTGGTAAGATCGCCTTCAACCGCCGGGGTGATGGATGACCAGGCTTCCCCAGCACACGATTCCAAGAGGTGGCGGCAATCTGGCATTGCTTTGCCGCTGCATCGGGATTTGTTCGCTCATCGCGGTTTTTTGCCTGGCGCGTGCGGACGCCCAAGATGATCCGCTCAATAAAGTACACGTGGAGCCGCCCTCGAGCTCATCGGCGCCCGCGAGCGAGCCCAAGGGGGCTGAAGCGCCTGCCGAAACCGGTCCGGCGTCATTGAGGATCCATCCCGGCTCGTTCCTCCGCATGAACGTGGACATGGTGCTGGTCCCGGTTACGGTCACCGATCCGTTGAATCGCCTGGTCACAGGCCTGGAACAGGAAGACTTCCAGATTTACGAGAACAACGGCGAGCAGAAGATCGCCAGTTTTGCCTGCGAAGACGCTCCGGTTTCGATCGGTATCATTTTCGACCTTTCCGGCTCGATGACGTCGAAGCTGGTGCGCGCCCGGGAAGCGATACTGCAGTTCATCAAGACGGCGAACCCGCAGGACGAGTTCTTCGTGATCGGATTCAACGACCGGCCGGAGCTTATCGAGGACTTCACCAGTTCGGTCGCGGACATACAGGCGCGGCTGGCGACGGTGCAAGCAGGCCACCGCACAGCGCTGCTGGATGCGATTTACTACGGCGTGGCCAAGATGAAGGATGCGCACCACGAGCGCAAGGCGTTGCTGGTGGTTTCCGACGGAGGCGACAACCGGTCGCGCTACACCGAGGGCGAGGTGCGGGCGGCGGTGCGCGAGGCCGACGTGGAGATCTACTCGATCGGCATCTTCGATCCTTACGCGTCCACCCCCGAGGAACGCACGGGACCGCAGCTTCTGGACGACGTTAGTTCCTCGACCGGCGGGCGGCTTTTCCGCGTCGACGAAGTGGACGAAATGAGCGACATCGCGGAGAAGATCTCGACCGAGCTGCGCAACCAGTATGTGATCGGCTACAAGCCCAAGGACCTGGCCCGCGACGGGAAGTGGCGTAAAGTGAAGGTGAAGGTGAATCCACCTCCAGGCCTTCCTCCGCTGACCATCTATGCTCGCACCGGGTACTATGCACCTCTCGAATAACGCGGTTCTCGCCGCATTCCTGGCCGTGACAGGGCTCCTGCTTCCGGCGCAAGCGGCGACTGCTCCGCCTGCCGGAACGCAGGCAAAGCCGGCGCCGTCCCTCACTGTGGACTCCGATCCGGTCCGCTCGCCCGACGCCGTTGCTCCGGCCCCGCCCGCCGGCACGATGAAAAAACAGGGCGAGGGCTACCTGTACCACACCGACGTGGAAGAGGTCGTGCTGAACGCTACCGTGCTCAAGGGCACGTCCTTGGTCGAGAACCTGACCAGAGACGATTTCACGGTGTACGAAGACGGAGTGAAGCAGACTCTTATCAGTTTCCAGCACACAGACCTGCCCGTTTCCATGGGACTGATCATCGACAACTCAGGGTCGATGTACCGCAAGCGGCCGTCGGTGAATAAGGCAGCGCTCGATCTGGTGGCGGCCTCGAACCCGCAGGACGAGGCCTTCGTGGTCAATTTTTCCGACGAGGCGTTTATAGACTGCGACTTTACATCGAATATCAACAAGCTGCGCGAGGGGCTGTCGCACATCGATTCCCGAGGCGGCACGGCGCTCTACGATGCCGTGACGGCCTCCGCAGACAAGCTGGTGGGAGACGCCAAGCGGCCCAAGCAGGTTCTCATCCTGATCACCGACGGGGAAGACAATGCCTCAACTCTGGACCTGGAGCAGACGATTCGCCGCGTGCAAGAGCTTTCCGGGCCGGTTATCTACTCGATCGGATTGCTTTTCGGCGACGAGAATGACCGCGCCTCGATTCGCCATGCGCGCCGCGCCCTGGAGTTGCTTTCCACCGAGACCGGCGGGATGGCTTTCTTCCCCAAGTCCATCGATCAGATTGACCAGATCGCCGCCGAGGTGGCGCGGGATATTCGCAGCCAGTACACGCTGGTCTACCACTCGACGAAGCCGACGACGGAGCCGGGATTCCGGCGCGTGGAAGTTACCGCCGAAACCAAAGGGATGGGCAAGCTGACAGTTCTCACCCGCACCGGATACTTTCCGATGGCGCCTACGGCCAAGCAAACGGCGGCAAATACGGGGCAAGGAAATGACAGATGATGCAGCGCGAAAGGCTGGGCTGGAGCAACTGGCGCACCTGAAGGCGATGGGCGAGAAGGCCTACGACGATATGTACGAAGCGCACTCGCCGAGCGGCGCGAACGTCTGCTACAGCGACGCCAAGGAGTGCTTTTACGAAGCTATCGGTCTGGCGAGACGGCTGGAGTTGAAGGATGAGACCGAGGCGCTGGAAAAGCGGCTGGCGCACATCAAGGCGGTGTTCCGGAGCCAGTTTACATAGCGAGCGGTGCATTTCTGGCACTGAAGCTGACGTATGAGATGGCCTCGGATGTTGAGCGCTTATAACGCCCTCCAGGGCCCATTCTCCGTCATCGGCAGGATTTCATTGGGCCGCCTCAAAGTCCGCACGATAAGCTAGAAGCAGGAGATCGCAACGAAGAGCTAACCCCATGTCCCCATACAAGTACTCGACTCTTGCCGTCCATGCGGGGCAGCACCCCGACCCGCAGACGGGCGCGGTGAACGTGCCCGTTTACCTTTCCTCGACCTTCGAACTGAGCGGTATCGGAAGCGACCGCGGCTGGGACTACTCGCGCGCGGGCAACCCCACGCGCGACCGGCTGGAAATGGCGGTGGCCGCGCTCGAAGGCGGCACCAGCGGCCACGCCTTCACCACCGGCATGGCGTCCATTGCGGCGCTGGTAGCCATGCTGCGCACAGGCGATCAGATCGTCTGCTCGCGCGACGTGTATGCCGGCACGGTGCGGCTCTTCGACCAGATCGTGAGCGGCTACGGCATCCAGATCGAGTATGTGGATACGAGCAACCTGGCGGCGGTGGAAGCCGCCATGAAGCCCAACACGAAGCTGGTGCACATTGAGACGCCGAGCAATCCGCTGATGGTGCTGACGGATATTGCCGGCGTGGCGAAGATCGCACACGCGCACGGCGCCGAGGTAAGCGTAGACAACACTTTCCTGTCGCCGGCGCTGCAGCGGCCGCTGGAGCTGGGCGCGGACATCGCGATGCACTCCACGACGAAGTACCTGAACGGGCACTCGGACGGGCTGGGAGGCGTTCTGGTCGGGTCGAAGCCGGAGCACAAGGAACGATTTCTGTTCATCCAGAAAGCGGCCGGCGGCGTGATGTCGCCATTCGAGTGTTTTCTGGTGCTGCGCGGGATCAAGACGCTGCCGCTCAGGATCAAGCAGCATGAGGAGAACGGCCGCGCGGTGGCGGAGTTCCTTTCGACGCACCCGAAGGTGAGCAAGCTGGCCTATCCGGGGCTGAAGAGCCATCCGCAGTACGACCTGGCTGTGAAGCAGCAGAAGGGCTTCGGTTCGATGATGAGCTTCGAGCTCAAGTCGCGCGAGGAAGCGGCGCGGTTCCTCACCGCGATCAAGATCTTCCTGAACGCGGAATCGCTGGGCGGCGTGGAGTCGCTGGCCTCGCACTCGGCCACCACCACGCACGGCTCGGTGAGCGAAGAGGTGCGGCGGGCGATGGGGATCAACGAGGGCCGCATCCGGCTTTCCATCGGCATCGAGGACAAGGAAGACCTGATTGCCGACCTCGACCAGGCGCTGAAAGCCGTGTAAGGAGGCATCGTGCCCGAGTCGCAGATGATTCTCGCCATTGACACCTGTGGCTCCTCGGGCTCCATTGCCCTGGGCATCACGATGGGCCAGAAGGTCTACATTCTGGGCGACAGCACGCTTGGCGGGCGCAGCTACTCCGAGAGACTGGTTGCGGCGGTCGGTGAGCTTCTAGGCCTCGGCGGAGTGCATTTGGGGCTGATCCATGCCCTCGTGGCCGTCAACGGGCCGGGGAGCTTTACCGGAGTCCGCGTCGGCTTGAGCGCCGTGAAAGGCCTGGCCGAGGAATCGCACATTCCCGTTGTCGCCGTCTCCCGCCTGGAAGTGTTCGCAGCGGCTTCAGGTGTCCCTTCTGTCGCCCTCGACGCCCACCGTCATGAGGTGTTTCTCCGTCTCGCGGAGCCGGGAAGCCCGGCACGGGAGTTGCTGGCGGGAGCGGCAGAACTGGCTGCCATCCAGCCGCCTCCACCGCGCGTCGCCGTTTGCGACGAAGACGCGGCCCAGTTGCTTCAGGCGGCGTGGCCGGCGGTTGAGCTGGTGCGGGCCGCGGCGCCCAAAGCCGCTGACGCCCTGCGGCTCTGCGCGCCGCGCGTGGCGCGCGGGGAGTTTATCGATACGGCGCTGCTGGACGGACACTACCTGCGCCGTTCGGACGCCGAGATCTTCGGCGCCGACGTTGCCGCCCAGGCGGCCGCGGCGGCAAAGCAAAGAGCATGAACGAACTTGTGGCGGAAATCCAAATTCGGCGCATGGCCGCAGCCGACCTGGCCCGGGTGATGGAGATTGCAGCGAGCCTGCCGGATGCGCCGCACTGGCCGCAATCGGATTATGAGAGAGCCCTGAATCCGGAGTGGACGCCCCGTCGGATTGCCCTGGCCGCGGCGGAGCAGGAGTCGGGCGTTCAAGGCTTTACGGTGGCCCGTATGGTCCCGCCGCAGGCCGAACTGGAGACGATTGCCGTGGCGGAGGGTTGCCAGCGGCGCGGCATGGGGCGGCGGCTGTTCCACGCGCTGGCCGGGGAACTGCGTTCGGCCGGGGTGCACGATCTCCTGCTGGAGGTGCGCGCCTCGAACCGGGCGGCGCAGGAGTTCTACCGGGCGCTCGGCTTCGTCGAGACCGGCCGCCGGACGGGCTACTATGCAGATCCTGTTGAAGATGCGGTTCTGATGGGGCGGAAGATTCGCTGATTTGGGACTGCGTTGCGTAACGGCGTCTGCCGGCGTATTCCGGTCGGATGTTGCCGGCCAGCAGAGTGGCCAGCGTCGGCGTACCTTCTACCCGATTTTCACAGGCTCACGGTACTTTCGGCGGTTTTCTGGCTTGCCGATTGTCCTATCGTGGCGATATATGTAAATGTTCTAAGAAAATCGGCGGCTCTGCATCGCCTACCCGAACCGCCGAACAGGGGGTGCTTGATGGATGAAGTACAGGGTTCCACGCTGAGCGAAGAGATCGATCGCTTGCACGCCGAACATCGCTGTTACGCCCAGCGTTTGGAAGAGTTGCTTCAAAAGCCATACCTTACCGAAGACGAGCAACTGGAAGAAGTGCGCCTGAAGAAGCTCAAGCTGCACGCCAAGGATTTGATCTTTGCGCTGGAGCGCCGGGCGATGGCCGTGGCGTAGGCCCCCAAGGCGCCTGGCGATTGCGGCTTTCTTGCCGAGCGAGACTCTCATGCGGCACAGCGTGTGTTCTGTGTACACGCGGGGCGCCGTGTTCGCAATGCGTTCCCTAAATCACCGTATAATCGTTGGGACGATGGTTCGCGACGGTTACATCTACGGACTGGTGTTTCTTGCAGTCGCGGCAGCATGCTGGTGGTTCAGCGGCAGCCTGTGGCTCAGCTTGATTCCGGTGCTCCTGGCAGCCTTCTTTCTGTGGTTTTTCCGCGATCCGCATCGCGCGATTCCGGCCGGTGCAGGATTCATTGTTTCGCCAGGGGACGGACGGGTTACCGAGACAGCTTCCATCGTGACTCCCGAAGGCTCCCGACAGCGGATCAGCATCTTCCTCAGCGTGTTTGACGTGCATGTGAACCGCGCGCCCATCAGCGGCGTGGTAAGCTGCGTGCGCTACCAAAAGGGCGGATTCCTCAACGCCATGAATCCCGCCTCGGCCGACCGCAACGAACAGAACGTGGTAACCGTGCGCGGCCTAGGAGCCGACGCGGGGTTCGAAGTCACCTTCAAGCAGATTGCCGGGCTGCTGGCGCGACGCATCGTTTTCCGTTGCCGCGAAGGCCAGACTGTGGAGCGGGGGCAGCGCGTGGGACTGATCAAGTTCGGATCGCGCGTTGACGTCGTGATTCCGGCCAGCGCGGTGCTTCGGGTGAGGGTGGGCGAGCGGGTGAAGGGTGGCGCCAGCGTGCTGGCCGCCATCCACTCGACCGACAAAGACCTGTCGTCGGGGGCTCCGGCCCCGCCGGGGAGAGAGAACGCATGAACTACTTCGATCCTGCCCGGGCAAAAGGCAAGCCGCATCCGCGCTTTCGGCGTGGCATGTACCTGCTGCCTTCGCTCTTCACGGCCGGTAATATAGGGATCGGCTACTTCTCCATCACCCAGACGCTTGACGCCATCAGCCGCGACACGCAATGGCACCTGGATTGGGCGGCCATCGCCATCCTGTTGGCCATTCCCTTCGACGCGCTCGACGGCCGCATTGCCCGCATGACCAACACGACCACCGACTTCGGCAAAGAGCTGGATTCGCTGGCCGATGTGATCACCTTCGGCATCGCGCCGAGCCTGCTGGCGTTCGTGTGGGGGTTTCACTTTCTGCCCGATTCCATGAATCCGCAAATGCGGATGCACCTGATGCAGGCCGGCGCCTTCGTTTGCTTTCTCTTTCTTCTCAGCGGAGCTTCGCGGCTGGCGCGCTTCAATATCAGCCACGACGCGCAGCCGCGCAACCCTGGTCGCCCGGACAGGAAGTATTTTGTGGGCATGCCGATTCCCGCGGCCGCGGGTCTGCTGGCCGCCACAGTCCATTTCTTTAATGCCTACCCTGTCGAAGAGTGGTGGATTGCAGTTCCGTGGCTGGTTCTGGTCGGTTTGTGCGGCTTCCTGATGGTCAGCACCTGGCGCTTTTGGTCGGCTAAGGAGATCAACTTCTCCCGCCGCCATCCCTTCCAACTGCTGGTGCCTTTGGCGATCGTCGCCTACGTGATGGTCCGCTACTCAAACACGGCGCTGTTCCTGGCCGCACTGGCCTACATGTTCTCCGGCATTTGGGCACGCGCGGCGTATGGTTGGTCGAGGCGGCGCCGCAGGCGGCACCTGGACACACCCGATCCCGCAAAAATTGCGGCAGAACCCGGCCCCTGGAGGCCGTAGCCTACCTTCCAGTTCAAGAAAAGGATGCCTGTGTACAAGATAGCCATTGCCGGGGCTTCAAGCCTTGTGGGGCGGGAGTTGAAAGAGGTTCTCTCAGAGTCTCCTTTGGCCTCGGCCAACTTTGCTCTGCTCGACGAGGAAGACGCGCAAGGCCAGTTGGACCAAGTGGGGGACGAAGTCACCTTCATCCAATCCATCAGCGCCGAAGCCTTTGAGCATGCCGACTTCACCTTTTTCTGCGGCAGCGAGAACCTCACGCTCCGGTACTGGCGACATGCCCTGCGCGCCGGGTCCACAGTCCTGGATCTCTCGGGCGCACTGGACCAGGAGACCGGCGTGCTGGTGCGCGCCCCCTGGCTGAGAACAGAGGAGGCGTCTGTCGACCTATTTACGCCAGCCGTCGTACCTGCCCACCCCGCGGCGATTACGCTTGCGTTGCTGCTCAAGCGGCTGCAACAAGCCGCTCCGGTTCGCTTTGCCGCAGCTACGATCCTTGAGCCGTCCAGTGAGTTTGGCCGCGCCGCCATGGACGAACTGCACCAGCAGACGGTGAGCCTGCTGAGCTTCCAGCCGCTGCCGCGGGCCATCTACGACGCGCAGGCGGCCTATAACCTGCTGGGCGGCCTGGGAGAGAGCGCCACGATCAATCTTCCCGCAGTGGAGGCGCGCATTCGCCGCCAGTACGAAGCGCTCACTGCGGGGCGCGGCCCGTCGCTGGCCGTCCAAATCATCCACGCGCCGGTCTTCCACGGCCATACGTTTTCCATCGCCGTGGAGCTCGACCGCCCGGTCGAGATGTTTGCGCTTGAAGAGGCGCTGGCCGGCGAACACATCGATCTGGTGCTGGAAGATACCGATTCGCCCTCGAACCTTGCGGCCACCGGACAGAACGACGTTCTGGTGCGCCTGCGGCCTGAGCCTCTGTCCCACAACTCCAACCTGGCATCCCGGTTGTGGCTGTGGGCCGCCGCCGACAACCTGCGCCTGAATGCGCAAAATGCGGTTGAGTGCGCGCTTGATCTTCGGCGGTTGCGGCCGCAGGGGACGGTGCAGTAAGACGAAGTGCCATGAGTAAGATTAATGCTCATAAAATCTTACTTTTATGTATGCCTTACTTTTAAAATTTGTTTTACCTGTGCTAGAATGTAAGCTATGGAGCGGGTCACGATAGAGCTTTTCGCGACAGTGAGCACTAAGGGCCAGATGGTGATTCCCGCAGCTATCCGGGAATCCCTTGGGATCGAGCCGGGAACGCGCGTCGCCATCCGCCAGGAAGGGGACGCGGTGGTTCTCAGGCCGGAGACGCTGGCAGCCAAGCTACGCCTCATCGAAAAGATGCATGGATGTACCGCTGGTGGTCCTTCGGGGACGGATATGCTTCTCGAGGACAGGCGTCTCGAGCGCCAGCGGGAGTTGCGGGAAGAGGGCTGGTAGGACCATCCATGACTGCGTACGTTCTGGACTCGTCTGCATTGATCCGTTACCTCGACAAAGAGGCTGGCGGGGAGCGCGTGAAAGCGATCCTCAAAGCCTGCGTCACAGGACAGGCTGAGATCCGCATCTCCGCCGTGCAGTGGGGTGAGGTTGCCGGGAACTTGCGCAAGAGATTCGGCGCAGAGGAGGAAGAACGCATCCTGAGCAGCCTTTTGCCGAGCGAAGCCGGGATTGTTCCGGCGAGCGGCGAGCGAGCGGTGCGTGCAGCCGAGCTCCGCGTCGATCATAAGATGTCCTACGCCGACGCCTTTGCCCTGAACCTGGCCATGGACTCGCCGCAACATGTTCTGGTAACCGCCGATTACGGTTTCAAGTCCGTGGACAATCTGGCGCAGATCGAATTTCTTCCCGCAAGATAATCGAGCCGCCCGTAAGGTCCGACGCCTCCGGCGATAGCGGCCGCAGGGGACGGTGCAGTAACGGCCAGTGCCGTTACCGCGGTTCTCCTGCAACGATGAGCCATTTCAGGCCGTATTCAAGGCGGCTTTTTCTTGATGAAAAAGCCACTTAGCGATTGTGCCTTGGTCTAGATCTGCAGGAGACCCGCTATAGGCCCGCATTCCTTTTGCACCCTGCGTTTTTCGTGAGCTGAAAAACGGTTCTCTCCGCGTGTTCCTGCTTTTCTTCCCATCGGACTAGAATTCCGTTGCAGAGAGGGGGAAACGATGAAATTCGACGTGAAGGCCATGGCGTTGTCCTGGGCGATTCTTTGGGGAGCCGCTGTTTTTCTGGTGGCTTTTGTCAACCTCATCTGCGGCAGCTACGGCCAGCATTTTCTGGAGATGTTGTCCTCGGGGTATCCCGGATATCATGCAACCCGCAACATCGTCGAGATCCTGATTGTGACCATCTACGCCTTTTTCGATGGACTGATCGGCGGCGCGATCTTTGGCTGGCTCTATAACCGCCTTGCCAAAACAGCCTCTTGAGTGAGGCCAGAACAGAGATCTATGAGTTAGCCGCGGCCGCACCTGCTCCACAACTGCACGATATAGCTATCGGTCATGCCGGCGATGTAGTCGGCCACGGTACGGGCCAGGCCCTCAGTGGGAATCTGCGCCTGATGGTCCTCCGGCATCAGGCCGGGCTCGGCCATGAGGCGCTCAAAAAGCTCGATGACTACCTCTTCAGCGCGGATATGCTCCTGCCGCTGGCCAGGGGAGTTGTAGAGGCTCGCGTAGAGGAACTCCTTGACCGCAATGCGTTCGGCCTCCATTTGCGGGCTGAGCGCGGCAAGCCTTTGCGGGGCGCGCCGGATATCAGCGAGGACCGTAGCGCCGAGGGCTCCCACGCGTGCGTGCACTTCCTCAATCAGATCCGTGACCAGCGCGTTCAGAACCTGCCGCAAGGCTTCATAAACAGCGAGCCTGGGCGCGGCATGGGGATAGCGGACCAGAGCTGCGTCGTGGAAGCCGCGGAAGAGAGGCGATACTTCGCGTACCCGATCGAGCGCGAGGATGCCCGAGTCCAACCCATCGTCAAGGTCGGCGGTCAGATAGGCGATCTCGTCGGCGAGATCGATCAACTGCGCTTCGAGTGGTGGAAGTTGGTGGAGAAAATACCCGGCCAGCTCGGGGTGGTCCTCGGCGGTGTAGTCGCGCGAATGCTTCACGATGCCCTCGCGGACGGCGAGGGTGAGATTGAGCCCACGAAAGGCCGGATAGCGCTCCTCAAACCAGGTGACAATGCGCAGGGCGTGAAGGTTGTGGTCGAAGCTGAGGCCGTGGGCGCGCAAGGCGCGGTCGAGAGCTTTCTCGCCGGCATGGCCAAAGGGCGGATGCCCAATGTCGTGCGCCAGCGCCAGGGCTTCGGCCAGCTCCGGGTTCAGTCCCAAGGCCGCAGCCACTGTGCGCGAGATCTGCGCGACCTCGAGAGTGTGGGTAAGGCGGCTGCGAAAGTGATCCGACAGGCCGTCGGCCGGCAGGCGGGTGAAGACCTGGGTTTTGCCGGCCAGGCGGCGAAAGGCGCGCGCGTGCAGAATGCGGGCAGCGTCGCGGGCAAACGGGGTGCGATAGGCGTGGGGCAGTTCCGCGTGGACGCGGCCGGCGAGTTCGCTCTCCGCATTTCCGCTCACGGCAATTCCAGCAGGCAGCAGCAGATCGGATTCGGTTTTAAGCTGCATGGTCCAAAACGGCCTTCGCGGCGTAACCGCGGACTTGATGCTTCACGTCTGGTTATACCGCAAAAAAGGACGCTGCGGGCGCAGAGAACCGATTCCTGTGCCGTGAGTGACGATGTGCCGGGTTCCACGGCGCCGCGCCGATCACGCCGTTGCGGTTGCGAGGGGCTTACTCCGGCTTGACCTGGCCCAGGGAGCTCTCTTCCTTTGCCAGTTTGACGCGGGCGCTTTCCAGCTTCTTCTGCACCTTAGATACGTCGCCGGGCTCGATGTCGGCCGGAGCCGACTTGGCGAATTCATCGAGCGAAATCTGCCACTGCGCGGCGGCGAGCCGGACGCGGCCGGTCTTTTCGTAGAGATCGCCCAGGTGCATGTGAACCGTGGGATCGGACTGGTCGCGGCTGACGGCCTGGCGCAGATTGTCTTCGGCCAGTTCGTATTCGCCCATCTTGAAGTAGACCCACCCAAGCGAATCGAGATACGCGCCGTTCATGGGTTCGATTTCGACGGCCTTTCGAATCATCTTGAGCGCGTCAGGCAGCTTGATTCCCTTATCTGCCCACATATAGCCCAGATAGTTCAGCGTCATGGCGCTCTGCGGATCGAGATCGAGCGCCTGGCGGAAGTACCCCTCGGCCTGATCGAGATGCTTCTGACGCTCGGCCCACTCGCCACGAAGGAAAAACAGGTAGGTACGATCGTCTTTCTTGGTGGTGAGCGGCTCCGCCTTGTCGAGCGCCTCCTCGGCATCCTTAAAGCGGCGGAGGCGGACGTTCATCTGGGCGACGGCGAACCAAACGCCGCGCTGCTGGTCAGGGGTGGCGCCGTCAAGAAGAGTCTTCGCCATGGCCAAACCTTCATCGGGATGGTCCTGGTCAGCGAGCTCTCCCGCGAGCATCAGCTTCAGGTCGCGGTCTTTCGGATCGGAGGCCGCCGCCTTACGGGCGACGTCGAGGGCCTTATCGAATTCGTGGGCGCCGCGGTAAGCATCCAACTGACCCTGGTAGCCGCGCGGGGCCAGGCTGCCGCCCATGTCGATCATCTTCTGGTAGGCGGCGATCGCCTGATCGGTCTTATTCTCCTCGAGGTATACGGCGCCGAGGCGTTCCAGGAAGATGCCGCGGTTGTTCTTTTCCTCTTCGGTATAAGCGCCGTTGGCGTGCGAAGCGGCGTCCACCATCTCCTGGTAGGTCTGGACGGCGTCGTCAAAGCGGCCCAGGACGTCGAGCAGCAGCCCTTCGTTGAATCCCGCTTCCAGCGACTTGGGATCGATCTTGCGCGCCTTGCGGATGGTGGCAAGCGCCTCTTCGTACTTGCCCTGGCGGCGCTCGATCTCGGCGATATGGACCAGCGCCTCGGAATTTTCCGGATCCGCTTCGGCAATCGCTTTGTACTGCTTGAGCGCCTCGTCGAGCTGGTCGCCGCTAAGCAGAGCCGCGGCGAGGGCGTCCATGGTCTGCAGGTCGCCGGGCTCAAGATCTTCCGCGCGTTGATAGGCGGCGATGGCGTCCTTTGGCTGCTTCAACTGATCGTAGAGCGCGCCGAGCATGAACTCCATCTTGGGGGTGCGCCCGTCATGTGGAACAGCTTCAATCGTCTTCACGGCATGTTGTACGTCCCCGCTCTCGGCATAAAGCCGGGCCAGGTTCAGCACCACGTCCTCCGACTCGGGCTCGATCGCCTGAGCGGTCTTGAATTCGGCTTCGGCCTTTTCGGGCAGGTGTTTTACGGTGTAGAGCTGACCCAGCACCATGCGATCTTCCACGCTCTTGGGGTCGAGGGCAACGATCTGTTCGAACTCGGCAATGGCCTGGTCAAGTACCTGGTTGGAGGACGAAGCCGAGGAGCCTCCGTTTTCTCCCTCGCCTAGCTGGCGCAGGTAGATGCGTCCCAGCAGCCTGTGGGCTTCCATGTCGCCGGGAGAGTTCTTCAGCAGCGCGCGCGCCATTGCCTCTGCATCGTGTACTCGACCGACGCGGAAATAAAGACCGGCCAGATCGTCGCTCAGCTCCGCCGAGCCGGGGTCGGCGTTGAGCGCCAGTTTGTATTGCTCGATGGCCTGGTTCACTTCGTCCGAGTGTCCCTCGGAGATGGCGTCATCCTCATACACGGCTGCCAGGGCCAAGTGATAGTACGCCTGGGCGCGATTGGGTTCCTTCGCGGCGGCGGATGTTCCGCTACTCTGGCTCGACCCGGCACCGGCCGCCGCGGCTTTTGCCGGTGCGGCCTGGGCCGGGGTCACAACCGGCTGAACCTGCGGGCTCTTTGCCGGGCTGGCAGTGCCGGGGGTGGAGGCGTTTTGGGCGCAGACGTGCGCAACCGGCAACAAAAAGAGGATGGCGGCGGCAAACTTAGGCCCGATCATTGGCATCGCAAGGTTTCTTGTCATCATTTAGGGGAATCCCCACGCTTTCGACCGGAAAAAGCAGAGAAAAACGCTCTGGAAAACCGGAATACGGCGCAAGCAGCCGTTTTGAACAACTCTGCCTACTGTTACAGACGATTTTACCTGTCATTGGTCGCAAATGCCCGGTAGATTCCGGGATTTTCGTGACGATTGTGTTAGGCCGACGAGGGCGCCCGAAAGAAAGACGGCCTTCGCACCCTATTCGTAGACCTCCCGCCGGTGCGCGACTCTCATCACTGTGACTTCTCTTTTCTCGTCGTCGATGGCGTAAATAGCGCGATAATCTCCGGTGCGGATACGCCAGAGATCTCCTGCTCCGCGCAATTTTTTACCCCACGAGGCCGGGGATCAGCGGCAAGCGATTCGATCTTGGGGAAGATGCGGGAAACGACAGGGCCGGGAAGCCTAAGAAGCTCCTTCTCCGCACTGGATTTGAACGCAACCCGGTATTCAGGCACGTTTGCTGCCGACGGTTGAGAGCTTGGCCTTTACGCGATCCAGCGGAATGCTGACTTCCGCGCGCCGCGACTCGGAAACCAGAACGTCTTCGAACTCTTCCCAAAGTTCCGCGTGCTGGCGCAAATCGATCTGGACCGCAATCTTGCGGCCGTCCTCATCGGTTAGATACCGAATCCCGGTCATTGGGAATCCTTCGCTCCTGATTCAGACGCTACTCCGCGCCTGTACGGGCGTCAAGACGCGGCCCAAACGCAATCAGGCCGCCTTTTACCCGAGCGGCATCCAGTAACTTTCGTTGCAAGGTGGTTACCTCCGCTCAATGCCGGAAGTGCCGGATCCCAGTAAAGACCATGGCGATGCCCAGCTTGTCGGCGGCGGCGATGACTTCGTCGTCGCGCACCGAGCCGCCGGGCTGAATTACCGCCGTCGCGCCGGCTTCGGCAACGGCCTGAAGACCGTCAGGGAAAGGGAAAAAGGCGTCGGAGGCGGCTACGCAGCCGTTCAAGGGCAGCACGGCCTTCATGGCGCCAAATCTGGCTGCATCCACACGGCTCATCTGGCCCGCGCCCACGCCCAGGGTCTGCCCTTCGCGGGCGTAAACGATGGCATTCGATTTGACGTGCTTCGACACGCGCCAGGCAAAGAGCAGGCTGCGCAACTCCCCGGGCGTGGGCGGCCGCCACGTGGCCACCTTCAGCTCCGACTCCGTCACGCGGCCAGTGTCGGCATCCTGCAACAGGAGCCCTCCCGACACCTGCTTGACCACTGGCCTTGGCTCGGCCGCGCGAACCTCCACGAGGCGCAGGTTCTTCTTCGCGGCAAAACGCTCGCGGGCCTGGAGCGAAAAACCCGGCGCGGCAATGGCTTCCACGAAAAGTTTGGCGATTTCCCCGGCCGCCGCCGCGTCTACCTCGCGGTTGATGCCGATCACGCCGCCGAAGGCCGAGACCGGATCGCAGGCCAGAGCCTTTTGATAGGCTTCCAGGAGCGTGACGCCGGTCGCGGCGCCGCAGGGATTGGTGTGCTTCACAATGATGACGGCGGGCTCTTCAAACTCCTGCGCCAGCTCCCACGCTGCGTCGAGATCGACGAGATTGTTGAAGCTGAGTTCCTTGCCCTGCAACTGCGCTGCTCCCGCGATTCCCAGTCCCGAGCCGTCGGTATAAAGCGCGGCGCGCTGATGCGGATTTTCACCATAACGCAGGGGCTGGGCCAGCGGAAAGTCGATGCGCAGCGTGGAGGGCAGCGCCGCGTCGTCGAATACAGCCGGAGCCTCGGGCGCGGGCGCTTCGGCGATCCGTTCCAGCGTGTTCGCGATAGCCGCGTCGTAGGCAGCCGTCAACGCGAACGCCTGCCTGGCCAGACGCCAGCGGGTGGCGCGAACGAGGGCCCCGCCGTGGGCCTTCAGTTCTTCGATGAGCGGCGCATAATCCGCAACGCGCGTCACGATCGCCACATCTTCGAAGTTCTTGGCCGCGGAGCGAACCATCGACGGTCCCCCTATATCGATGTTTTCGATGAGGTGCCCGAAGGCGACGCCGGGCTGGGCGGCTGTTTTCTCGAAGGCGTAGAGATTGACCACCACCATGTCGATGGGCTGGATGCCATGAGCGGCGACGGCGGCTTCATGCTCCGCATTGCCGCGAATGTAGAGCAGGCCGCCATGGACGCGCGGGTGCAGCGTCTTAACGCGGCCGCCGAGCATCTCGGGAAAGCCGGTCAGCTCGCCGATGTCCTTTACCGCCAGGCCGGCTTCACGGAGCGCCTTTGCCGTCCCGCCAGTAGAAACCAGTTCGACCCCGAAGCCGGCCAGCGCCCGCGCAAACTCGACCAAGCCGGTCTTGTCCGTCACGCTCAGCAATGCGCGGCGAATGGGTTTGGCGCCCGTCTCACTTGCTAATCCTTCCGTACTCACGATTCCGCTCCTCTTTCGAGAACCCGCGCGGGCTCGCCTCGCCGTTGCGAGGCTCCGCCGGACACGGGCTAAACTCCAGACTACATCGAGGGGCGGGATGCAGTTGTGAATGGAATAGCCGGGCGGCGGAGCCCCTGGCGTCCACTCTTGGCACGGCGGCAAACTCCTCACTGCGATGCAATCGGGGATGCTTTAAAGTGGAGATATGGGAAGTTATCCCTCGACACCCCAGCCGGAGATTCTCGCCCCTGAAGGCGAGTATGCGCCTCTCCCAACGCGACGTCCGCGGCGAGGATGGGCGGCTGCGCCGGCCACTTATCTACTTGTGGGGATCAACTGCGGCATCTTTCTAGCCATGGTGTTGCGCGGGTCCAGCATCTGGATGCCGACCCTTGACCAATTGATGTTCTGGGGCGCCGACAGGCCCAACAACGTGCTGGTATATGGCGAATGGTGGCGCATCGTCACCGCGATGTTTGTGCACGTGGGCATCATTCACCTGGCCACCAACATGTGGTGCCTGTGGAACCTGGGACTGCTGGCCGAGCCGCTGATGGGGTCGTTTGGCTTGTTTGCGGCCTACATCCTCACGGGGGCCGCGGGAAATCTGCTTTCCACCTTCTATAACTGGGTTTGGCCGATCCGCGACGCGACGGGAGCGGCGTATTTTCAGGCTGGCGCGGGAGCGTCCGGAGCCGTTTTCGGCATTGCCGGCGTACTGATCATATTGCTGAAATCGAATCGGCTGCCGGTGCCGCCGCTGGAGCTGCGCAAGTTGCGCAAATCCGTCATTTACTTTGCCGCCATCAATCTGGTCATCGGTCTTTCGGTCAACTTTGGCAGCGGGTTCACGGGCGTGTCGATCGACAATTCCGCGCATATCGGCGGATTTTCCAGCGGACTGCTGTTTGCTTTGCCGCTGGTGCCGCGCATTGGCTCGCCGCACAGCGTTTTTCAAACCCGCATGCGCCTTGCCGTGGCGGGAATGATTGTCCTGCTCGTGCTCTTCGGGTTTTACGTGGCCAACATCGCCCCGCCGCAGAGTTGAAGCCCGCGCAGCTACCGCGTCGCCGTTGCGGCGAACTTTTTCACCATGGCCAGCAACAGCTTGCGGTCGCTCTCGTTCAGATTCGAGGAGTAGCGGCGGAGTTGCGCGAGGAAGCGGAGCTCATCGTCGGAGAGATTCGGCTCGTTCATCTGGCGGGCGAGCGTGT
>JBEKXX010000010.1:0-62784 GCA_049511595.1 Occallatibacter sp. | reverse complement strand
CTTCCTCCGGCGCCGCCCCCGCCGAACCCTCCGCCCATGCCACCAAATCCGCCGAAGCCCGAACCACCCCCGCCTCCGCCAAAACCGCCGCCCATCCCGGGCCCGCCCATCATGGGCCCTCCGCGCCAACCGCCTCTGCCCCATCCACCAAAGAACAGGCCGAAGCCGAAGAGCATGCGGAGTAGCGAGCCTCCACCGAAAAAGACCAGCACGAGGATGAGAAGGATGAGCTTGCCGACTGCCGAACCCTGGGAGTCCTGTTCGACAGGTTGTGGCGTCGAAACGGGCACATTGCCGTTCAGTGTGACGTTTGCATCGGCGGCAACCACCTGGGCGATCTCGCCCACTGCGAGTGTGACCGCGCCGTCATAGTCTCCGGCCTTCAGGTCAGGCACCATCGCGCGGCCGATATCGCCGGTTTTGCCGTCGGGCAGGATGCCTTCCAGACCGTAGCCGACCTCGATGCGGTATTTATGGTCGGCGACGGCCAGAAGCACCATGGCGTACTTGTTGTCGCCCTTGTTGCCCATCTTCCAGTGGTCTTCAAGCTGGTTTGCGTAGTCGGCCGCGTCGTCGCCGTTGAGATCGTGCACGGTGACCACGGCGATTTGCGCGTGGGCCTGCGAGTGGTCGAGTTGCTGGCAGATCGAATCCAACTGCGCAATGGCCTGCGGCGAGAGAGCATGCGCAAAATCGCTGATGTAATCGGTGGGTTTGGGCAGGTCCTCCACCCGCTCAGCCGGCACAGCCGTCGAGGAAAACCCCACCAGTGCGGCCAGCAGCAGCCGGAAGACCGTCGAATGTACACGGCGCAAGCCTTGCATCGCTCTCCATTGTACGCGGACGGCGGGCCGAAGGTTCCACAGTTCAGCATTCAGCCGCAGCATTTAGTATCTAGCTGTTTAGTCCCGGCATTTGATGGGTTGGATCGAGAGTAAATCGATCAGGTTCTTTTTGCCAGCGCCGGCGATAGCGGCGAGGGCTCGGGAAATGGGCTAGAACGTGTCTGAGTAATGCAAAATCAACAGTCTTAGCCACACCCTGTTTGGAGATTAGAAAGCTCCAACCACACTATGTGGCCTCGAAACTGATTACTCGGACACGCTCCTAGCAATCACCCAGGGGAGTTCCACCCCGCGAATACAAATCAATAGTCCCAAACGATGTAGAAATCGGGGCCGTACGTCCAAGTCGACTGGTTGGTGGTCTGGATGTAGACTTCATACTGGCCGTACATAGTCGGATTTGTTCCATCCGGTGTTTGATCGTTCGTAGGAGCGAAATTGGCCGGAATGGTGTACTGGATTGACTGAGTCGAGCATGTGTTCGTCCCGGTCCATATCACCCCTAAGCTTTGCCAGTGCAGCATATCGATCAAAAGGATCTGAGTGGGAGCGTTGCACGGTCCTCCATTCCACACTACCGTGATTTTGCCCGGGATAGTCGTTGTTGGTTGAGAAGGATACCGCGCACTTACTTTGTAGATTTCGCCCCCGCCTGGGTTGAGTAACTTGAAGGCTGGAACACTTGCATCGACTTTGGGCCTGATGTCCCGCTGCGGAAGTTTGATTACGCCTTGTGCGCTCATACAGGCCGTCCCGAGCAGGATGGCCGCAAAGACGAGAAGCGATGAACCAATGCGAATTTTCATTGAGTTGTATCCTATGATTTTCTGCCTCATCGCAGAGGCTTGGTCAGTGCCCCTTCGGAGAGGCGTGGCAGTGTAAAGGCCCAGCGCTGGACGCCGGCCCAGGATGTAGATTGGATTCTTAACAACGGGGTACTCGACCCGCGTCCTAGATTACCCGAATCCGTATTTGTTGGAACCGGATATCTCATTTTTTGTTATCCCGAACTACGTCGACGGCCCAAAAGAGGCCAACTAGCGACTTATTCCCAAATTGTTCTCATCGGGAGTGTGAAAGCTAGAAGCTGGAGGACAGAAGCTAGAAGCTGCCTTTGCACTACACTGGAAAGGAAATGACTCAGAGTCCGCCTCCAGCCCCACCCCCCATCGCCCGCAAGCAGCACACTGAAACCCGTTTGCATGGCGTAGTCCTCACCGACGACTACGCATGGATGCGCGACAAGGAAAACCCGGATGTGACCGCGTACCTCGAAGCCGAAAACGCCTATGCCGAAGAGGTGATAGCTCCATTGGCCGGTCTGCGCGAAGAACTCTACCAGGAGATGCTGAGCCACGTGAAGCAGACCGACGTTTCGGTTCCTTACCGGGACGGCGCCTGGTGGTACTACACGCGCACCGAGGAGGGCCTGCAGTACGGCATTCATTGCCGCAAGCGGGGCACGGCGGCGGGGCCGGATGCCGAGGCAGCGGAAGAGGTGTTGCTGGACGGCAACGAGCTGGCCAAGGGACACGCGTTCTTCGCCATCGGCGATACCGACATCACTGACGATGGGCGCTGGCTGGCTTACACGACCGACACCAGGGGCTTTCGCGAGTACACGCTGCGCATCAAGGACCTGGCGACCGGAGAGACGCTCGCGGGCGAGGTGGAGCGCGTGGGCTCCGTCGTCTGGGCCGCAGACAACCGCACGCTCTTTTACACGGTGGAGGACGAACAGCAGAAGCGGCAATATCAGCTTTGGCGCGGCTGCGCGGAGCAGCTTTCTGAAGCGGTGTTGGTATTCCAGGATGACGACGAGCGCTTCAACCTGGCCGCGGGCCGGACGCGCGACGGCAAGTACATCGTGCTGGAATCGGGCAGCCATACGACGACCGAGTGCCGCGCTCTGCCAGCCGACGACGCCACCGGCAACTTCACGGTGATTGCGCCGCGCGAAGAGGAACACGAGTACTCGATCGACCACCGCAATGGTCTGTGGTTCATCCGCACGAACGACCGCGGACGCAACTTCCGCCTGGTGACCGCGCCCGCGGCCACGCCGGGCCGCGAGCATTGGACGGAACGGATCGCGCACCGCGACGCGGTGATGCTCGAAGGTGTGGACTTGTACGCAGAGTTCTTTATCGCCTGCGAGCGCGAGGATGGGCTGCCGCGGCTGCGTTTGTGGAAGTTCGCGGGCGATGGCGGCGAGGCCGCGCCCGCCGGAGAGATTGCCTTTCCCGAGCCGGCTTACAGCGCGCAGCCGCACATCAATCGCATCTTCGAGACCACGGTGTTCCGGTACGCGTATCAATCGCTGGTTACGCCGGGTTCGGTTTATGAGTACGACGTTACGACCGGCGCGTCAACGCTGCTCAAGCAGCTTGAAATTCCCGGCGGATTCGACCGGACGCAGTACGCAAGCGAACGTATTCACGTTACGGCGCCCGGCGGCGACGGGGCAAAGGCTCCGGCCAGCGTCGAGGTTCCGGTGTCGATCGTCTATCGCCGGGACAAATTCGCCAAGTTCGCCAAGCGCGAGCAGGGAAAGAACCCTCTCTATGTGTACGGCTACGGGTCGTACGGATATTCGCTGCCAATCGGATTCAGCTCGAACCGGCTGAGCCTGCTCGATCGCGGCGTGGTGATGGCTTACGCGCACATCCGCGGCGGAGGGGACCTGGGCAAACCGTGGCACGACACCGGAAAGATGCTGGAGAAGTGCAACAGCTTTACCGATTTCATCGCCTGCGTGGAGCACCTGACCGCAGCAGGCTATGGCGATCCAAAGCGCGTGGCGGCAGAGGGCGGATCGGCGGGAGGGTTGCTGATGGGCGCAGTCGCGAACATGCGGCCGGAGCTGTTTCGCGCCATGGTTTCGCACGTGCCGTTCGTGGACGTGATGAATACCATGCTCGACGCTTCCCTGCCCCTGACCGTGCCCGAGTACGAGGAGTGGGGCGACCCGAACCAGGAAGAGTATTTTCGCTATATGTTGAGTTACTCGCCGTACGATAACTTGCGCGCGACAAGTTACCCGGCGATGTTAGTCAAGACAAGCCTGCACGACAGCCAGGTGATGTATTGGGAGCCGGTCAAGTATGTAGCCCGACTGCGCACGCTCAAGACGGACTCGAATCCGCTGCTGCTGGTGACAAATATGCAGGCCGGGCACGGCGGCGCGAGCGGGCGGTACGATTATTTGAAAGAGATAGCGCTGGATTACGCGTTTCTGCTAAAGGAACTGGGAATCGTGTAACGGCCTCGCTCCGGCCAGTAGCTTAGCTGCCGCCCTTTAACTCCGCCAGCGTCTTCTCCAGGCTCAATGCGTCTTCGACGTTTAGCGACTTCAGTTCGGGATCGATCTGCTTGAGCAGGCCGCAGAGCACCTTGCCGGGGCCGACCTCGATGAAGATTTCCGCGCCTGCGCTTTTGAGCGCGTTAACGCAACCGACCCAGCGGACTGTACCCGTCACTTGGCGGATGAGCGCGTCGCGCGTGGCATCGGCCGTGGTCACCAGTTGGCCGGTGACGTTGGCGGCTACGGGAATCCGCGGATCGTGCATCGCGATGCCCGTCAACACTCGCGCTACTTCCTCTTGCGCGGGCTGCATCAGCGCGCAGTGGAAGGGAGCGCTCACCGGCAGCAGGACGGCGCGGCGCGCGCCCATGGCCTTCGAGAGCGCCGAAGCTTTTTCGACGGCCGCTGCGGCGCCGGAGATCACGGTCTGACCCGGCGAGTTCAGGTTGGCCGCCTGCACGGTCAGGCCGGTTTCGCGCACGGCCTCCGCGCAGGCTTCGGCCACCTGTCCAGCATCGAGCGCGAGCACGGCGGCCATGGCTCCCTCGCCGGGCGGCACGGCTTTCTGCATTGCCGCGCCGCGTGCTTTGACCGCGCACACCGCATCGGCAAAGGAGAGCGTCCCGGCGATGACGTGCGCCGACCACTCGCCGAGCGAGTGGCCCGCAGCGAGAGCCGGTTCCACGCAGTGCTCCTCAAGGACGCGGGCGGCAGCGACGCTGACCGTCATGATGGCCGGCTGTGTGTTCTCAGTGAGACGCAGATCCTGCTCCGGGCCCTCGAAACAGAGCCGCGAAAGCGCGAAGCCGAGCGCCGCATCGGCCTCGGCGAAAGTTTGCGCAGCTACAGGAAATCGCTCGGCCAGTTCGCGGCCCATGCCGACAGCCTGCGAACCCTGCCCCGGAAACAAAAACGCAACTTTTGCGGACATTTCAAGAACAATTTTATCGCGCCGGCGCGAGCGGACTCAGTTCCAGCGTTTCTTGTCGTCGGGGTCTTCGTCAATCGGACGGCCCTGGCCGTCAAACTTGACGGTACGGCCCTGCGAACGCATGTAGACCTCGAACTTGCGCGCGGCGTGGCGGCGCTTCCAGCGGTAGTAGCGGTTGCGCAGGCCGTACCAGCTTTCGCTGAGCACGAAGGAGGCTCCGCGGCGCGGCGCCGTGCGCACGTAGAGGAGGCCGGCCAGCGCTCCGCCCAGTTGCGCAAAGGCGTAGAGCCGCTCCTGGCCGAAGAGCATGGCGACGGCGACGAGCGCATAGATTGCGACCAGGTAGCGCGCCTTGATGCCGATGGGCAGGGGAAATAGCATGAACTGCACGTCGCCGTAGAGAAGCCCAATGGCCGCCAGCAGTCCGAAGATGCCACCAAAGCAACCAAAGAGCGGAATTGGATTCGCAGCGAGCGAGGACGCCAGCGTGCTCGAGACTGCGTAGAGAGCCAGCGCCGCCGCGGCTGTACCCAGCACAGAAACCGCGTAGAGGCTCACGATCCAGTTGGCGTCGTGAAAGCTCTCGAGGAATCCGGCCAGAAACCAAAGCGAGAGCAGTTCGAAGAGCGTGCCAAGGATTCCGACATGCACAAAGCTGTAAGTGACCGGCTGCCAGAGAAATCCATGTAAGAAGGAGTAGGGATCGAAGGTCAATGCGCCGGCAATCTGCGCCGTGGAGGAAAACACCAGGCTTGCCAGCAACAGTACAAAGTAGGCGGCCAGATTGATGAGAATCAACCGGCGCGTAGCGCCGCGGAAATCGGGGAAGGCGAACGGGCTGGAGCCAATTCTCGGCATTGCAGTCAACAGGGTAAATGCTCAAGCGCGCTCGTGTCATGGCATCTGGGGCGATGCCGGACACAGCGGCGAGCGAAGCCGGACGGCTGGACGCAAAGCACTTTGCGCCAGGAATGCAGCGCCGTGAACGCCACCGTGGGAATAGGCGCGCTTCAGGAAGAGGGTGGGCTGTTGCCCGCAAAGAGCATGCATGGGCGGTGCGCGGAGCGGGCCCCTTGACCTGAGGCCGGGTGCTCACTAAAACTAGCGATGGCCGCGGAAACCGGTCTTATCATCCCGCAATGCGATTCGGTTTAGAAAGTGAGGAGGCTGCCATGCCCGGCTGCCCTGAATGCGAAAGCGAACTGGACATTGAAGTCGACGAAGTGGAAGAAGGCGATGTGATCACCTGCGAAGAGTGTGGAGCGGAGTTTGAAGTAGTCGGCGTCGAGCCGCTGGAACTGGCGCGTGTCGAAGAAGGCCTGGAAGAGGAAGACGATCTCAACGAAGAGGACGAGGAGGAATGAGAATGAGCCGGACAAACTGGCTGGCGGCAGCAGTGTGCAGTCTATTGGTCTTGGGAATGGTTCCATTGCATTCGCGGTGTGCGCTGTTTGCGCCGGCCGCCGCGTGGAGCCAGAACATAGGCGTGCGCACAGTTTCCGGCACCGTGCTGGATGAGAGTTCCAAGCCGGTCGCCGGCGCCACCGTCTTCCTGAAGAACGAGAAAACGAAGGCCATCCGCAGTTATAACTCCACGGCCGACGGCCACTTTCACTTCGCCCAGATCGACATGAGCATAGATTTCGACCTGTGGGCCGAGAAAGACGGCAAGAAGAGCGCAGTAAAGACCGTAAGCTCGTGGGATGCGCGCAAAGATTTCATCTCGGATCTGAAGCTTAAGTAGGCAGCCGCAGATTGCGTTTCGTGGGCAGGGTTTGCAGCGTTGCGGGGCGAGACGAGACAGCGTAGCGCGTCTCGGGTCTTACCCTTCAAGTTTCTTCACCACCAGCTCATTGAGCAGCGCCGGGTTGGCCTGGCCCTGCGAAGCACGCATCACCTGGCCGACGAAGAACCCTGCCATAGTCTTCTTACCGGCTCGGTACTGCTCCACCTGCCTGGGATTGGCGGCAATGACTTCGTCGACGAGCTTTTCGATGGCCGCAGCGTCGGTGATCTGCCGCGGCTTTTCGCGCTCGTAGACAGCGCCGAAGTCTTCCCCCTTCTCAAAGCACACGTCAAAGAGCTGCTTCATCTGCCTGGAGCTGATCTTGCCCTCGTCGAGCAGGTCTGCGGCCAGCGCAATGCCGGCCATCGAGACCGGCGAATGTTCCTGCTCCAGTCCCAGCGCCTTCAGCCGCCCACCCACTTCGTTCAAAAGCACGTTGGCCACGCGGCGCGGATTGCGCGCGGATTTCGCCGCAGCTTCGAAGCGGTCGGCAAACTCGCGCGAGGCGGTGAGCGTGTGAGCGTCCTGCTCCGCCAGCTCGTACTCGGCGATCATCCGCTTGCGGCGCGCTTCGGGCAGTTCCGGCTGCTTGGCCTTGATCCCGGCAATGAACTCGGGCGTCACGATCAGCGGCGGCAGATCCGGCTCGGGGAAGTAGCGGTAGTCGTGCGCCTGCTCCTTGGAGCGCATGGAATAGGTGCGGCCTTCGTTCGAGTTCCACAGGCGCGTCTCCTGCGCCACGCGCCCGCCCGATTCGATCACTTCCACCTGGCGCTCGATTTCGTATTCGAGCGCCGCGCGAATGAACTTGAAGCTGTTGACGTTCTTCACCTCAGCCTTGGTGCCGAATTTTTCCTGCCCTCTGGGACGAACGCTCACGTTGGCATCGCAGCGAAGCGACCCCTCCTCCATGTTGCAGTCGGAGACGGCTGTGTAGAGCAGAATCTCCTTCAGCCGGGTCAAGTATTCGAAGGCCTCGTCGGGCGTGCGAATGTCGGGATCGCTCACGATCTCGATAAGCGGCGTGCCGCAACGGTTCAGGTCGAGATAAGTGCGCGTGGCGGAGTCGGCAAACCCTTCGTGCAGGCTTTTGCCGGCGTCCTCTTCCATGTGCAGGCGCGTGATGCCAATCTTCTTCGATCCGCCGCCAGCGGCCGGCACCTCAATCCACCCGTGCTCGGCCAGAGGCTTGTCGTACTGGGAGATCTGGTAGCCCTTGGGCAGATCGGGGTAGAAGTAGTTCTTGCGCGCGAAGATGGAGCGCTCGCGCACCTGGCAGTTGAGCGCCAGCGCGGCCAGCGTGGCGAACTCGACGGCTTTGGCGTTCAGCACAGGCAGCGCACCCGGCAGCCCGAGACAGACCGGGCAGATGTTTGTGTTCGGATCGGCGCCGAACCGGTTAGCGCAACCACAAAACGCCTTGGTAGCCGTGAGGAGCTGCACGTGCACTTCGAGGCCGATCACGGGCTCGTATTTCGTCAGAACATCAGGAGCAATGGCTGTGGCGGGCATAGATGAATTCTAGCGCGGGACGCGCGTGCGCCGATTATTCGACCACGAGTGACCGGCCCGCGCTCGATTGCCTGCAACCGAAAGCAAGCTGGCGCGGCTACTTCTGCGCGTCCTGGAACTCTTCGAGCCAAGCCATCTGGATGGCTTCAAGGCGCGGCTCGTTGGACATCTTCGGATCGTCGGCGAAGCCTTCGAGATCGGTCACGTAACGATGCAAATCGGTGAAGCGGACGGTCAGCGGATCGAGGCCGGGGAACTTTTCCGCCAATTGAATACCGATCTCTTCTGCGTCGGTCCAGTAGAGTTTTTCCTGCACGGGGCGCTCCTTACTTTTGCGCGGCAAGCGCCAGCGGCTTGCCCTCGGAGACGTAGTTACGACTCCAACTGGGAATCTCGACGACGTAATTGCCAGGGCGCGTGATGACGGCCTGGCAGCCCAGGCGCGAGTTCAACTGCCGATCGGCGGCCATGTCGAGGCGGTCGAGTTCGTCGTCTTCGGCTTCGCTCAGACCCGCAGCGCCTTCCTTGATCCACAGGTGGCAGGTGGTGCAGGCACAGGATCCACCGCAGGCGTGGTCGAGGAAGATACCGAAATTCTCTGCCACGTCGAGAAACGACATGGGCTTGCCGTGACGATCATAAGGCATCGTGCCGAACTCAAACTCAACCGTGCGGCCTTCGGGGAGGAAGGTGACGCGAACCAACTTGCCGGGTGGGATAGGTTTTGCAGAGGGTTCGGTCAAACGATTCTTTCCTTTTCCGCGCGCTTTCCGAAGCTTCCCTCAGGGGCTAAAGCCCGCGCTGTTTTGCTTCGTCTGCGGCACGACTGAAGTCGTGCCCTTTCAAAGCGATGGATGAAACCAGCACGGGCGCTGCTAACTCCATTAGCGCCCACGTTATTTGAACTCCGCCGGCGCCATGGCGTGAGGCACGGTGACGGCTTCGCTCAGTTCTTTGCCAGCCTCGCTCATGGTTTTGCCGCGAATGGCGCTTGCAACCGCCGCATCCATCATCAGCTCGGCAAAGCGGTGCGTGGCCTGATCGAGCGCGACCATGGCCTGGCTGATCGCGGCCAGATTGTTGCCCTGCTTGACCGCATGGAGCCGGTCGCGCGCCGCGGCGATTACCGCCTGCTCCTCCGCGGTCAACTCGTTCCACGCAGGATTTTGCGGAGCGCGGTTGACGGCGGCGAGGATCGAATCCGCCTCGTTGCGCGCCTCGATAAGCAGGCGCATGGAAAAATCCTCCTCGGCGTGGTCGAAGGAGTCCAGAATCATGTTCTCCACTTGCTCGTCGGTGAGACCGTAAGTGGGTTTCACCTCAATCCGCGCGGCTTTTCCGCTGCGCTGCTCGTGTGCGGAGACGTGCAGGATGCCGTCGGCGTCGATGAGAAACTTGACCTCGATGCGCGGCAGGCCGGCGCTCATGGGCGGGATGCCCTTGAGGTCGAAGCGCGCCAGCGAGCGGCAGTCGGCGGCGAGCTCGCGCTCGCCCTGTACCACGTGAATGGCCACGTTGGCCTGGCCGTCGACGCCGGTGGTGAAGTGCTCGGTGGCCGAGGCGGGAATGGTGGAGTTGCGCTGGATGATGCGCGCCACGGTCCCACCGAGTTGCTCGATGCCGAGGGAGAGTGGGGTCACGTCGAGCAACAGCATCTCCCCGGTGGCCTGCGAGGCGCCGGCAAGAATGTCGGCCTGGACGGCAGCGCCCAGCGCGACCACTTCATCGGGGTTGAGTTCGATGTGCGGCTTTTTGCCACGCGCGCTCAGGCGAAAAAGATCGTCAACCAGCGCGCGCACGGCGGGAATGCGCGTTGAGCCGCCGACCAGGACCACTTCGTCGATCTGCTCCGCCGAAAGGCCGGCGTCGGCCATGGCCTGCTTGCACGGGCCCGCCGTCCGAGCAAGGACCGGCTCGATCAGCAGCTCAAAGACCCCGCGGGGAATCTCGCGCTGATAGCGATCGCCGTTGGGCAGCTCGATATCGAAATGCGCTGCCGATTCCGAGGACAGGCGAATCTTGGCGTCGATGGCGGCCTTGCGCAGGGCCTGAACCGCACCGGGATGGGCGCGCAGATCGAGGCCGTGCTCGGCGTGAATCTCGTCGAGCGCTATGGCCAGCAACAGGTTGTCGATGTCGTCGCCGCCCAGATGCGTGTCGCCGTTGGTGGACTGCACCTCGAAGATGCCGTCGCGCAACTTGAGGATGGAGATGTCGAAGGTGCCTCCGCCGAGGTCGTACACGGCGATGGCGCCTTCCCTGGCGCGGTCGAGTCCATAGGCCAACGCCGCCGCAGTGGGCTCGTTCACCAGCCGTAGCACATCGAGCCCGGCCATGCGGCCCGCGTCTTTCGTGGCCTGGCGCTGCGCATCGTTGAAGTAGGCCGGGACGGTGATGACCGCCTGCTTGACCGGCGCGCCGAAGAAGCGCTCCGCGTTGCGCTTCAACTGGCGCAGGATGTAGGCCGAGATTTCAGGCGGGGTGAAGCGCAGTTCGCCGAGCTGAATGCGCGGGACTTCGCCTTCTTCCACATCGCCGGCCAGCCGGAAGGGGAAAAATTTGAGCTCCTTCCGGACCTCTTCGAGGCCGCGACCCATCAGACGTTTCACGGAGTAGATAACGCGCTCCGGGGTCTCGATGAGCGCCTTGCGCGCGCTGTTGCCCACGGTGACGGTGGGCCGTCCGCCATTGGCGGGGACGGGATCGAGCGCGACGACGGAGGGCACAAGATTCGAGCCGTCCACACCCGGAATGACTACCGGCTTGCCGCCTTGCATGTAGGCAACAAGCGAATTCGTGGTTCCCAGATCGATGCCGACGATGCGACTTTCCGCCATGTCTGCTGCCTAAACTCCCAGAATCTCGCTTACGTCGCGGACCAAATTGCCGAGGTAGCGCCGGCGATCGAGCAGAGCCGCCATGGCGCGCTGTGCGGGCTCGCGCGCCGCGGCATCGCCTGCATCCCAAATCTGCCACTGCGCGCGCAGATCGCGGTCCACCGCGGCCACCAGGGCGTCGAATTTCTCATTGGCCTTGACCAGGCTCTCCCTCAGCTCCGGATCTTCCCGGCCCATCTTCTTCGCCATGCGCATCTCTTCGAGCTGCATGTTCAAGTCGAAGACTTTTTCCAGCAGATCGACAGGCACGCGCGAAGGACCTTTGCGATTGCTGCCGTTCGAAATCGTTTCCACATCGGACCCGGCAATCCGCGCTCCCTGCAGCTTGAGCAGGTACTCGGTGCGGCGCAGCGGATCTTTGAGCGTGCGATAGGCGTCGTTGAGCAGCGCCGTATCGGCCAGGCTCCATTGCTGTTCGTTTTCGCCGGCGCGGGCGAAGCGGTCAGGATGCAGCTTGCGGCTGAGGCGATAAAACTCGTGCTCGAGAGCCGCCAGATCGAGATTCAGGTGGGGCTGCAGCCCAAAGACGGAGAAATAATCTCCACCGGAAGGAGGCTGAATCTTGCTGCAATGAGGACAGAAGAGCGTGGATTCATTGTGAGCGACGGAACAGGACCAGCAGGCAAGCGGAACCGCGGAATCGACGACTTTCAACATGAGACGGGCCTTACGCGCGGCACTCTAGACGGAAAACGACGTACCGCAGCCGCAGGAGCGCGCGGAATTTGGATTAACGAAGTTGAATCCCTGGCGCATCAGCGTCTCTTCGTAGTCCAGCGTCACGCCTTGCAAATACACATAGCTTTTGGGATCGATAAAGACGCGAACGCCTTCGAATTCAAATACGCGATCGCGCTCGCGGGGGTGCGTATCGAAGCCGATGGAGTAGGAGAGCCCTGAGCACCCGCCGCCCTTCACGCCGAGGCGCAGCCCGCCCTCCTGAGGCGAAATGCCTTCCTTGGCCAGGGCTACGCGGACGCGTTGGACGGCGTTCGCGGTTAAGTGCAGGCCCTCCACGGGAGAAGCCTGCGGCGCAGCAGGCTGCGACTGTGCAGCAGTTGCCCCCTCGGAGGGCTTGGTTTCAATCGTGATGAAATTCGCCATAATTCCCGACTTTCCTCCGTCCTGTTCGCGGACTTACTTTGCGGCCGCGCCCGGAGCAGCGTCCGCGACACCGTTCTTCTTTCTCCAGTCGCCGATGGCCGCGCGAATCGCGTCCTCGGCAAGCACGGAGCAGTGAATCTTCACCGGCGGCAGCGAAAGCTCTTTCACAATATCGGTATTCCGGATGGCCAGCGCGTCATCGACGGTGCGGCCCCTGATCCACTCGGTGGCCAGCGAGGAGCTGGCGATGGCCGAGCCGCAGCCGAAGGTCTTGAATTTAGCCTCTTCGATCACTTGCGTCTCGGGGTTTACGCGGATCTGCAGGCGCATCACGTCGCCGCACTCCGGCGCGCCCACCAGGCCCGTGCCGACTTCGGCCGCGTTTTTGTCGAGCGTGCCCACGTTGCGCGGGTGGTTGTAGTGATCCACTACCTTATCGCTATAAGCCATCGTTCTCCGCTTTTCCTCCCGCTGTACCCGCGTTCCCATTCATTGGATTCGGCACGCGAACCCGCCGATGCATCCCGTCAAGGCTTCGCGCCTTGCACGCCGCCAACATTCGCGCTCGCGCCGAGCCGCCGCCGGCGCTGAGCCATCGTTCCTCGAACGAACAGCACCCAAAACAGCAGCATAAGAGGCAGCAAGGCCGTTAGCCAGACATGATCGACCATGTACTCCCAGGCCCGGCCACCGCCCAGGAAGCGCAGGCCCAGGATGATCGCCGGAATCGCAATCCATCGCGCCAGCCGTAATTTTGTGTCTTTCTTCATAGCCCGCTTTATCAGCCTCAATGCGCCTGCCACTCGACCTTGGTCAAATCGATGCCTTCCTTCACCATCTCGTAGAGCGGCGAAAGCTCGCGGAGATGCCTGACAATGCTGACGACCCTGGCGGCAACGTAGTCAACCTCGGCCTGCGTGTTGAAGCGGCCGAGACCGAAACGAATGGAGCTGTGCGCCACGTCGTCGCCAAGACCCAGCGCTTTCAGCACGTAGGAAGGCTCGAGCGTGGCCGACGTGCAGGCTGAGCCGCTTGAGACAGCCACGTCGTTGATGCCCATCAGCAGCGACTCGCCTTCCACGTACAGAAAGCTCATATTCAGGTTGCCGGGCAGGCGGTGTTCCATGGACCCGTTTACGTGAACAAAATCGAGGTCCGCTTCGATCCTGGCCTTGAGCCGGTCGCGCAGCCCGCGCAGATAGGCGGCTTCGGAGTCCATTTCAGCCAGAGCAATCTCGCAGGCTTTGCCAAGTCCAACGATGCCGGGGACGTTCAAGGTGCCCGACCTCATGCCGCGCTCGTGGCCGCCGCCGTCGATCTGGGCGGCGATCTGCACGCGGGGGTTGCGGCGGCGCACGTAAAGAGCGCCTACGCCCTTGGGGCCGTAAATCTTGTGTGCGGAGATTGAGGCCACGTCCACGTGGTCGTCGATCACGTGGAACGGCGCCTTGCCCACGGCCTGCACCGCGTCGGTATGGAAGAGCACGCCTTTTTCATGGCAGAGCTTGCCGATTTCGCGTATGGGCTGCAGCACGCCGATCTCGTTGTTCGCGGCCATGATGGTCACCAGGATCGTCTTTTCGTCCATGGCGCGCTTCAGGTCTTCGAGATCGATCACCCCGTCGGCCTTGACGGGCAGATAGGTGACGCGATAGCCGTACTTTTCCAGGCGCTTGCAGGTGTCGAGGACCGCCTTGTGCTCCGTGACCTGGGTGATGATGTGGTTGCCGCGCTCGCGGTACATCTCCGCGATACCCTTGATGGCCAGGTTGTCGCTCTCCGTGGCGCCGGAGGTGAAGACGATCTCTTTGGCCGTAGCGCCGATGAGCTTTGCCACCTGTTCGCGAGCTGTGTCTACGGCTTTCTCGGCTTCCCATCCAAAGGAGTGATTGCGGCTGGCCGCGTTGCCGAACTTGGCGGTCAAGTAAGGCATCATCGCCTCCAGCACCCTGGGATCGAGCGGGCTGGTGGCCTGGTTGTCCATGTAAATGGGCAGGTTTACGCCTGCCGGCGTTTCGACTTGGTTCGCTTCCGTACTCATTCTTCTATCTCCATCGTTCGATAGCGGAGCTAGCGGGGCTAGCGGAGTTAGCGGAGCTAGTTTGGCCAACGAACGCCGCTAGTTCCGCCAGCAATGCCAAGCCGGCTTTATAGCGCCAAAGTCACGAGTCCATGCGCCTCGCGCGCCTTTCCCGCGGCATGTTCCTGCTCCGCCAGATCCTGGATACTGATGCTTTTCAAAACTCCGGCGATGGTTTCATTGACGCGCGCCAGCGGTTCTTTAATGGTGCAGCTTGGCGTAAGTTCGCAGCCCTTTGCGCCCTTGGTGCAGGAGGTGATGAACAGCGGCCCGTCGATGGCGTGGATGACCTCGAAGGCCGAGATCAGGCGCGGGTCCCTGGCCAAGGCGTACCCGCCGTTCATCCCGGCATGGGAGTGCAGCAGCCCCGTCTTGGTAAGCCGCTGAAGAATTTTGGCAAGCAGTTGCGCGGGAATTCCATAGGCGTCCGCGACGTCCTTGGCGCTGAGTGCGGGGGTCTCGGGGTGCTCTGCAAGATACTTGAGCGCCATCAGCCCGTAATCCGCTTTCTTCGTGAGCCTTAGCATGTAATATGCGACTTGTTCGGTCCGCATTTAGTATACGACCGATTCTGTCGGGCTTTCAAGCTCTCACCAGAATTGCCATCCCGCAGGCGTGACAAATGTCACACCAGAACAGCTCTTCTCATCACTAAACTGGCTTATCTTTTCTGCAGGATTGCGGGAACGCGGAAACGAAAATGTTCCTACGTCCGCCCACCAGCAAGGACCTGGCGCTTGCCGGCAGAAGTCCGAAGCTGCAGGTCTGACCTTGCGTAACCGGCTCCAAATCCAAAAACTTCGTGGGGATCAGGAGCCTACCGGGAGATTGTAATGAAACGCTATGCTTCATGGTTTATTCTGTCCGCCCTGCTGCTCACGGCCTCGGTTCTGACCGCAACCAAGGGAAACGCCCAGGCAAAATACAAGGTCGTTGAAGTAAAGCACCTGACCAAGGCCGACAGTGTGTCCCTGTCGACTGAATATCTGAACCAAGCTTATGACGATCTGCGCCAGGAATTGGCCAAGACGGGCATCTTCGGGACAGTGGTCGAGGATGGCGCCGCGATTTCCGATGCCGATGCGGCGAACGCGGTCGTGCTGGAGTGCAACATCACCGACTACAAAACCGGAGTCATGATGCCGCCCTACATCATCGTAGACGTCACGCTGTCGAACCGCAGCGACCACAGCATGATTAAACAATTCAATAGCGGGAAGCTACCGCTCAACAATGGCGGGCGCGTACCCCCGGATGATGTCAAGGCCAAGAATACCGGGCGCTTTTTGGCCGAGGTGATCAAGCGCGATCTAAAGTAATATGCGGGCCTGTAGCCCCAATCATTGCCTTTGGGCAAAAAGTTTCAACAAAATTTCGGTTTGCAATCGGCCAAAAGACAGCTACAATCTGGCGGGAAGAGCACCTATAGCCATTCCCGAGCGGCCATACCCGAAAGCCAGCACTCTCCAGTGGAAACAGACACATGGGAGCGGCGTTCCTCCACCCATCCGGAGCGGGAAAAGCAGCTTTGGAATCGGCGGAGGAGCAACAGGCTCAAAGAACGATGGCAACCGCCTGCAGACACCCCAAGGTCCGGATCGTTTCCCGGCACGACGACACCGAGTATGTCGAGTGCCTGGAGTGTGGCGAAGTCTTCGACTCCGAAGAGTTTCGCGACATGGAGATTGAAGACACTGCTGAAACGGAAAATCTACCGGACGACGCCTAGAGCGGCGCATGGCCTGCTCTATTTGGCTTGGCTGCCGTTAGCCGCCGCGGCGCCAGGCCGGCGCGAGACCAGCCAGGCGTAGTGCAGGCCCGATGCGATGGTGAGCCCGATGGTGGCGTCGAGCGACACTGCGCGGACTGCTGCAACCCAGTACGCCGCCGTGAGTTGATGCAGCAGGACGGCCGCAACAGCGGCGATCTGGGCCAAGGTATTGGCTTTGCCGAAGATGCTGGGACGAAACTCCCTGCGCCCTACGGCTGCATAGAGAATGGCCGCAACCATCAGGATGCCCACATCCCTGCCAAAAACCAACACGGTCACGGTCACCGGCATCAAGCCCTTGTACAAAAGCACCAGGAACAGCGTACTCAGGAGCAGTTTGTCGGCCACGGGGTCAAGATAGTGGCCAAGCATGGAGCGCTGCTTGAGGGCGCGCGCCAGCAGGCCGTCGAAGGCGTCGGTGAGCCCGGCGGCCACAAAGAGGGAAAAACTCAGCAGGTAGTGCCCCTCGAGGATGGCGGCCACCAGAAACGGCGCCAAGCAGATGCGCAGAAGCGTAAGCAAATTCGGGGCGGTGCGCAAGAGGTTGAATCGGTGGTTCGGCTCTTGGTGCATTGCAGAGTCTCGAGCGGCTGGCGCCAGGCCGCAGCGCGGCTGGAAGCGCTTCTCTCTTCAACGATGGTAAAGCATGGAACCCACGGGCCGCAGTCTGGCGCCGCAACCCCGCGGCGGCAGGCCCGATCGGGTTCTTACACCTCGACGGGCAGGTCCGCCGAAAGAATGTTCATGGGCGTCAGGCCGCGCTGGCGCAGGGCGCGCAGGCTGAGCGCGTCGTGGCGCTTGGCCAGGCGGCGGCCGTTGTGGTCCACCACCAGGCGGCAGTGGTACCAGGCTGGGGCCGGGAGGCCGAGCGCGCGGTAGAGCAGTATCTGGCGCGCGGTGGACTTCAGCAGGTCGGCGCCGCGAACCACTTCCGCGATGCCCATCGCCGCATCGTCGGCCACGCAAGCCAACTGGTAGCTGGGCACGCCATCGCGCCGCCAGACCACGAAGTCGCCAAAATCCACGCCGGCCACAAAGCGCTGCGGACCCAGGTTCCGGTCGACGAACTCGATCGCCTCGCCGTCGGGAACGCGGAAGCGCCAGTTCGTGCCGCCCGGATCTTCGAACACGCTCGCCGTGGGGCCGGGAAGCTGCGGCGTACCGCCCATGAAGCGCCGGCAAGTGCCGGGGTAGAGAGGTTCATCGTCGAGCGTGTCGAACTTTCCGCCTCCGCCCGCCGTCTGCACGCGCTCATGGGGTGCGCCGAGCGCAGTTTCCAGGTCTTTGCGCGAGCAACGGCAGGGGAAGAGACGGCCTGTGCGCAACAGCTTGCGCCAAGCCTCAAGGTAGATGGCGCGGCGCTTGCTCTGGAGATAAGGAGCGAACGACCCTCCTTTGTCGGGGCCCTCCTGCCAGCGGATTCCCAGCCAGCGGAGATCCTCGAGTGCCGCGTCGGCGTAGGCGGGGCGGCAGCGGTCGGGGTCGAGATCCTCCATCCGCATCACCAGCGCGCCGCCGGCTTCGCGCGCGCGTTGGAATGCCGTCCAGAAGGTGCGCGCGTGGCCCACGTGCAGGTAGCCGGTGGGCGAAGGCGCCAGCCGCCCGCGATAGCCCGAGGACGGCGATGGAGGAGTGCTGGCCATTCTGAAGACGAGTGTAGGCGAGCCCGTTCAGCGCAGCATATGGCGGGTTTGGTACCTACTGCACAGGCCGCCAGCGAAGGATCGGCTTTCTCGCTGCCTGCACCTCGTCGAGACGCGAGACGCGCGTGGAGTGCGGCGCTGTTTTCACCAGCTCGGGGTTCTCCTCGGCTTCATGCGCAATCGACCGCATGGCGTCAATGAACAGGTCCAGTTCCTCGCGCGACTCGCTCTCGGTGGGCTCGATCATCATCGCGCCGTGCACGATGAGCGGGAAGCTGACCGTGTAGGGATGGAAGCCGTAGTCGATGAGCCGCTTGGCGATGTCGCCGGTCTTCACTCCGTTCACTGCCTGCCGCTTGTCGCTGAAGACCACCTCGTGCATCGAAGCTGTTTGATAGGGCAGCTCATACACGTCTTCGAGCTTTTTGCGGATGTAGTTGGCGTTGAGCACCGCGTCTTCGGTCGTCTGGCGCAGGCCGTCGGGACCGTTGGCCAGGATGTAGGCCAGCGCTCGGATGAACATCCCCGTGTTGCCGTAGAACGCTCGCACGCGCCCGACCGATTGCGGGCGGTCGTAGTCCCAGTGCAGAGCGCCCGCGCTCGATCGCAGTTCACCGGCCATGAGCGCCCCAGGTTCCGATTCCGGGGCCTGGGATCGGACAAGCACCGGCGTGGGCAGGAACGGCTCCAGAAACGCCTTGCACGCTACCGGACCGGAGCCGGGTCCGCCCCCGCCGTGCGGCGTGGAGAAGGTCTTGTGCAGATTCAGATGCATCACGTCCACGCCGAAGTCGCCCGGCCGCACCTTGCCCACCAGCGCGTTCATGTTGGCGCCATCCATGTAGAGCAGCGCGCCTTTGGCGTGCAGAATGTCGGCAATTCTATGAATCTGACTCTCGAAGACGCCCAGCGTCGAGGGGTTGGTGAGCATCAGCGCTGCGGTGTCTTCATCCACCTGCCGCGCCAGGGCTTCGAGATCGATGCCGCCCTCGGCGTTTGACTTGAGATTCTCGACCGAGTAACTCACGATGGCCGCCGTGGCCGGATTAGTGCCGTGGGCCGAGTCGGGGATCAGAATTTTTTTGCGGGGATTACCTTGCGATTCGTGCCAGGCACGCGTAAGCAGGATGCCGGTGAACTCGCCGTGCGCTCCTGCCGCCGGCTGCAGCGTGATGGTTTCCATGCCGGTGATCTCGAGCAGGCAGCGCCGGAGCAGATCGACGATCTCAAGCACGCCCTGGGCGAGCGACACAGGCCGGTAGGGATGCGCCTCGGCCAGCTCCTCGATGCGGGCGACAAACTCGTTCACGCGCGGGTTGTATTTCATGGTGCAGGAGCCCAGCGGGTACATGCCGAGATCGATGGCGTAATTCCAGGTGGAGAGCCGCGTGAAGTGACGGACGATCTCGATTTCGCTCAGCTCGGGGAGCAGGCCGGGCGTGGTGCGGTGCGCGGCGCCAAGCAGTTTTGCGGAGTTGACCGCGGGCACGTCGAGCGGCGGCAGCTTGTAAGCACGCTTGCCCGGCGAGGACTTCTCGAAGAGCAATGCTTCGTTCTGCGTCGGGTGCGGGCGAACCTTGCCGAGGGTGTGGGGGCCCGGATTTTTGGGACTATCCGACATTTGTAACGCCTCGTTGTAATTGCTTTAGAGTCTGTTCAGGCGATTCGTAATTAGCTGAGGAAAATTCCACCAACTCTCGGTGATAGCGTTTTTCATTCGATGACCATTCGTACGCTCCCGCAAAGAGGCCTCCCATCAGCCAAGCCACGCCGTCGGCGAGGGCGTAATTTAAGAGGCCATCGAAGCGCTTGTGTTCGTACCAAATGTCGATCACAAGAAAGCTGAGGATCTCGAAAACTACAGCAAGAAGAACTCCTCTAATGAGCACAAAGCGCAATTCGCCACGGCTGCGGACCTGCATCCACTTTCGGAAGTGTTCTTCAGATGTCGGTGGTTCCTTCTTGCTAAACATCACTACGCTTCCTCAGATTCAATCTGCTCCCTTACGCCTCCACCGCCTCAGCCGCGAGCACTTTTGCGGCCGCGTCGATCTGTTCGCGCGTGACCACCTCCGTAGCGCACCAGAGGGTGCAGTTGCCGAGCTCGGGATACCAGCGGCTCAGTTCGACGCCGCCGACAATCTTGCTGTCGAGCAGCCGCCGGCTCCACGCCGCGGGCGCTTCTTCGGTTTGCAACACAAATTCGTGAAAGCGCGGCGCGCCTGTGAAACGCAGGTTTACGCCCGGCTGACTACTGAGCGTCTTCGCCGCGTAATCTGCCTTGGCCAAATTGTGCTCGGCCAATTCGCGCATACCCTCCTTGCCGTAGACGGCCATAAAGATCGTTGCCATCAGCGCGACGAGCGCCTGATTGGTGCAGATGTTCGAGGTCGCCTTCTCGCGGCGGATGTGCTGCTCGCGCGTGGCGAGGGTAAGAACGAAGCCGCGATTCCCTGCCCCATCGACGGTCTGGCCGGCGAGCCGGCCCGGCATCTGCCGCACGAATTGCTCCTTGGTCGCGATGACGCCGCAGAAAGGGCCCCCATAGCTGAGCGCCACGCCGAACGACTGCGCCTCCATGGCGACAATATCGGCCTCTACAGGCGGCCGCACCACACCGAGCGAGACCGCCTCGGCGATGGAAACGATGAGCAGCGCGCCTTTGGCGTGGGCGATTGCCGCGATGGCCGGGATGTCTTCGATGATGCCGAAAAAGTTCGGGCTCTGGACTAGAACGGCCGCGGTTTCCGCGGAAACCGCAGCGGCCAGCGCATCGAGATCGATGCGGCCTGTCTCTGTGTCGTAGCCAATCAGCGCGGTTGGCAGGCCCTGATGCTTTGCGTAGGTGGCCAGCACCTCGCGATACTCGGGATGAACGGTCGCGGCAACGACGGCCTTGTGGCGGCCGGTCACGCGGACCGCCATCATCGCGGCTTCGGCCGCGCCCGTCGACCCGTCGTACATGCTGGCGTTGGCCACATCCATGCCAGTCAGCGCGGCGATCATGGTCTGGAACTCGAAGATGGCTTGTAACGTTCCCTGCGCGAGCTCGGCCTGGTAGGGCGTGTAGCTGGTCAAAAACTCGCCGCGCTGGACCAAAGAGTCGATGATCACGGGACGGTAGTGGCGATAGGCGCCCGCGCCCAGAAAGCTGGCGTAATCGGTGGCGTTCTTCTGCCCGGCGGCGCGGAAGTATGCAACGATCTCGCTTTCGGCCTGCTGGCGCGGCACGTCGAGGTCGCGCGCCAGGCGATACTCGGCCGGAATGCTTGAGAAGAGATCGCCGATCGTGGCCGCGCCGATTTCAGCGAGCATCTGCCGGCGTTCTTCATCTGATTTGGGAAGATAGCGCATCGCTCAGCTTGCCGTCTCCTCCGCGATAAACGCCTCATACGCCGCAGCGTCGAGCAGGGAATTCAACTCGGCCGGGTTCGAAAGTTCCACTTTGATGATCCATGTGCCGTGCGGGTCCTGGTTGATCTTGTCGGGCGCGGTCTTCAGCTCTTCGTTCACCGCGGTCACCGTACCGCTGGCCGGCGAGTAGAGGTCGCTGACGGCCTTCACGCTCTCCACTGAGCCAAAGGTCGCTTTGGCCGTAACCGCATCGCCCACCTTGGGCGCATCCACATACACAATGTCGCCCAGCGAGCTCTGCGCATAGTCGGTGATGCCGATGGAGCCGATGGAACCCTCGACCGAAATCCATTCGTGCTCGCGGGTGTAGCGATATTCCGTCGGGTAGGGCATGGCGGGTCTGCTCCTTATAAGAAAGACAGCGAAACTCCAGTCTAAGCCGTGAGGGGCGAGGGCGAGTGAGGAAAAGGGGGAAGACAGGGATCGGGGATCAGGGGTCAGGGATCAGAAATTCACGGCACACTTGCAGAGCGGCGGCTCTCCCCTAAAAAATCTCTTGTTCGTTGTTTCAGTCGAAAGCCGACCCCTGATTACTGAGCCCTGGCCTCTGCTCTCACCCCATCACCACGACGGGCTGAAAGAGCGTGCCTGCCACCCGCCGGGCGATCCCAACCAACTCGCGCGGCCCGGCAAAGACCTTCACCAACGGGGCGGCGGAGAACTCCGGAAGATTGGCCTGCGCGCCGTTGCGCAGCAGGCCCAGCGCCCGGCTGTCGCTAGTCACCGCGGGCATCTCCGGCAGCAGGCTGCGGGGATGCACGCACAGGCACTCCAAAGCCTCCACATTTCCGGCCAGCGTTTCCAGGTCCTCCAGAGTGTGCGCGTCGGCCAGCGTAAATACGCCAGCCCGCGTACGGCGCAGACGGCTCAGGTGCGCTCCGCAGGCCAGGTCGCAGCCCAGCTCGTGCACCACCGCACGCACGTAGCCGCCGGAGCTGATGTCGATGGTGAAACTGGCCTCCGGACCCACCATCGCCACGATCTCAAAGGCATCGATCCGGACCCGAGCCGGCTTGAGCTCCACCGGCTTGCCCTCGCGGGCCAGCTTGTACGCGGGCTTGCCTGCGATCTTCTTGGCCGAGAAGGGCGGAGGCATCTGTTCCATCTCGCCGTGGAACCGGGCGGCGGCGGCGCGGATGCGGTCGAGGGTCACGGTCTCGGCTACTTCCGGCCAGCGGTCAGGTCCGGCAGGCTCGCCCTCGGCGTCATAGGTGCCGGTCGAGAATCCAAAACGGATCGCACCGGTATAGCTCTTTTCGGCCGAGGAAAAGTACTGCGCCAGCCGGGTAAACCTGCCCACGAGCAGCGGCAGCACACCGGTGGCCATGGGGTCCAGCGTGCCCAGATGGCCAATCGACTGCTCTCCCGTAATGCGTCGCAGCCGGTTCACCACGTCGTGGCTGGTTATGCCGCCCGGCTTATCGATTACAAGAAGCCCGTTCACATCATCACTTTAGCTGCCGCACGCGCCCTTGCCAACCCGGGCCAAACGCTCCAAGCTAAGGAGAGATGGCAGACGAACTGGAACGAGCGCGAAAGTCGGTGCGCGAGCTGAGCAAGACGCTCAAGAGCTTGCTCGATGATCCCACGCCCAGAGAGGTGCATAAGCTGCGCACGGCCGCGCGGCGGGTGGAGGCGATTGCCACCGTGCTGGCGCACAGCGACGAGAAAAGATCGCGGCGCCTCCTCAAATCGATCGAGCCAGTGCGCAAGGCGGCCGGCGGAGTGCGCGACATGGATGTATTTACTGCGAACGCACGCAGGCTGGCGCGGCGCTTGACCGGCGATTCCCTTACCCGCCTGCTCGATCATCTGCAAATCGCGCGGCAGCAGAATGCCGAAAAACTACGGCGAGTTCTCGCCCGGCGGCGCGATGCAGCGCGAGAAGACCTGAAGCAATATGCCAGGATCGTCCGATCCGCGCTGGCCCCGGCAAAAGGCGCCGAGCCGGCAGGCGGGCAAGCGGGGCAGACGAATGAGGGAATCCATGCAGCGGCGATGGATGCGGTGCGCATGCTGGGCTCGTGGCCGCCGCTGAATGCAGACAACATTCACGCCTTCCGCCTGAAGGTGAAGGAGCTGCGCTACGTCCTGCAGCTTTCAGCGGATGCCGATCCCGGCCTGGTTGATGCGCTGGGAAACGTGCAGCGCCGCGTCGGCGACTGGCACGACTGGCAGCAACTGGAGGAGATTGCGCGGGAGGCCCTCGATGCGGAACGGGACGCCGCGCTGCTGGCGCGCATCAGCCAGACGACGAAGCGAAAATTCGACAAGGCGCTCGCCACCGCCAACGCCCTTCGCGGGCGCTATCTTGCAGTGCCATTTGCAGAGGGAATCTGAGGGGCGGAACCGGCAGAGTGGGAACAGCAGGGCCGCTTTTGCCGACGTCAGGCCATGCCATTGCCCGCCTGGCGCACCAGCGAAAGAAACTCCGCGCGCGTCTCCTTCTGCCGGAAGCAGCCCACCATGGCGCTGGTGACCGTGGACGAATGCTGCTTCTCGATGCCGCGCATCATCATACACAGGTGGCGTGCCTCAACCACAACGCCCACGCCTTGCGGCGCAATCGCGCCCTGAATGGCGTCGGCGACCTGGCGCGTGAGCCGCTCCTGTACCTGCAGGCGGCGCGCGAACACCTCGACGAGCCGGGGAATCTTGCTCAAGCCGATGACTTTGCCTTTGGGGATATAGGCCACGTGAACCTTGCCGAAGAAGGGCAGCATGTGATGCTCGCACATCGAGAACATCTCGATGTCCCTGACGATGACCATCTCGTCGTAGTCCACATCGAAGAGCGCCCCGCGCAGAATCTGCGCCGGATCCTGGTCGTAGCCCTTGGTAAGGAAAGCCAGCGCCTTCTCCACGCGCTCCGGCGTCGAGCGCAGCCCGTCACGATCGGGATCCTCGCCCAGGCGGCGCAGAATCTCGCGATACATCTCCTGCGTACTGAACCCGCTCAGCCCTTCATCCGCATCAACTGCGCGCCGCACGGCCTTGCTCACAATCATCGGAATCGCCTTACAGAAATTCTCTGTTGTGGGAACGCGATCGGCAAACAGCGGATCGAGATTCAGGTTGGCGTGGTCGAACCGATCCAACACCCGCGCGCGCACCGTCTCATCCAGCTTCACCAGATCCATTACCATTCCCGTCTCCGCGTCTACGGCGCCGCCCACCAGAACCTCGACGACATAATTGTGGCCGTGCCCATGCTCGTTGTTGCATTTGCCATAGGCCGCGCGGTTCTGCTCGGCCGTGAACGCAGCCGTGTGCAGCCGGTGGCTGGCGCTGAGCAGGTAGCGGCGGCCGAAGTACGCTTTCACGCTTCACCCCTGTCTTTCACCCCACGAACGAAGACCTGTTCGTGGGGACCCCGGTATTCCGCAAATATGTCCGGCGTTTCGTACACGCGAATCCGGCTCAGCCGCGCGCCTCCCGCCGCGGTAATCGCTGGTTCCAGCCGCTTCCATGCTGCGATGGCGATGTTCTCCGTGGTCGGAATTACGCAGGCAAACTCCGGTGCGTCCAGGTTCATGTGCTTGTGATCGTATGCTGCCAGTACCTCCCGCACCATCACGTCCTTGAGCCACTTTAGATCGACGACAAAGCCGGTCACGGGATCGGGTTCGCCGGCCACGGTCACCTCCAGTGTGTAATTGTGGCCGTGCCCGTTGCGATTCGCACAGCGGCCAAAGACCTGCCGGTTCTTCTCTGCGGTCCAGAACTCGTTCCAGTAGTAGTGCGATGCGGAAAACACCGCCCGCCGCGTCAAGAAGACCATTTCGAGCCCTCACTTCAAAAAAGATGCCGCAGTTGGCTTCCGGGCTTCACACAATCGAGACAAAACAGCAAGTTATCGAAAAATCTTCGGGTTATTCGCGACCTGCTCAAAAGCCGGCGCCAGGCTTTCTGCCCTGTTCCCTCAGGCCGCGTATTCCCGCCCCTTCCAGCTTACGCGCTTCAGGATGCGGTGCTGAAACCAACTGCGATAGAGCAGCGCCACAAACAAAGGCAATCCCAGCGGCGCCAGCACGCAATCCAGGAAAGGAAAGTTCGACTTGGCTACTCGCGAATAGAAGCGAAACAGCGTCCGCAGCCAGAGCAATGCCAGAATCCAACCCGCCCCAAGCCACTCCAGTCCGTGCGCGCCCAGCCGCGCATTCCACAGTTCGTAGGCCAGGATGGGCAGGCCGAATAGCAGCAGAAAATCGATGGCCCGAAAGACAGACAACAGAAGCGCATTGTCGAAGAGGAGCTTCAGGTTCTTGGTCCAGCCTTCCATCATTGCCGTCGTGCCGCGGTACATGCGCGCAGAAACAGCGTCATCGGCGTAGCGGAAGCGCAGGCCCACTTTGCGCCGCTTGGCCAGAAAAGCCAGTTCCACGTCCTCCAGCACCTTGCCGGCCACACTCGGATGCCCTCCCAGCCGCCGGTAGGCCTCGCGCTCCACCAGCAGGAACTGCCCGTTGGCTGCGGCAATGCGCTGCGCGGGGTCCGAAACCTTTGCCGGCGGATAGGCGAGCGCCATCTCGCAAAATACCAGAGGCATGAGCGAGCGCTGCGCCAACCCATGCACAATCTGCCGCGGGGAGTAGCTCAACATGCCCACCCTGTGCCGCTCGGCCTCGTGCATCGCCCGGCGCAGGTTGCCCGGCTCGTGAACCGTATCCGCGTCGGTAAACAGCAGCCAGCAGCCCCGCGCGCGCCGCGCCGCAGTCCACACGGCGTTGGCCTTGCCGGTCCAGCCCGGCTCCAGCTTGTCCGCCTGCATCAGCGTGACGCCACGAAAACCGCGCGCGATCTCGGCGGTACGGTCGGTGGAGTGATCGTCCACCACGACCAACTCCCAATCGCGGCCCAGTTCGAAGATCTCCTCCGACTGACTGACCAGCGACTGCAAACAGTCGCCCAGGCAAGCCTCCTCGTTGCGCGCCGGGACGATCACCGTCAGGTCAATCAATTCCTCCGGTTCCGGCTGGTCAAAGACGGTTCCTGGCACGGTCTTGCCGGCCCAGTCTCGCCACTCCGCCGCCGGAGTTAGAGCCACCGCCGGTTCGGCAAGGCCCAGCACCGGTTTCCAGCCGCCATCTCTGTCCTGCTCCGGCTCATTCTTGCTCATCGCGCTTCACCGTTTCACTTCCCGCCCTTTCGCTCCGTATTATAAGGAGGTGCGGTTCCCTCGTTGCCTCATCCTGGTCTTCTTTCTGGCTCTGGCTCCGCTGTCTGCGTGCAATCGCGGCTCGCATCCCGCCCAAACCGGCAAGGTTGCTCCCGATTTCACCGTCTCCGACGGCTCGGCCACCGTTCATCTGGCCGGCTACCGCGGCCACGTTGTCCTGCTTAACTTCTGGGCAAGCTGGTGCATACCGTGCGTCGAAGAGATGCCCTCGCTGCTCGCGCTCCACCATGAGCAGTCCAATCTCGTCATACTCGCTGTCAGCATCGATGACGATCCCGAGGCCTACTCAAACTTTATCGCGCAACATCACGTGGACCTGATCACCGTCCGCGACCCCAGCCAGTCGGCCGCCAAGCTCTACCACACGGAGATGTGGCCGGAGACCTATCTGATCGACCGCAAGGGCATTATCCGCAGCAAGTTCGTCGGCCCGCAGGACTGGACCAGCCCGGAGATTCTCACCTATCTCAAGAGCCTTTGAGGACAAAGATTCGGCGCGCGTGCGCCTTGCTATCCTGTACTCATGACTTCGGTCGAGATTGTCTATGGCTACGGCGCGCCGCCCACGGAACAGGCCGCGTTGGCGCTGGCCCGCGTGCGCGACGTCTACGGCATCCGGCGCCTCAGTTTTGACCGCGCGGCTCATACCCTCCGTGTCGAGTTCGACGCTACGCGCCTGAACGCAGCCGCTGTCACCAAGCTGGTTCGCGAGACCGGGCTGGAAATCACCGCAGAACCGCCGCTGGTTCCCGCGCCCGTACCGGAAAGCGCCGCCACGCCGTCCGCGTGACCCGCCCGCAGTCGAATGCGCCCGCGTTGCGCCGATGCTTGAAACCTTGATACTCTGGGTAAGGTTCGTCTGCTGGGCCTCGTTCCGAAGCCCGCGTGAGTGCGCCCGTAGCTCAGCTGGATAGAGCGACTGACTACGAATCAGTAGGCCGGGAGTTCGAATCTCTCCGGGCGCACCATTCCTTTCTCAACCGATCGTTTCGAGCGGCCGTTGCGCCGCTTTCGCTTTTTGCGGGCAACGGAGGGTTCGCCCGGTTCTGCGCCCTCCCGGCAGATTCCCGAACGGCGCCTTCGAAGGCATCTCTTGCGGATGGCAATGCCACGGCGCAACGGCGCTGAAACCCGGTCCGGCGAGCCATGAGAAGATGAAAAAGCGGGCGGGTGATGGCGCATGGCGCTATGGCCGCGCCATCGCCGTCGCCGAGTCACCTCCGCCGCGACGACGGGCGGGTCGAAGGTGCGCCGCAACGTCAAAACCTTCATCCACAAGCTCAACGATTTCGGCGTGGTGGTGGAAGAGCAGCCGGCGCGGTGACCTTGAAGACACGGCACATGGGGTGCGGACGTGCCCGGCCAGTCTTCCGTATAACGCCGTACGGACCTGCGATGCCCTGTGTTTCCCTCGGCTCCAGCGACAAGGCGGGAGTTCAATTTCCCGATAAGGCCACTGGGAATAAGTTGGTGGCCGGAGCGATATAGAAAGCGAAAGAACCTTCGGCCAGGGATCGAAGGTGAAGGAGCACGGCTTGGCCGCAGCCTCGAAGATGCAAGCTGGAAGGATCCATCCGTTGACTTCGGTGCGATTCTTTGCGGCGTTGATGGTTGTGCTCTTCCATTCGTTTCCGGTTGCGCTCCCGGGGTTCCCTCCTGGCGCTCTTGGCCAGCGGTGGTTGTCCACCTGGTCTGTCTCCGTCAGTTTCTTCTTTTTTCTTAGCGGCTACATTTTGTCGGTTGTCTACTTGCGTCATGGGCAGCCGGTGAACAGGCGCAATTTTTGGGCGGCGCGTTTCGCGCGCATCTATCCGCTCTTTTTTGCCACGCTGGTATTGGATACTCCCGACGTCATTTTGTGGCGCATTCCGGTTTACGGCCTGAAGAAAGCAGTTCTCCTGACCGGGGGGACATTCTTGTTCGATCTGTCGATGCTGCAGGCGTGGGCGCCTCATTTCCGCATGATCTGCGGAGCCAATTGGTCGCTTTCCGTCGAGGCCCTGTTTTACCTGCTGTTTCCCTTCGCCGGACCTGCTTTATGGAAGCTACGCGGGAAGAAGCTGTGGCTGGCGGCGTTGGCCATCTATGCCGCCGGACTTGCGGTTGCGGGAGCGGCCGGCGGGCGCCTCGACGAGTTTTCTGCGGGTGTCTTTCCGCCCCTCCATGTTCCCACGTTCCTGCTGGGAATCCTCTTGGCCCGCTGGCAGCAGGAGGTACGCGAGCGCCCGCAAGGGACGCCGGCGCCCATTCTGCATCAATACGGGGTTTTGCTGGCTGCTTTACTCGGATACGCCCTTGTGGTTGCTAACGTGGGGACACACATCCCGATCCTATTGGTCTACGATGGCTTGCTGGCCCCAGTATTTGCCTGCATCATTTGGTCGCTTTCCTTTGCCGATTCGCCGATCGCCCGCCTGTTCAGCGTTTCCTGGCTGGTGGTTCTGGGTGAGGCGAGTTACGGCCTTTACCTGATCCATGGGCCCGTCTGGTGGTACTTCTATCGGATATTTGGTTTCGAGAAGGTTCGGATCTGGTATCCCTTTTACCTCTGCATTTGCATTGGCCTCAGCGTGTTGAGTTATTACTTCCTCGAGACGCCGACCCGTAAATGGCTGCTGCGCCGCATGGCCGTCAGGCCACGCGAAACGATGGAAGCAGCGTCGGATGCGCAATAGCGGTATGTGACGATTGCGATATCTACAAGGGGCCGCAGGCAAATAATCGCCGGATTGCCGCTGAGCGATTGGGTGCTCGTGTCCGGAGATCCGGACAGGATTGAATTTTCTTGAGTACAGCCTAGGCGCAAAGCGATGCGCTATATCATGTCAGCATGAAGATCGCCTATTTGACGATTGGCGCGTCTGACGATGTCAAAGAATGGTCGGGAATTCCATTTTTCATGTCAGACGGCTTCGCCCGCAATGGAGCGGATGTCGTCAGAATTCAAAATTTGAGCGGCGCCAGAAGCGTCTGCCTTCGCGGCCGGGATCTGTTTCGGACTCGAGTTCTGCACGAGAATTACTCCTCCTTCCGGCACAAAAAACGCCTGGCGCATTACGCCCGCCAGATTGCTGAGATCGCCAAGAAACTGCGCCCGGATGTCATTGTCTGCCCCAGCACGCTTCCTGTGGCCTATCTCGACACGGATATTCCAATTGCGATCTGGACGGACTCGACCTTTCGCGGGCTCCTCGATTTCTATCCGGGTTACTTCAACGTAAGCGCCCAGGCGATAGCCGAAGGCGACGCGGCAGAATAATCTGCATTCGAGCGGTGCGCGCTTGCCTTGTATGCCTCCGAGTGGGCTGCGCGAACGGCAATCGACTGTCATGGCGCCGATCCCAATAAGGTTCGCGTTGTTCCGATGGGAGCGAATCTTTCCGGCGATGCCAGCGAGGTTGACGTTGCGCAGAGGATCGCGAACCGGCCCAGGGATCGCTGCGAGCTGCTGCTGCTGGGTGTGGACTGGGCCCGCAAGGGCTGCGCCGTCGCGGTGGATGTGGCGCGGGAGCTTAACCGCCGGGGGATGCCTACGACTTTGACGATTGCCGGGTGCACGCCGCCTTCCGGCATGGCTCTTCCGGAGTGTGTGAAAATCATCGGGTTCGTCGACAAGCGAACCCCGGCCGGTATGGATCGGGTGAAGGATCTTTTCGTGAATAGCCACTTCCTCATTCTTCCCTCCCGAGCCGAGTGTTACGGAATTGTCTTCGCCGAGGCGAATGCGTTCGGTGTTCCCATCCTCGCTTCGAACGTTGGCGGGATTCCCACTGTTATCAACGAAGGAAAGAATGGATTTATGGTGCCTATTCAGGATCAAAGGGCAGAGGTGGAGGAATATTGCGAATTGGTTCTGCGCGCCATGAGCACGCCGGATATCTACCGCCGGCTCGGAAACTCCGCTCTTGAGGAGTACAAGACCAGATTGAACTGGACGGTGGCGACCGCGAGCGCCATGCAAGCCATCGGCGAGCGGATCGGTTGAGGAGGAATACGGCCGTTCGACCCTGCTTTGACGCGAGAGAAGGATTATGCTGCAACCGGGACAGTTAAATTTGTTTTTTCGTCGCGCCTCTGTTTGCGATACTGAGGAGAGCCAGCGGCGCGCAATGGCGCGTGCTTCGCGGCCCACGGGGGTCCCGGACGCTGAACCCGGCGACGTTGTCGTGGCTTGGGGCGACGACAATGAGGAGGCCGGGACAGGGAAAGTGCAAGAGGCGAAAATAACGTTCGCATGAAGGTTTTAGTTTCAGGCGTATGCGGGTTTGCGGGCAGCCATCTTGTTCGCTGCCTTCTGGAGTCTCACCAGGGCATCGAGATCGTGGGGCTGGACAACCTGGCGCGCCAGGGCAGCGAAACCAACCGGCTGTCGCTGAAGCGGCTTGGCGTGCAACTGGTGCACGGCGATCTGCGTATGGCCAGCGATGTAGAGGCGCTTCCGGCCGTGGACTGGGTGATCGATGCGGCAGCGCAGCCCAGCGTTCTGGCGGGCCGCGACGGCAAAACGAGCGCACGCCAGTTGCTGGAACATAACTTATTGGGCACCATCAATCTGCTCGAGTACTGCAGGAGCTTGCGGGCAGGCTTCATCATGCTCAGCACCAGCCGCGTTTATTCCATTTCCGTGCTGGGACAGTTGCCGTTGGCGCCGGTTTCCTCCATGCTCACATTGGACCCGGCACGGCCGTGGCCGGCAGCCGTCAGCGTGGCCGGCGTTACCGAAGCTTTCAGCACTGAGGCTCCTATCTCCTTGTATGGGGCAACGAAGCTGGCCTCGGAGCGCCTGGCGCAGGAGTATGCCGCGGGATTTGGGGTGCCGGTCTGGATCAATCGCTGCGGCGTGCTGGCAGGAGCCGGCCAGTTCGGCACAGCGGAGCAGGGCATCTTCTCCTATTGGCTGCACGCGCACGCGGCGCGGCGAACGTTGAAGTATCTCGGCTTCGGAGGTCATGGGTACCAGGTGAGGGATGCTTTGCACCCGCGGGACCTGGCGCGCCTGGTGGATATGCAACTCCGCAACCCCGGCCGGGGCGGCCTGCAAAATGTCTCCGGCGGGCAACAGAACTCGATGTCGCTGGCCCAGCTTACGGCGTGGTGCGACGATCGCTTCGGCCCTAATGCGCCCTTGGCCGACGGTTCCGACCGGCCTTACGATGTTCCCTGGCTGATTCTGGATGCGACGCTTGCGGCGAACAGTTTCGATTGGCGGCCCAGCATAGAAATCTACGCGATTCTCGAGGAGATCGCCGTGCATGTTGCCGAACATCCCGGCTGGCTGGAAAGGTGCGGCGCATGAAGAGTCCTGCGCCGTCGGCCGCGGGAGAAGAGCTGAAGCTGCTCTCGGTGGTGATCCCCGCACGGGATGAAGAGGGCTGCATTGCGTCTACCGTCGAACATCTTCACGTGGAGCTGCGGCTGAACGACATTCCGCACGAGATCGTCGTGGTCGACGACGGAAGCACCGACCGCACCGCGGAGATCGTGACCCAGTTGAGTCAGCGCATCCCGGAGGCGCGCCTGCTTTCCCAAAGACCTCCGCATGGCTTTGGACGCGCCATCGCTGCCGGACTTACTCATTTCCACGGCGACGCCGCAGTGGTGGTGATGGCCGATGAGTCGGACGATTGCCGCGATGTGGTTCGTTACTGGAAGAAGCTGAATGAGGGATGGGACGCGGTCTTCGGATCCCGCTTCATGAAGGGCGGCGGAGTGATCGATTATCCCTGGTTCAAGCTGCGGCTGAACCGGCCGGCGAATTTCTTCATCCGTATGCTCTTCGGAATTTCGCTCAACGACACCACCAACGCATTCAAGGCTTACCGGCGCACCGTGATCGAGGGCTGCAAGCCCATGCTCTCGGCACACTTCAATCTCACGGTAGAACTGCCGCTCAAGACCATCATCCGCGGCTACTCCTGGACCACGATCCCAATTACCTGGCGCAACCGCAGGACGGGCGTGGCCAAGCTGAAGATCCAGGAGATGGGCAGCCGGTATCTCTTCATCTGTCTCTATCTGTGGCTGGAAAAGCACCTCAGCCGCGGCGATTACAAAAAGAGAGAGATTTGAATGCAGGCGTGGTGATCGTGGAACCTGGCAAGTTCAGGGGGGCGCGGAAGAGCCGCTTCAGACGCCGCTGTACGCCGGGATGCGCGTAAGCAGCCGGAAGCCGCTCATCGAAGAAATGTTCGGAATTGTGCCCTTGCCCTGTGACGCCACGATCTTGCCGAAGGCCAGGCTTGGCTTTCACTATTAACAGATTCCTGAAAGGATACATCCACAAGAAAAGCGAAGCGATTCGCGCTCCGCTTCCCTGCCTCGCCAACAGATGCAGGCCTTTATCTACGTTCAAGTCTCAATAGAGCCGGAAATCGACCTCGATGGTAATCATCACCGGCACCGGCGTCTTGCCGTCCTTCATCGCCGGCTTGAATTTGTATTGCCGGATCGCTTCAATCGCCTTCTCGTCCAACCCCATGCCCAGCGCACGCGCGATACGAATGTTCTGCGGGTTGCCTTGCGCATCGACAATGAGCGAAATGAGGCAAACGCCCTGATACTTGGCGCGCCGCGCCTCGTCGGAGAACTCTGCTTCCACGCTGTGGATGACTACTGGCGCCGAGACCCCGCCGCCGATCCTATACAGCCCTCCGCCCACATTGCCGCCGTAGCCGGGCCCGTATCCATTGCCCTGGCCCGAGCCAAGCCCGCCGCCGCTGCCTGTTCCCATGCCTGCGCCCGAGCCCGTTCCGGCCGAGGCCAACGTCACATTGGTTGACTCGTGCATCCCGATCATCGGCATATTGTTATCGGGCAGTTGAATGTTCTTTTGCACGTTAATGGCCGCAGGCTCAGGCAGCAGGGGCTTCTCAAGCGTCTGCGGTTGTGGAGGAGTAATCGGGTCCTTGATTCTCTCGGGCAGCTTGCCTTTGTTCGCTTCGATGGGGCTGCGGTCGCCGCCGCCGCCGCCGCCGCCGGCCTTCAACTTAGCGTTCGGCCCCTGGTATTCCCCCACATCGATATTCATCGCCTGCAGCGGCTGATTCACGATCTTGTGGACCACGTGAATGCCCAGCCAGATCGCCAGCAGCAAGACGGTAATATTAAAGGCCGTCGAGCTCGCGATAGCCCACGGGTTCGGCTTCACGGCCATCCGGTCGGGCACTGGAATCGGCTGCGAGGTCAGCACCAAAGGGGGCAGCTTGACCGGGAAAAACACGTCCCGGATGCTTTCCCAGAGGCCCCGCCAAATGGGCTTCTCCTCGAATGCTCGTCCAAGGAACGCATCCAGCTCGTGGCCATTCATCGCCGCCGCAGTTCCCTGGGAGTCCGTTTCAGCCGGTATAAAGAGATCGTTTGCCATAAGTGCAGATGGCCCGGTTGTTGCTGGGCGTTGGGATGCAGGCAGGCCCATAAACAGGCCTATTGGTCCATTATGCTTGACCGCGCCCGCATTTGTCTCGGCTCCACAGTTGGATGCAGGTCCGGCCTGGCCCTCCGCTGTCTCATATTCCGCCAGCTTCAACACTTCCATAAACAATAGACGCTTTCTCCATTCGGTTTGTTACCGGAAAAAATCTCCCTCGGCCATTTACACTGATCCATGAACAAGTTTGCATCCCAAAATGGAGTCCCGATGTCCCCTGCGCCGGAGTTGAAGGCGACCCTCACTTTGCCCCAAACCGCCTTCGCGATGAAAGCCAATCTGCCGCAGAATGAGCCGCTTCGGCTCGCCCGCTGGACTTCGCTCGGCCTCTATGAAAAGCTGCGCAAAGCCGGCCGCGGACGACCCGTTTACCTGCTTCACGATGGCCCTCCCTACGCCAATGGGCCCATCCACCTGGGCCACGCTCTGAACAAGGGCCTCAAGGACTTCGTGGTCAAGTCCAAGACCATGGCCGGGTACGACGCGCCCTACGTCCCCGGTTACGACTGCCACGGGCTGCCCATCGAGATCAAAGTGGACGAGAAGCTGGGCCACAAGAAGCTTGAAATGCCGGTTCCCGCGGTTCTCGAAGCCTGCCGCGCCTATGCCCAGAAGTACGTCGGCTTGCAGACCGAACAGTTCGAGCGTATTGGCTGCTTTGGACGCTGGGAAACGCCTTACAAGACCATGGCTCGCGGCTACGAGGCCCGCACGCTGGAGGCCTTCTACGGCTTTCTCGAAAAGAGCTTCGTCTACCGCGGCCTCAAGCCGGTTTACTGGTGCATCCACGACCGAACCGCGCTGGCCGAGGCCGAGGTCGAGTACGAGAACCACACCAGCCCATCGGTATACGTGCGCTATGCTCTTCATTCCAGAAATCGGCTCGGCCCAGCCGAAATTGACCTGCTTGACGCCCTATCAGGGCGCGAAGTTTATACGATCATTTGGACAACTACGCCTTGGACACTTCCTGCGTCATTGGCTATTGCCTTCCATCCCGATTTTGATTACGTCGCACTTGAAGTTCAAGACGGTCAGGTCTACATCGTGGCAGCTGAGCTGGCCAACTCTGTTATTGCAGCTTGCAAGCTGGGTGTGCCGAAAGAGCTTGCGCGGTTCAAGGGCCGCGCGCTTGAGAACACGCATTTTTTGCATCCGTTTCTGGATCGTTCGATTTTGGGCGTGCTGGCCACGTACGTCACCGCCGACACCGGCACCGGAGCAGTGCACACCGCTCCCGCACACGGCGCCGACGACTTCTATACGGGCCAGCGCTACGGCCTGGACCCCACCTGCCGCGTCGATGCCGGCGGGCACATCCACGTCGATCCGGATTCCTGGCATAGTGCCCAGCCACCAGCTTTCGATGGGCTGAACGTGTGGAAGGCAAACCCAATCATCGTCGCCATGCTCGAAGAGCGCGGGGCGCTGCTGGGCGGCGGGCAACTGGAGCACTCCTATCCGCATTGCTGGCGCTGCCACCATCCCGTGATCTTCCGCGCCACCGAGCAGTGGTTCATCAGCCTGGAAACGCCGATGAAGCACGCCGACGGCTCTGAAACCACCTTCAGGCAGGTGGCTATTGAGGAGATTGACAAGGTGGTCTGGGACCCGGCGTGGGGCAAGGAGCGCATCACCAACATGATCGCCACGCGCCCCGACTGGTGCATCAGCCGCCAACGCATATGGGGCGTGCCCATCGCGGTTTTCCTGTGCGAAGGCTGCAATCTGCCCATCGTTGACGCCGCTCTGAACCGCGGGATCGTCGATCTCTTCGAGCGCGAAGGCGCCGAAGCCTGGCACACGACGCCGCTCGAATCGCTGCTGCCCGCCGGAGCCACCTGTGCCCACTGCGGCGGCAAGACATTCCGCAAGGAAACCGACATCCTCGACGTCTGGTTTGACTCCGGTGTGAGCTGGCTGGCCGTGTGCGAGTCGGACCCGGATCTGAGTCCGGCCTATACAGCCTTCCAAAAGGGTAAGGGTACAGAGGTTCTGTATCTCGAGGGCGGCGACCAGCACCGTGGCTGGTTTCACTCGTCGCTGCTGACTTCGGTGGCGCTGCGTGGCCGCGCGCCCTATTCTCACGTCGCAACCGCCGGCTGGACGCTCGACGAGCAGGGCCGCGCCATGTCGAAGTCCCTGGGCAACGGCGTCGATCCCATCGATATTGCAAACAGAATGGGCGGCGAGATCGTTCGCCTCTGGGTCGCCTCGGTCGACTTCCGCGAAGACACGGCGGCCAGCGAAAACCTGATGCAGCGCTGCGCCGAGATCTACAAGAAGCTGCGCAACACCTTCCGCTTCCTGCTCGGCAATTTGAACGGCTTTGATACTGTGCGCGACCGCGTGCCAGAAGCCGAGCTTCTGCCGCTCGATCGCTATATGCTGGCGCGTACACGCGAACTGACCGAAAAGATCCTCGGCTGGTACGGGGCCTTTGAGTTCCACCGCGTCTACCAGGCGGTGAACGAGTTCGCGATCGTGGACCTGAGCGCCTTCTACCTCGACGTGCTCAAGGACCGCATGTACACCTTCGCGCCGGCGAACCCCGCGCGCCGCTCCGCGCAGACCGTGCTCTGGCAAATCACCGAGGCGCTTGTCCGGCTGGTCGCGCCGATTATGAGCTTCACTGCCGACGAGGTTTGGGAGCACCTGCCCGCGGTCGAAGGCCGCGAAGCCAGCGTGCATCTCGCGCGGTTTCCCAAGCCGGAAGAGATCTTTTCGGAGAATCCGGCTGCGCTGATCGAAGAGTGGGATACCTTAATGAGGACAAGAGACGAGGTATTAAAGCTGCTCGAACAAGCACGGCAGGACAAGACGATTGGTAAGGCACTTGAGGCAGATGTAGCTATCGCAGCAAGTGATGAAATAGGCAAGCTTCTGAAGAGATATGAACTGAGCCTGAAAGAGCTATTCAATGTTTCGAAGGTCGAGATCGTACCAGCGAACATTGACGTTAAAGAAGGTTTCGTCTGGCAAATGGAAGGCGACGACATTCATATTCAAGTTAGTCAGGCCTCCGGCTCCAAGTGCGCCCGCTGCTGGAACTACATACCCGAGGTCTCGAGCTACGGCATCTGGCAAAACGTCTGCACCCGCTGCCAGTCGGCCCTGCGCGAGATGGGAATCGCCCCGCCGGAGGCCGAACAGTGACCTGGCTACAGAACTGGCCACGCCCCCGCCGTCTGCACTGGCTGCTGCTCATCTCAACGCTGATCGTCGTCGCCGACCGCCTGACCAAGAACTGGGTCTCCGCGCACATCCCTCTGGGCGGCGCAATCCCCATCATCCCGCGCGTCCTGCGCATTACCCACTGGACCAACGAGGGCGCGGCCTTCTCGCTCTTCGCCAACACCGCCTCGCCCAACGCCGTGCGCTGGGGCCTGGTTGTGTTCACCCTGTTTGCCGCGCTGGTTATCTTCCTCGTCCTGCTGCGCCTGGGCAACCGCATCACGCTCGCCACCGTCGCACTCGCGCTCCTCCTCGGCGGCGCCATCGGCAACGCCCACGACCGCATCGCATACGGCTCGGTCATCGACTTCATCGAGGTCCACATCTTCACCTATCACTGGCCCGACTTCAATGTGGCCGACTCCTCCGTCGTCATCGGAGCGTGCCTGCTCTTCCTCGACTCCATGCTGCCGCGCAGAAAAACCGAATCCTGACCTCGTAGGCGCAGTCGCCGGTCGCCACGGCCGGTCGGCGAATTGATTTACGCTGCCCCCCGGCAGGGTTCCCAAATCCGCCGTGGCCAGGCTAACGCCCGCGCGCATTGGCTGACACACGGTATGCAAGAATCGGAAGGAGGGCCGTTGAGGGTCATTCCACGCAGCCACATTGTAAAGCCGCGCAGTTGGCCCGAAACATTGTCCTGCTGCTTCGTCCGACGCCCCGCGAGGAGCCCGATGAAATCTCTCCATTTTGCCTTTTCGCCGCGCGCTGCCTTTAGCGCCGTTGCCGCACTTATTCTTTTTTGTCCCTGCGCCGCCCGCGCCCAGCGCCTGCCGTCAGCCGTCGTGCCCACGCACTACACCCTCAAGCTCACACCCGACTTGAAAACCGCCTCCTTCTCCGGCGTGGAAGCGATCGACATGAACATCGGTCAGCCCACGCGATCGATCACGCTGAACGCCATTGAGATCGCGTTCCAGTCGGTGACCATCTACCCCAACGGCCCCAGGCAGACGGGCGCGGTCAGTCTCGATCCGGAAAAACAGCAGGCCACGTTTACCTTTCCCAACATGATTCCCGCAGGCAGCGCCACCATCGAGATCCGCTACACGGGCATTTTGAACAACGAGTTGCGCGGCTTCTATCTCTCCAAAACCGCGCGCCGTAATTACGCCGTCACTCAGTTTGAGGCCACCGACGCCCGCCGCGCCTTTCCCTGTTTCGACGAGCCGGCCTTCAAGGCCAGGTTCGATATCTCGCTGGTCATCGACGCCGGCGACACTGCGATTTCAAACACCGCCATCGTGGCCGACACGCCCGGCCCCGGTATCAACAAGCACACGCTCGAATTCGCTACTACGCCCAAAATGTCCACTTATCTGGTTGCTTTCCTCGTGGGCGACTTCCAGTGCACCGGCGGGCGCCAGGATAACGTCGATCTGCGTGTCTGCGCCACTCCCGACAAGGTTGCGCTCGCGCCTTACGCGCTCGACATCGCCAAGTACGTTCTGCACTACTACGACGGCTACTTCGGCATTCACTATCCGCTCAAGAAGCTGGACCTGATTGGCATTCCCGACTTCGAGGCCGGCGCCATGGAGAACTTCGGCGCTATCACTTTTCGTGAAACCGACCTGTTGCTCGATCCAAAGACCGCGCCGGTAGCCGACAAGGAATACGTAGCCCTCACCATCGCGCATGAGATGGCTCACCAGTGGTTCGGCGACCTGGTGACCATGCAGTGGTGGGACAACATCTGGCTCAACGAGGGCTTTGCCACCTGGATGGAAAACAAGCCCGTGGCCGCCATGCATCCCGAGTGGAACATTCCGCAGGTGGTCGCCGGCAACGAACAGGACACTCTGGATGTCGATGCGCAGCCCACCACGCGCGCCATCCGAGCCAAGGCCGAAACGCCCGCCGAGATCGACCAGATGTTCGACAGCATCGCTTACGGCAAGGCCGGCGACGTGCTGCTCATGGTGGAGAACTACCTGGGCGAAGAAACCTTCCGCAAAGGCGTTCATGCGTATCTTGCTGAGCACGAATACGGGAATGCCACGGCGCAGGATTTCTGGAACGCGCAAACGACTGTGAGCCACAAACCGGTGGACAAGATCATGGAGTCGCTGGTAGCGCAGCCAGGCGCGCCCATCCTTAGCTTCGGGACGCCCGCGGACGGAAGAGTTTCTGTCACGCAGAAGCGATTCTTCCTCAGCCCCAGCGTGGAGCCGAACGCAGAACAGAAGTGGACGCTGCCGGTTTGCTTCAAGACCGCGGGTGCCCCCGACTGCGAGCTTGCTACGCCTGAAACAGCCGGCCTGAAGGTTCCGGCCGCCGGCCTTTTCTTCGCCGATGCCGGCGGCAAGGGCTACTATCGCAGCGCCTATGCGCCCGCGCAGTACGCCGCGCTGGTCGCCCGCGCCGAGTCCGGGCTGACGCCGCCGGAGCGCATCAGCCTGGCCGGCGACGAGTGGGCGCAAATGCGCGCCGGCAAAGCCACCGTGGGCGATTATCTGGATCTGGTCGCCGCGCTCAAATCCGATCCCAACGCCGATGTGCTCTCGAATGCCTTTGAGAATGTTGGCGTTGTTGCCGACCGCGTGGCCTCAACGAAAGAGGAGCGCGATGCGCTTGCCGCGTGGATTCGCCGCACCTTTGCCCCCGAGTACGCCAACCTCGGCCCTCCCGCGCCCGGAGATTCTCCCAACACGCGCGAACTGCGCGCGCGCCTCTTTTCGCTGCTTGCCGATCGCGGCAACGACGCCGATCTCATCGCCCAGGCGCGTAAGATCGCCGATCGGTATCTTTCCAACCCCGCGCAGGTCGATCCGACGCTCGGACAGGCCGCTCTGCAATTGGCCGCCGAGAACGGCGACGCCGCTCTCTTCGACCGGCTGGAGGACGTGTACAAGACCTCCAAAGATCCCGATTTACAGGAGACTGCGCTGCGCCTGCTTGTCATGTTTGAAAATCCCGCCCTGCTCGAGCGCGCTCTCGAGTACTCGGTGTCAAGCGACGTGCGCAACCAGGATGCCGCAATTCAGTTCACCATCGGTCTCGAAATCCCCGAGAACCGCGATGCCACCTGGAATTTCATCAAAACGCACTGGAACCAGGTCCAGGCGGAGTTAACCACCGATCTTGGCGCGGATCTGGTGAGCTCCACAGGCAGCTTCTGCACTGCCGAGGCCCGTGACGATGTGAAGAACTTCTTCACTGCTCATCCGGTTCCCGCCTCCGACGTGGCGCTCAAGCACGCCCTCGAACACATCGATGGCTGCATCGAGCTGCGCCGCCTGCAGGAACCGAATCTGAAAACCTGGCTGGCGAGCCAGAGCGGCTCATAAGCCCAATGCGCAGCCCCAATATGCTTGATTTCGCCTTACGATGGCGCTTTTGAACCCTGTTTCGCGGCGCGGAGCGCAATTCCACCCAACAGGACAATGACCAGGACCAACGCCGTCCATAAAAGAGCGGGATGCCTCTCGGTAAACGGGCGTTCGTCAGGGCGAGGCTGGTAGATGGGATTCGGTTCTTCCGGCCCGGCATTCGCCTGAGCGGCGTCGGCTTGCGCGGTAAAGAACGTGGCGTAGTCGTATTGCGGAGCAGCCAGCGCCGGGTCGCCGTAGTAGAGCGTGTAGCGGGCGGCGCCGGCGGCCTCAAAGCAAAGCTTACGCTCCAGCATTTCCAAGCGCACCGCACTGATCTGGATGGGCGTGTCGTCTCCGTTCTCCACTGTGATCGACCACTTTGCGGGAGTGTCGAAGATTGCTGCCGGCGCATCCACGCTCAACCGCTCCTCGTCGATCCGTTGACCGTCCTGGATGCGGTGAATGCGCAGGATGGTTCCGACGGACGTGACCGGCGCCGGCGGCTCGGCCGCGTCGCTGGCCGGCTGTGGTTTCACGGGCGAAACGCTTACGGCCACGTTACGGCTGAAGCTGGCAGGCGAGCTTCCGGGAACGAAGACAACGCGGTCAACGGGCGTGCGCGCCGGCACGGTGAACTGTATGTACGACGCGTGTCCTTTTTGCGCAATTTCCCGCGTCTCGGCAACGGCGAGGTACTCCGGCTGGCTTGGCGGCAGACGCTCCACCGAAAGGCCCACGACGCTCTCTGGTGTGATGGGACAGGCGATGCGCAAATGCAGGAACCGAAAATCCGACTCCGGCAGGTGAAGCACCGTGCTACGCCCCAGCTTTTGTCGCGTCAGATCGAAGATGGTGTAGGAACCGAGGCGGGTTTCGCCGCCTGCGCCCTGCGTCTGGCTTCCGGAAACCGTCACGGAGCCAATGAAATTCTGGCCTTTGATCGCAAGCTCCAGGTCGCTGTAACTTCCAGCAGGCATGGCTACGTCAAAGACGGTTTGGCCTTCACGGCGGCCCAGATTCAATGGCGCGATCTGCTGCTCGGAGGGCGCGGTGAGAGCGGCAGTCAGAAGAACGTACGGGGTCTCCGTGCTCTCAAGGTAAAGGCGAAGATCGGCAAGGCCCGGCGCGGATTTTGCAAACATTCCGGCATCCACAACCAGACACGCCTGCTTGTTGGCCTGCGGCACATTCTCCACCGGCCGTTCATAGCGGAAATACTGAATCTCGGGTGAAGGCGCCGCAGCCACAAGAAGACAAAGAACGGCGAAAGACCTCGTCACCCCTTGCCTCCTTCGTTACGCAGGTTAAGCCAGCCGCGCTGATAGACAAAACTGACGGCGAGCAGCAGCGCGCCGAGCCCTAGAAAGCTGAGGATGCGGAAGCCGCGGCTCAACTCGCTGACATCCACCAGAAAGACCTTTCCCACGGATACGGCCAAAAGCACCAGCGCCTGCCAGCGCACAAACGCCGAGCGCCGCCAGAAACCAACGCTGAGCAGAGCTGCGCCGAAGAGCATGAAGAAGGCCGAATAGCTGAACTGGGCGTACATTCCGTAGTCGTGAGAAAGGCTCCAGTCGCCGCGCCAGCGAAGGTACCACCAATAGCTATGGATCTCCCAGCCAATCGCCAACAGCGTAAGAACATTCACGGCCAGGACCGCCGCGCCGCCAAGTGCCGGCCAGGAAAGACCGGCCGCTTGGCTCTCCTCCTCGCGGGAATTTCGCGCAACCCACGCTACGAAGGCAAAAGCCGCGATTGCGACAAGATAGGTTGCAAAGCGCTGGTTGAAAAATGGCGTGGTGGAGGCAGGCGGGTTTACCGTGAGCAACGCCGCGAGCCCCAGCGCCAGGCACATTAGCGCTAGCACCCACAGCTGCCTGGAACGCACACGGCGCGCCAGCCACACCAACGCCCCGCCTTCCGCGAACCACCCGATCGTGAGCCACCGGCCGTGCGTTTGCAGCGGGATTGCGATCGTGAGGAAGACCACCGCGGCGGCAAGATGCAGCCCGGAAAGCACAGCCGGGCTTTCCCGCAGGATTCCGCGCGCCGGGAGCTTGAGTAGCAGAAGATAAAACGCGGCGAAGGCCACCGCGATCCAAGGCTCTGCCCAAGCCGCAGCGGCCGGTCCGGGCAGCGAGTAGAACGCCAGAAAGCCAAGGCCCGCGTTGAGAACCGGCAACACCACCAGCGCCAGGCTGTCCCAAGGAGAGGAGCCTCCGAACTCATCAAGGTCGCGCCGAACCAGGCGGGGAGCGAAGGCAAAGATCAGGAAAAAACAGCCGAGAAAGAATGCGGTGCGCGGCGCCTGTGCCTGCGAGTAATACCCGAACCACCAGCCTGCAACGAACAGCACAGTACCAATAAAGGCCGCAGAAAGCAGCCGTGACCAGGGGCGCAGCGCCACCAGAATCAACACGGCGGCGTCCAATACCAGCAGGTAGGAGAACAGGGTAACTTCGTGGTTCTCACCCGTGGATACAAGCAGCGGCGTGCACAAACCGCCGGCAATGGCGTACAGGGCCAGCAGCTCCGCGTCCTGATTCCAGGACATGAAGCCGTTGAAGGCTGTCACCACGATCATGGCCGCGAAAGCTGCACCCGCAGGCAGGAGTGCGTAGACCGAGAAAGCTGCCCACAACGAGAGATAAAGAGTGCCGCTCCCGATTGCCTGCAGGGAATAGGCGAAGGCCGCGAATCCGCGCTTTCTGAAATGCCCTGACCAGACGATCAGCCCCGCGCCCGCAAGCAATCCGATCAGCACCCGGCCCAGCGGGCCGATCCAATGATTGTCGAAGGCCAGCTTGAGAAACCAGGCCACGCCAATCAGCACGGCCAGAATGCCGATGCGATTGAACCACTGCGATCCGATGCGGCTCTCGAGCGAACGCGTGTCTTCCGCTTTGGCTGGCTCGGGAAAACCGAATCGGGGAGGTTCAATTGGCATTGGCGCCGGAATGAAGGGCGGAGATTGCGGTAACGCAGGCCTTAGATCCTGCGCGGGGTGTGCCGGCTCCGTCCCCATGCCACCCGTCTGTTTTGGCGTGGGCGCCGTCTCTTCCTTGCCCGCAATAATACCGTTGCGCGCGAGCGTCTCTTCGAGCCTGCGAACACGCCAACGCAGCTCGCTCACCTGATCTTCAAGGCTACCGGATTGGTTCGGATTCATTGCCCTACACTGTACCGCACGCAGCACACCATTTCCACAGGAATTTCGGGGAGTTTTCCAGGGTCCTCGTCCCCGAATGGAGTTCTTGTTGCAGAGCTTGTGCAGCCGCTCGGGGGCCACGCCCGCCTCGGCGTCCTGCCTGGCAAAGCACACGCGCAACAGGTTTTCGCCGCGGCGCGAGTGCGCCCGGCCGCAGCCAAAGGCGGCGTGGGCGTAGTATCTTGCAGAAAGAATCGATGCACGAGCTTTCCATCGCGATGAGCATTGTGGACGCGGTCACCGAGGCCGCCTCCGCGTATCCCGGCGCTCGCGTCAAGGAGGTGCGGCTGCGCGTAGGCGCGCTGGCCTCGGTCGTTGACGATTCGCTCCAGTTCTGCTGGGAGCTGGCTACGGAAGGCTCGCCGCTTGCCGGCGCTGCGCTTGTCATCAACAAGCTGCCCGTGATCGTGCACTGCGACGCCTGCGGCGTTGACTCCCAGATCGACGGCGTACAGAGCTTTCGCTGCCCGCGCTGCGGTGAGCTGGCTGCCGATCTTCGCCAGGGGCGCGAACTCGAGATCGAATCGATTGAGTTGGAGGAGCCTGAGCCGAAAGAACCGGGGAGCGGCGCGCCGGAACCCGTGGAGGAGCACTTATGACCACTCGGATTGTTGAGCTGCGGCGGGGAATCCTGAAGAAGAACGACGAGTTGGCGGCGGGGCTGCGCAATCGTTTCACGTCGGCCGGAGTGCTGGTGCTGAACCTGGTGTCGAGCCCCGGCACAGGCAAGACGACGTTCCTTGAGCGCACGCTGCGCGATCTCCACGCCCGCGGGGCGCAAGCCGCGGCGCTGGTGGGCGATCTTGAAACCGACAACGATGCCCGCCGGCTGGCGGCAAGCGGCGCGCCTGTGCGCCAGATCAATACTCACGGCATCTGCCACCTTGACGCGGAGATGGTCGCGAAGCATCTCGACGCCTGGGAGAGCCTGGCGCTCGCCGGACTCGACTATCTCTTCATCGAGAACGTCGGCAACCTGGTTTGCCCGTCGAGCTACGACCTGGGCGAACGCATCCGCGTAGTGCTGCTGAGCGTGACCGAGGGCGAGGACAAGCCGCTCAAATATCCGGGACTGTTCAACTCTGCCGACGCCGCGGTCATCACCAAGATCGATCTCGCCGTTCCTTGCGCCTTCGACCGCGAGCTGGCCCTCAAAAACATCAGCGAGATCCGGCCCGGTATCCGGATCTTCGAAACCTCGGCCAAAACCGGCGCGGGAATGGATGGATGGCTAGCGTACCTCGCCGAGCAGGCGCGGCCTTCCTGAGTTCCAACTGCGATCCCCGAATTCAATGAACCATCGCATCCATGGCGTTGCCAAGGCGCGGCCCGGATCCCTCCCGTGCTCCGCAAATCACCTCTTCAACGCCCGCAGCGCAAGCCGCGCTGCGTGATAGCCGCACATGCCATGCACACCTCCACCCGGCGGCGTCGACGCCGAACACAGGTAAAGCTTGGGCGCGCCGGTCGCGTAGCCTCCAGCCGCCGGCCGGAAAAACACCTGCCGCAGGGTCATCGCACCGCCGCCGATGTCGCCTCCCACAAGGTTTGCATCCATCGCTTCCAGCGCCGCGGGCGCGGAAACGTGCCGCGCCAGCACGCAATCGCGGAATCCCGGCGCAAAGCGCTCGATCTGCGATTCGATCCGCTCCGTCATGTCGGCTGTTGACCCGTTGGGCACGTGGCAATACGCCCACAGTATGTGTTTGCCCCCTGGCGCGCGTGACGAATCGTAGAGAGTGGGCTGCGCAACCAGCACGAAGGGCCGTTCGGCTTCGTGCCCATGGGCTACGGCATATTCGGCCGCTGCAATCTCCTCAAACGACCCGCCCAGGTGCACCGTGATCGCTCGCCGGCAATGTGCCGCGCGCCACGGAACGGGTTGCGAAAGGGCGTAGTCGATTTTGAACGCACCCGGCGCGTGCTGGAAACGCTCGAGCGTGCTCTTGTATTTTGGCGAGAGCCTTTCGCCGGCGATCGCAACCAGTTGCCTCGGCGTAGTGTCGAAGAGTACAAGCTCACTGTTCGATTCCAACTCACGGAACGCGGCCGCATCGATTCGGCACGAAGTGTGCGCCGTTCCGCCCAGCGCCTCCAGTGTGCCGATGAGCGCCCGCGTAATAGCACAAGCGCCGCCGCGCGGAATCGGCCAGCCCACCGCGTGAATGGTGATGCCGAACATCCATCCGATGGTCGCGCTTAACGGCTGATCCAAGCCCAGGAGAGAGTGGCCCGCCAACCCAGCGAATACTGCCCGTGTCCGCGGACTCACGAAGTGACTCTTGGCGAAGCCTTGCGCGGATTGGATCGCCGTCAGCCCGAATCGCGCCATGCGCAGCGGATGATGAGGGACGCGCAACGCCGGCCCAAGCGTGTCTTCGGCAAACTCCATCCAATCTTCCGCCGCCGGCTGCATCAAGCCCCGCCACAGCTTACCGTCGGCTCCCAACGAGCGCTCCGCGTGTTCCAGGTCGCGCTCCAGCACCACGGCCGAGCCGTCGTCAAGCGGGTGCGCCAGCGGCGCTTCTCCGTGGATCCACTCCAGCCCGTGATCCGCGAGAGGCAGCGACGCAAAGAACGGAGACCCCGCCGCGAACGGATGTACGGCCGAGCCGAAGTCGTGCAGGAACCCCGGCAATGTGAGGGGCAGCGTGCGCGCTGCTCCGCCAGGTTCGGCTTCGGCCTCAAAGACCTCCACGCGCATCCCCGCTGCGGCGAGCACAATGGCTGCGGCGAGCCCATTGGGGCCCGAGCCAATCACGCAGGCGCGGCTCATTGTGTCATCGTCCTCCGGTCATTCGTTCTTCAGTCATGGGGCGGCAACTCTTCAGGCCATTCCACAACCGCAAAGCGGCCATCCGCGGTCATCGCCAGCTCCGGCGCGTACAGGCCAAGATACTCGCGCCGCCACCAGTTCCCGGTTCGCCGCTTTTCATCCATCGTCGTAAACCAGTATTGCCACAGCACCGCGCGCACATACCGCGGCGGAATCTGCGGGAAGGGATTGTTTCGGAAAAGCGACAGTATAGCGCCGTCTCCCAAGAGAAGGCGCTCCTCCGTCAGCGGGACGATTTCGTTGTCGCGCCAGCCGCCGAGCGAAGCAAACCACAGGTTCCAGTCGAAGCGCGGCTGATAGGGCGCATAGATGCCGGGCGCTTCATTCAATGCCTGCGGCTTGTTCCGAAACCGGTACGCGGTCCAGTTTGTGCCGTCGTCGGAACCCTGAAATTCGATTTCGTAGCGTCCGCGGGTCATCACCGCGAAGAGGCCGTACTGGTTGGCGATGCGAAAAGGCTCGAGCGCGACGAGCGGCTTCACCGGCAGCGGAACGTCGCGCAGAGGAATTCCGATCATCTCCACAATCGTGTTGTATGCGATCCATGTGAGCATGAATGCGGAGAAGGCCACACCTGCTACCCAGAATGAAAATCCGAGGCGGCCGAGAAATGCGCGGCGCATGGGGACATGCTCGTGCGCCTCAATGTCCGCCGTCGCCACGCTGGCCTCGCCAACGGCCAGTATCGATAACGGCTGCTCCTCATCGAATTCCAGCAACGGCGCTGAAATCCTTTCCGGCTCGCGCGGGCGAAAGCGTGCCGGGACCTGGCGGAGCAGGAACTTGTCATCCAGCAGCAGAATGCCTAGCGACAGCACCAGATAATTCAGGAATGCGTAGTTGGCAGTGAGGATGACGCCAATCTCCCACGGCGTGACGATAAAGAAAAGTATCAGGCGCACGCGGCGCGGAAAGAACATCATGAACGCCAGGCCCAACTCGAGCGCCAGGGTTCCTCCAACAGTGGCCGCCTGGAACCAATGCGGGAGATGCTGCACGTACCAGCCGATCCACGTGGGCAGTGGGCCATTCTGGTAGTACTCGTCCATGGCCGTAAAGTGTCGCCACTGCGGGTCGCCGCTGGCGAACTTCACCATGCCCGATTCGAAATAAATCCGGAACCATTCCCATTGCAACAGGAACCAGCTCATGCGCGAGGGCGGATCGTGCGCGCCCCATCCCGGCCACAGGCCGCGCGGTGCGAAGAACAGCGCCAGAAATCCTGCTTCGAGCAGCATCCCGTCCGACTGATAGCTCGAGAACACGCTGCTCGCGCCGACAAACGAAAGGAAGCACACAAAGCAGATGAAAAAGCTCAACCGCGGCCACACGTTCAGGAAAGCTATCACGGCGGCAATGAGGCCGATCCACGTCACAGCCATCATCGTCGCGGAGCTCGACGAGATCCAGTAGAGCGATGGCGCGTACCAGTAGCGCTCCAGGCCCAATTGCTGCGCGACATCGGCCAGATAATCCCGAGCGGGTAGAATTCCATCGGGCCCGATCAAGCCCTTGATCTGAAACAGCAGCGAATAGAATGCGGAGAAGTAGATGAGCGCGAGCGCGCGCAGAAAAATCCAGCGCGGAACCATCTGGCCCCGCGGGCCACGGCGACCGTCGAAGAGCCACCGGAAGACGTCACTCAGCCTGCTCCACCGCATGTCCCGAACAGGATACCGGCTGGCCTGTGCCCCTTCATAAAGGAAAGTGCGCTTGGCTCGCTTCGAACTCGGTTGACCGGCATGCACCGGCGGAGTATCAAGGGATGGTTATGACTCGAGCCGCTTTTGCCGCTCTTTTCACACTGGCGGCAATTCCTGCGCTGGATTTGCCCCCTCGCAGACCGCCAGGATCTTACCTGCTCGTGGGACGGTTTCTCTGCCACCGTGCGTCAGGCCATCAATCCGGCCTGGGTGAGCACGCTGCCGTAAACGATGGACGCGTCCCGAGATTAGAATGGCTTCGCGTAACGCATCGCACTCTGGAGGAATGCATATGAGCGCCCTCTTGAAGATTGCTGCCTGGGGATTCCTCTTGCCGGCCGCGGCCGTCACCGTTTGCGCGCAACAGGACTACTTCTGCAACTGGCCGCCGGGGCGTTCCCCGCAGGAGATCGGCAAGGCGCTGGCCGAGCACTTTGTGACCAGCCCGCACCAGTACGGCGCAACCATCCATTACGCCGAGGTGGGCGCCTGGTACGGCGCATTGACCTTCGCGCAACTGACCCATGACGAAGCTCTCACCGCCGAGCTCATCAAGCGCTTCGATCCCTTGCTGCCCGGCGGCGCCGAAGACGCCCTGGTTCCCAAGCCCGATAGCGTGGATAACTCGATCTTCGGCATTGTGCCCCTCGAAATCTATATGGAGACCAAGGATAAAAAATATCTCGGCTACGGGCTGAGCTTTGCGAACCGGCAGTGGGAGAATCCGAGGCCGGATGGGCTGTCGAACCAGTCGCGCTTCTGGATCGACGACATGTACATGCTCGCCATTCTGCAGCTCGAGGCTTACCGCGCCACCGGCGACAAAAAATATCTCGACCGCGCCGCCGACGAGATGGCGGCTTATCTCGATAAGCTGCAGCAGCCCAACGGCCTGTTCTATCATGCGCCGGATGTTCCGTTTTTCTGGGGCCGCGGCAATGGATGGGTAGCCGCGGGTATGACCGAGATGCTCCGCGACCTTCCTGCGGGCCATCCGCGGCGCGCGCGCATCCTGGCCGCCTACAAGCTCATGATGGCCGCCCTGATTAAATACCAGACCACCGACGGCATGTGGCGCCAGCTCATCGATCGCGACGAGGCGTGGGAAGAGTCCTCGAGCACGGGCATGTTTACCTTTGCCCTCATCGCCGGCGTGAAAAACGGCTGGCTCGATGCCGCCACTTACGGTCCCGCTGCGCGCAAGGCATGGATCGCCCTCACCGGTTTCATCGACCAGAACAACGACATGACCAGCGTCTGCGAAGGCACCGGCAAGAAGAACGACCTGGAGTATTACCTGGAGCGCAAGCGCCGCACCGGCGATTTCCACGGCCAGGAGCCCGTGCTTTGGGCGGCCTCCGCGCTGCTGCGGTGAGCGCCGCGCTTCGCGTCCCACCTGCGAACGCCCCACGAACTTATAGCGGGTCTCCTGCAGGTGTAGACCAAGGCACAATCGCTAAGTGGCTTTTTCGTCAAGAAAAAGCCACCTTGAATACTGTCCGAAATGGCTCATAGTTGCAGGAGAACCGCCGTAGCTGACCCGCTGACGGCTCAATCCAGCCTCGTCAAATACGCACCCCCCTCGGCCGGTTTCAAGTGCAGCGCGATATATTCCGCGATCGCGCGGTCGTCGCCCTGAGGCCGAATGCGCACCCAGAAGCTCTTCTCGCCGGGAAACTCGATGACATTCGAGCCCGGGTAGCGGCGGAGGAGTTGCTCCTTCAGCTTGATGGCCGCGCGCTCGTCGTGGAATGCGCCAATCTGCACGCACCAGCGCCCGCCGGAATCGATGGGCTTAGGCGTCTCGAACACGTCCATGCGCACAAGCGCCAGGCCGGCCCGGTATACGCCGACGGCTTTGGCCGAGGCGATGGTCAGGTCCAGCATCCTATCTTCCACAAACGGGCCGCGGTCGTTGATGCGCATGGCGCTCGACTGGCCGGTCTTCAGGTTGGTCACCACCACCAGCGATCCCATGGGCAGCGTACGATGCGCGGCCGTCAACGCCCGGTCGTCGAAGACCTGGCCGTTGGCAGCCCGCCTGCCCTCGTACGGCGCGGTGTACCACGTCGCGTAGCCCACTTCGCTCAAAATCGGCCTGTGCGTGGCCACAAATTCCAGATCTTCCGCCGCAATCCCCCCCGGCGGAACCGGCGTGACCGGAATGCGCGCAGCAGAAGGCGCCGGAGCCTCGGCGGCGGGAGCTGTCTGCTCCTCGGGCGGCAACGCCTGCGGCGGAGCCACCTGCGCCGTCTTCTCCTTGTGCCGGCAGCCGCTCGCGCCCAGCATCACTGCCGCTGTCAGAACCGCGCACACCGCGCCGCGCCAGCTTCCATTCACCCGCACTATCCTGCCTCGCGCCATTCCCGTTTTCAAGGGCGCGGCTCCCCGTGTTCATTTTTCGCCTGGTCCGGCGCCGGGTTGCAGGGCTGGTTCACTGCCGCATTGCTCTGCTCAAACCGGTCGGCAAGGTTGCGCAGCGCGTCGGCGGCCGAGCGCATGGCCTTAATCGACTCCCGGCGCACTTGAGGTATCACCGCGTCGTTCAAGTAGGCGATTGTGTGATGAAGCTCCATCTCGATCCGCTCGATCGCCTCTTCGATCCGCTGGCCCACCGTGGGCGGCCCGCCCCATCCCGGATGGTTTGGTGTGCTCATAATCGATGACCTTCCTTTGCACCCTAAATAGATAACCCATTCAAAGTCTGCGGGACGCGTCCTGCCGCGTCAACGCCTCCAGCCCAACCAGAGAACCGCAATGGTCAACGCCGGTTCGCGCCGTGGCTTCCTTCGGGGTGCATCTGGTACGATTCGGGGAAACAGTTTGGCATCGCCGGAAGTTCGCAATAAGCCCTGCATCTTCGCGCGACGCCTTGAGGCAAATGATGGAAATTCAAAATAACGCTCTTCTGTCGGTCGCGATTTTAGTAATGGCTTCTATGGCCCCAATATCCGCAGCACAGGTTGAATCGCCTGGCCAGCGGATCATGTCACCCGAAGTTGCCCCCGACGGGCATGTGACGTTTCGCATCTTCGCGCCCAAAGCGCAGTCCGTGCGCCTGGCCACTCCCGACATTTACGACTTCGGACCAGGCGTGGCCAAGATGCCGGCCACGAGTGGCACCTTCACGGTTTTGGAAGCCGCCATGACGCAGAACGCAAATGGCGTTTGGGAGGTCGTCACGGGGCCGATTGGTCCTGGCGCCTACCGGTACAACTTCAATGTGGACGGGGTGACGGTAATGGATCCGCTCAACCCCGTCACCAGCGCGTCCAATGTCCGAACTTGGAGCCTGGTGTACATACCGGGTGCGAATTTCATGGAAACCCGGGAGGTTCCTCATGGCGCGATCGCGACGGTCACGTACTACTCCAAGTCGCTCCAGCGTTTTCGCCGTATGCACATCTATACGCCGCCCGGTTACGAAAACGGCAAGGGCCGTTTCCCCGTGCTTTACCTGCTGCACGGCATGGGTGATAGCGATGACTCGTGGCCGACGGTCGGGCGCGCCGGGTTCATCGTGGACAACCTGATCACGGCCCAAAAAGCCAAACCTATGATCGTGGTTATGCCCGCCGGGCACACCGGTCCGCCGGACGCCGGCCCGCGCATCCCGGGCACCGCCGGGTCTCGCGACGAATTTGTCGGAGATTTTGAGCAGGACATCATGCCCTACGTTGAGCAGCACTACCGGGTGCGCGCCGATCGGCATGACCGCGCCATCGCCGGTTTGTCAATGGGCGGCTATCAAACGCTGGCCATCGCCATACCCCATCTTGAGAAATTTGCATATATCGGTGTTTTCAGTTCCGGCATTTTTGGCATCACCCGCCAAGGTTACAGCGGGCATGTATCCTCCGGTCCCACTTTTGAAGAGCTGAACAAGACAGCCCTTGACAATCCGAAACTCAAGCAAGGGCTTAAATTGTTCTGGTTCGCAACGGGCAAGGAGGATGGACTTCTCGCTACCTCCAGTGCGACGGTCGAGATGCTGAGGCGGCACAAATTCAACATCGTGTACGAGGAAAGCACGGGCGCGCACTCTTGGATCAACTGGCGCAATTACCTGAACGAATTTGCGCCGCAGTTGTTTCAATGATGGAATACCTGGTTGAAGCGTATTCACCCTGTAGGGTCATGGGTTTCGTGTGTTTGCTGGAAGATAATTAGCCGTTCCTGAAAAATGGACATCGTCCGGCATCACTGTGTCGCTCACGGCCGGCGCATTTTCGAGGTTCTGCACGTCCTCCGCGCTTTGTGCAACGATCTGATAGTTCAGCGCTGCCGGGGTGTGTTCCGCGATAAGGTTTTCTAGAAGATCGTTCGACGTGGGACCCGAGTCATGTTGTTGGATGCTCATTCCGCGCCGTTCAAGGTAACCCAGTAGAACCTGCGCCAGCAAAACTTGCAGCGAACCGGGCGGAGAAAAAATAGGCCAAGCAGGCCGTCGTATGGACGCAACTCGCCCGGCTTGAATTGAACGGATTTGCAGCGCGGGCAACGTCGCATCCAAAGTACCCGCGGAAGCCAACTCGGCCAGGTCAGGGTTTCTACGTTCATCTGGAGCCTCCAGTCATGTGACATTCATCCCGAACTTCGATTTCGTCCGATCTTCGTTAAGTGCTTCCATTCAACCGAAAGTCATTCCGAACGTTATTTCCATGGAAGGCTGGCGTCGATCACTGCACTGATCCAAGCCGTACCTCGCTGTGCAGATCCGACTCCGTCCGTCACTGACCCGACCCGACTCCCGCGCTGGAATTCGCGTCCAGCCATGAGAGCAGACAACGGATGCTGCCCGTAGCCAGGGCCACGCAGGAATCGGCAGCCCCGTAGTAGAGATGAATTGTGTCCCCATCTGCACCGATGGTTTGGCCGCAGGGAAACACGACGTCGTGCACATCTCCAGCGCGCTCGTAAGGGGCATCAGGACCGAAGATCCATGAGTCGCCGCGTTGCAGGCAGATCTCAGGATGCTCAAGATCGAAGAGCGCCAGGCCCAGGCGATAGATGCTTCCCGATGCCGTTTGCCGGACTCCGTGGTAGATGATCAGCCAACCTTTCGGCGTTTCAATGGGCGGAGAGCACAGGCCGATCTTGTTCGCATCCCACCATCCCCCGCGCCGCGCTTCAAGAATGACCTTGTGGCTGCCCCAATGCTGCAGATCGGGTGAGTAGGAGATCCACATATGCGCGCCGGTCGGGGTCACGGGCCGATGGATCAAGGCCCAGTAGCCATTGATTCTTCGCGGCAGCAGCGCGGCATCCTTATCTTCTGGCGGCATGATGACGCCGAGCCGGTTGAAGCTGCGGAAGTCGTATGTGAGCGCCAGTGAGACTCCGGGGCCGCCGCGCGCAAACGATGTGTACGCCACCGCATATTGCCCGAGCTCCGGAACATAGGTGATGCGCGGATCTTCGATGCCCCAGATTTCTTCAGGGTAGTCGCGCGGACTCGCCATCAGCGTTGGCTTGGCATCGATACGCCATCCATCGATTCCATTCTCCGAACGTGCCGCGCACAAGTGCGACAGGCCGCTGCGGTCTTCCACGCGGCAAAGCAAGAGCGTGTCTCCGTCGGGCAATCGCACTGCTCCTGCGTTGAAGACGCTGTTCACTGCATAGGGCCAATCGTGCCCGCTAAGAATCGGATTGCCGGAGTAGCGCGTGAGCAAAGGAAGGTCAGTACATGCTCCCGGTTGCGGCTGTTCTACAGCAGAGACCTCAGGCAAATCCGGCGGATAAATAAGTGGATTCAAAGGGAGATGCTCATTTCCTGAACCGTGGTTTCAGCGCGGGTCATTTTCGCTCGTTGCATTTCAAGCAGCGCCATCAGGAACGAAAGCGTTGATTCCGCTCCCTGATTTTCATTGACGCGGTCGGGATGCAGTCCGTCTTTGCACCCTCCCGTTGTTGCATCGTAGAGCGGCGCCTGCAGATCGTTTTTGCCCAGAAACCACTTGAAGACACGATGGGCTTCCTCATTCCAGCGCTCTTCGCCGGTTAGCCTGAACGCCTCAAGACACGCGGAGATTGTTGAACAGGCTTCGACGGGCTGCTGATCGAAACGGGGCTTCTCACCGCCCTCCGTGAAGCATGCGCTGGAGCCGATGGGCACAAATATCTCCGGGTCACCGCAATGCTGAGCAGCTACAAGCCATTCGAGCGCCTCGATTCCCGCCGCGATCATCTTCCTGTTTTTGCTGCGGCCGCCGGCCAGGATGAGCGCCTGCGCCAGCCTCGCATTCGAGTACGCAAGACTCTTTTCGAACCAATGCCAGGTTTCGTCGTGGCTGCGTTCGTAGACATCGAGGAGGCGATTGGCGAGTGTGTTGCGAACGCCTTGGATGGCGCGGTCGCCAGGGAACCAGTCGAGATAGGCCTGCAATCCGAGAACGCTGAATGCCCATGCGCGCGGGCTCGAGAACTTTAATGCTGCGGGCACGGCAGCCTCAAAGAGTCTTCCTGCCGCTCCCCGCAACCCGGCATTCTGCGAATGGCCGAGCACCGATCCCAAGGCCCACAATGCGCGCCCATGGCTGTCTTCCGAGCCAACATCCTCCAACCATTTGCGGTCGTAGCCTAGAAAATTCCTGAACCGTCCGGTATCGGAATGAAATGCAAGCCAGAGAAAAGCCAGGTGCCGGCGAGAGAGGCTGAGATGCTCCTCCGCGTACTCGTACCCGGGTCTCTTATCCAGAAGAGTGGACACGATGAGCGCCCGTGCGTTGTCGTCGGTGGTATAGCCCTCGCGGGTGTTGGGTACAGAGAAGATGGCGTGCTGCAACATGCCCGTTTCGTCGGTCATGGCGAACAGATGACTGGTGTTGAGAACCGGCAGGTGTTCCATCGGGTCTATCAGTTCCAAGACGGCATCGTCCGGTTGGGCGGGCCTGGGTTGCAACGAGCGCTCGAAGCGTGCCCGCTGAAAGGTCGCCATGTACGCCCGAGCGGTGGTCGGCCACGTTGTTCCACGGGAGTGCAGATAGGCGCGCTTCCGCATGGCATGGCGCTCCGCGTCGTTCTCCAGCAATGCGACAACCGCTTTTGCGATGGCGTCCGGATTCTCGAATGGGACAAGCACGCCTCGCTTGTCCGCGAGCAATTCCTTGGCGTGCCAGTAGGGAGTGGAGACGATTGCCTTGCCGGCTCCAAGCGCGATGGCCAGCGTACCGGAGACAACCTGCGCCTCCTGCCGGTAGGGCGTGATGTAAATATCCGCAGCGCCCACGTGCTCCACAAGTTCTTCGGCGCTCACAAAACGATTGTTCAGAATCAGATTGGAAGAAACGCCAAGTTTCGCGGCCAGCGCCTGCAACTCCTCGCGGTAGCGCTCGCCTTCGCGCCGACGGATATGGGGATGCGTCACTCCGGAGACGATATACACCACGTTCGGATGGCGAGCCAGAATCGCCGGCAGCGCCCGAATGACGTTTTCAATGCCCTTGTTTGGAGATAGCAAGCCGAACGTAAGCAGAACGGACTTGCCTTCGGTGCCAAACTTGTCCTTGAAATAGTTGGGGTCCATGAAGGGCATGTCGGGCACGCCGTGCGGGATCACGTCGATCTTTCCGCTGGGAACCCCATACACTTCGCGTAACAGTTGGGCCGCCAGCTCGCTCATGACCACGAGGCGATCGGAGAGATGTGCGATCTCCTCGAGCACGATGCGTTGGTTTGCGTCCGGTTCGCGCAGAACCGTGTGCAGCGTAGTGACCAGCGGCATCTTCAATCTGCGCAGCAAAGCCAGAATGTAGCGGCCCGCGGCCCCGCCGTAGATGCCGTATTCATGCTGCAGGCAGACCAGATCGTTGCTATTGAAGTTCAGAAAATCGGCGGCGCGCTCATAGGAGGCAATGTCCTCCTGCGTCAGCTCCAGGCGCACTTGCTCCGGATAGTCGTAGCTGGAATCGGGATCGTTGACGGGAATGGCAAACAGGCGTCCTTCTCCGTATTCGGCTGCGAGCGCGGTGCACAGGTCGGTCGTGAAAGTAGCAATGCCGCACTCGCGCGGCAGATAATTCCCGACAAACGCAATGCGCGTAGGCAAAGGCAGGCGGCCGGCTTTCAACGCGATGGGCAAAGAAGCTGACGTACCTGTTCTTCCAGCCAGTGTCTCGGAACGTATCGTTTCGGGGAAAGTCATCCTATCCTCTTTTCAATCGCGGTTCGATCCGCGCTTGAGCTGCGCTGCGCGATATCGGCGCGGAAGCCTGACGCATGGCGCAACGCTTAGCCCTCGTGCTCTGCGGCACTTGGCTTATCTGATGGGCACGACCAATTGATGCCAATTTTCCGCAATTTCCAGCCACGTGTATTGCTGGATCTGGCGGGGTTGCAATGTGACGTTTGCAATGTAGAAGCCCGGATGTCTCGTGGCTTGAACGGAAACAAACTCAGCGGCGTTGAATCGCCTCGCCACTCCCCTCAGGGCACGCGCCAACGCTCGCCGGGCCGCATCCTCTTCCGTCAGCCCAAAGCCTCTTCGCCTGCAGGGGCGGTCCACCCACTCGAAGTGCCAGCCCATCTGGCGAATCATCGTATCGAAAACCGGTGCTGTGATCTCTTCCACAAGAGTCCAGTTTTCGCCAACCGGCTCCCTGAGTGGATCCAGGCGATCCGGCAGGACGCACTCCTTGCGCAGGAAAACGGAATGCGGCTTCACGCTGGCACGCTTTTCGATACAGTGGGTGTCTCGGGGTGAAAGGAACCGGGCAAATGACCCCCTGGCGTGGCCGCTACGCGAAGTGATGAATGTTCCGCAACAAAATCCGCAGTAAAATTCGATGGATTTGCTTTGATTATGTCCGGTTCGGCCACGGAGTAGCCGGTTGCATCGGGCTGACTTACGGGCTGGCACAGATGTATCTTCGTGCGGTAACGCGGAGACAGGTGGTTCTTCACATCGCTCTGCTTGATGAGGCTCATGGCGGCTCCAGCCGGTCGGTTGCGTACCTGAAAGATGCTCGTCTGGAGCGAAGCCTGGAATGCCGAAGGCGAGAAGGGGAAAACGGGCTGCTATTGCAAGCATACGCCTAACTGAGCCTGCTCAGCGCGTGCGGCGGCGGAGCGTCTGCATCCGGCGGCGGGTCGTCTCTGCCCTCCGAACCGGTCACATCCACCATGACCGTCACGGTGAATGCCGGCTCGCTTCAGCACACCACGACCTTCTCTTCGACGGTGAACTGACGTATCCCGATGGCGGCAAAGAAGATGCGTGCCCTATAGCGCAGTCCCGTTCACCCCGGTTTGGCCGCCATCCAGTCCCCATTTCCGCCGTTCGCTGCACTCCCCTTGGGTTGACCGACGGTCCAAATTACTCTTGTAATGACTTTTCAGCCTCCGCTCCCGAAGGGGGAACCGCGAGGCTTTCAGTCGGGCAAGGCCACAGTAAGTTGTTGACCCCCGGCCTCTTATAAAACCAGTCGAGGAGACCGCATTCATGTCCAAAGCCGTCAAATATGCCGAGAAAGCTGCCGTCTACGCAGCCAAGGGAGCCTGGGTTGTTTTTGAGCGCTTGAACCGCATAAGCCCCAACCCCTCGTTCACGCCCAAGTGGAGCGACAAGCCCCTGCAGAAGAGCTGGCAGAAGGAGAAGCCGCCGCTCGGCTGGCCGCGCACCACTGACTCGCTCTGTCCCAAGTGCGTCCCCGAGATTCGCAAACAGATTCTCGACGGCAAGCTGCCTTTCGAAATCCTCCTCAACGAAAAGGTCGGCGAACTCAAGGCCCAGATTATCGAGCGCGACGGCAAAATCCTGATGGTCAAGGACTGCCCCAAGCACGGCCACTTCGAAGACGTGATGTCCATCGATCCGGCCTTCTTCAAGCACCTCGAAGAGAGCTTCCCCGGCCGCGATGTCCGCGCCCACGGCAAAGGCGACGAGAATCTTCACCACCACGGCACCTCGACCGTGACCCATGGCCGCGGCTCGGTGCTCACCATCGACCTCACCAACCGCTGCAATATGATGTGCGATCCCTGCTTCATGGACGCCAACCAGGTTGGCTTCGTCCACGAGCTCACCTGGGACGAAATCAAGACCATGCTCGACAACGCCATCACCATGAAGCCCAAGCGGCAGATGAGCGTGCAGTTCTCGGGCGGCGAGCCGACACTCTCGCCCTATTTCCTTGACGCAGTCGCGTACTCGCGCAAGGTTGGCTACAACTCCGTGCAGGCCGCGTCGAACGGCATTGAATTCGCCAAGTCGAAGGAGCTATGCCGCGCCGCTGCCGAGGCCGGCCTGCGCTACGTCTACCTCCAGTTCGACGGCATCGGCAACGCCGCCAACTCGCACCGCAAGGTCGGCAATCTCTTCGACGTCAAGCTGCAGGCCATCAACAATCTTCACGAGGCCGGTGTCGAAATCGTGCCCGTCACCACCATCGTCAACGGCATCAACAACGAGCAGGTGGGCCGCATCATCGAGTTCGCGCTCGACAATCCCAGGAAGATCAGCTTCCTCTCGTTCCAGCCGGTCAGCTTCACCGGCCGCGACGAGGACATCACCGACGAGCGCCGCGTCGCCCAGCGTTACACGCTCTCGCACATGGCGCACGACGTCAAGGCGCAGGTCGGCATCGGCGAGCCGGCGCGCGACTGGTTCCCCATCAGCTTCATGAGCACCTTCTCCGACTGGGCCGACCTCATTCATGGGCCTCAAGCCGAGTGGGGCCAGCTCTCCTGCGGATGCCATCCCAACTGCGGCATCGGCATGGCCGTGATGATCGACAAGGTGACCAAGGAGTCCGCTCCCGTCACCGCCTTCCTCGACATGGGGCAGGTGGCCAAGGACCTCGCTAAAGTCAACGACGCCGCACGCGGCAAGTTTCTCTCCGTTCTCGGCCTCGCTATTTCCCTCCTGCGCAACTACGATCCGTTCCAGGCGCCCACCCACTTCAAAATCACCGACATGATGAAGAAGATGGACAAGACCTTCAACGCCACCGGCAAAAACTACGGCAGCGTCAAGGGCGACCGCACCCTGGAGGACATCAAGTTTCGCCGTCAGGACCGCTGGAACTTCCTCTTCATCGCCGGCATGTGGTTCCAGGATCTGTTCAACTACGACTTCCGCCGCACCGAGCAGTGCATTATCCCCTACGCCACGCAGGAAGGCGAGATCAGCTTCTGCGCCTACAACACCGGCATCGGCTGGCGCAACATCATCGAGAAGATGCATATGACGGCCACCCTCACCAAGTGGTATGAGGAGCACGGCCGCCACGAAATCTTCGCCGGCGGCAAGAAAGTGGCCATGAATCACGTCGGCCACGACCTGCAGCTCAACATGGAGCACGTCAACTCCGAAGCCAACCACACGCTCGACAATCTCGGCATCGCCAAGAACGCCCGCGAGGAAAAAATCCGCGCGCGCGACGAAAAGATGAAACAGGAAGCCGAGAACGCCCGCATGGCCAAGCTCTACCGCGAGCACGTCCTCGGTGAAAAGCCGGTCGAAGGCCTTGTTTCGCTCGACTCCATCCGCCCTGCGTCAAACAACGCCGCCTCGCCCATCAACAGGAACAGGCAGGAGGAAGGCGAACTCGTCGCCGGCGACTAAACAAGCTCCCTCCCTTGGTTCTCTCTAAAAACGATGGCCGTCCGCGATTGCGGACGGCCTTCGTGCTTCAGGGAGGAATCGTCTATACTCGGCTCAAACCTAATGGAGCACCAAGGATGTTCTCCGCGAACGTACTGCGAGTTATGATTGCGTCAACGTGATCGCGCGCACGCGAACTCAGCCACTTAACCTCAGTGCTTCTGAGCTTCGGCCGCCTTCCGAATCGCCTCCGCATCCGCGATGTCCTGGGGCCTTCCCGCAGCCAGCTTCGATTGAATGAGATCGGGAGCGGAAATAAAGTACGCCTTGAGACCGCTCTCGGGATCGATCACTCCCTCGACGCGCCGTTCCCAGGCCGCGTCAAAATCGACGCCAGGAATTTCAGGAAGAAGATCGAAGCCGTGTGGATCGTGTCCGAAACGAAAGAAGCTGCCGCGCTCCGCGAAGTCTTCAGGTCGAATGCCCTCAAGCGGCGCCCCGAACGCGGCGAGTGAAGCGTACGTCGCTTGCGCGTTGGTGGGGTCGGCTTGAATGAAAACGTCCATGTCCTTCGTAAAGCGGGGCTGAGCATGGAAGATGACCGCGTATGCTCCCACAATGAGGTATCTAACGCCATGGGCATTGAAGGCGGACAAAAGATCTTTGTAGTCTTGGTACATCCGGCTCGATCTCCCAACCTTTCAGCGCATAGGCCGTGCGGATCATCTCCTCCACCGCGTCCATCCGCTCATGCACGGGCCGGCTCTGCCAGTAGCGATACTCGTCGTCCTTCATCTCGCCGAAGCTCGTGTACTTGCGCAGGATCGTGCCCATGTCTTTATTTGACCACCTTGGCAGGCTGATTTCAATGCATCATTTTTGTCGTGTTGGATGCATTGGCGCCCGCGGTTCGAACCTTCGGGTCCGGGATTGGACGGCGCTGCCCGATGCGAGGCTCTGATTGCCGGGTGCCCCAGGTCCCTCGCATTTGGGGACCTGGGAGCGCAAGACTCCCGTGCGGGTCACTACCCCTTCGGTTCCACTCCCAGCTTCTTCAGCAGCTCCGCCGTCGTATACCGCTCCACCCCACATCCTTCAAAATCGTTGTCGTTCGACCACAACGGAATCTTGTAGTGAAGCGCCAGCGCAAGAAGTTCCTCGTCGTCCGGGTCGCGCCAAGCGATCCGCTTACGCGCCTGCGGAATCGATCTCGCATAAACTTCGCGCGCAACGATTGAAACCGGGAGCGACGCCACTGCAAGCATCAGGGTCTCGGGCGTCAGCCCCTTCTTCCGGCCGAGGAGCGCGGCATACTCCTCCACCTCCGCGAAGACGGTCTCCGTGGTCATCAGCTCTTCGATTATCGGATTGGAGATAGCGATTCGCGCTCGGCCGCCGATCGCAGCCGAGAGCAAAACGTTAGCGTCCGCGGCCAGCTTCACGGCGTGTCTTTTGCCCTGATTCGCTTGCAGGTGGGCGCCCGGCCTTGCGCTTTGCCCGGCGCCAAACTGCAAAATCGGCCAGGATTTCTTCTTCGCCCAGCCCGCGCTTGCGAATCTGTCGCCCGATCTCGGCGCTCAGAATGCCGAACATCTCGCGCTTCAGCTCGATGGGCAGCGTGGACTCCGGACGCGGAAAGAAAATCCCCGCCAGCCGGCCCCGGCGCGTGACCAGGATGGGGTCCTTGGCGCGCAACATCCCCGAGGCGTTATCCCGGAACTCGCGCACGGTACTAATCTTCATGTGGCCACCCTGGTGACCATTTTATCAGATTGTTGAGTCCTGCAAGCGAAGGTGGACTCACTGATCGTTAGGTCGTTTTATCCCTCGTCTGAGTGAAGCCCTCGTTTCGCCCACGTTTCGCTTGCGCCGCATGACTTCCGTCATGACCCCAACGAACTATTCCCGTGCTTCGCTCCAACGCGCTTTGGCTGTACAATCCCTACATGACACTGCGGCCTGCTCCGCACTTCGAGCCGGCCGCGGGAGCCAAACTTAACCAGGTGTCCCGATGACCGTGATCCGCGAAAAACACGAGCCGCGCAAGCTGCCCATGATGCCCATCCGCGACATGGTCATCTTCCCCTATATGATGACGCCTTTCGTCGTGGGCCGCGAGTCCAGCGTGCGCGCCCTCGAGGAGGCCCTCACCGGCGACCGCAAGATTTTCCTCGCCACCCAGCACGACGCCTCCATCGACGAGCCCAAGGCCAAGGACATCTATCAGGTCGGCTCCATCTGCAACATCGTGCAGAGCGTCAAAATGCCCGACGGCAACATCAAGGTCCTGGTTGAGGGCGTCGAGCGCGCCAAGTCCATCGAGGTCACCGACCGCGACGGCTTCTTCGTCGCCACCGTGCGCACCGGTAAACGCGAGTTCGAGATGAGCCCGGCGGTCGAGCAGCTCATGCAGCGCGTCACCACGCTTTTTGAGAACTACGTCAAGCTGCAGCAGTCGCTCAACTACGAGACCATCATTGCCACAGTGAAGATGGATGAGGCGGCCAAGCTGAGCGACATCATTGCCGCCAATCTCCAGCTCGGCATCGAGGAAAAGCAGGAGCTGCTCGCCATCTTCGACCCGGCCGCGCGCCTGGCCCGCATCGCCGACGTGCTCGACGTCGAAATCGAAAAGCTCGACCTCGACCGCAACATTCAGTCCCGCGTCAAGCGCCAGATGGAGCGCGCGCAAAAAGAGTATTACCTCAACGAAAAGATCAAGGCCATCCAGAAGGAGCTGGGCCGCGGCGAAAAAAGCGAGTTCGACGAGCTGCGCAAAAAAATCGGATCAGCCGGAATGCCCAAAGACGTCCTCGAAAAGACCATCCAGGAGCTCAAAAAGCTCGAAGCCATGCCGCCCATGTCGGCCGAGTCAACCGTCAGCCGCAACTATATCGACTGGCTGCTGGCCGTTCCCTGGAAAAAGCGCTCCAAGGAAACACGCTCCATCGACTACGCCGAAAAAGTTCTCAACACCGATCACTACGGCCTGGAAAAAATCAAGGAGCGCATCCTCGAATTCCTCGCCGTCCGACAGTTGGTCAAGAACCCC
>JBEKXX010000009.1:0-38784 GCA_049511595.1 Occallatibacter sp. | reverse complement strand
TTGCGCCCCATCAGGCAGATCTTTTCGCCGCGCAGAACGTTGGCCGTAAACCCATCGATGACTTTCAGATCGCCGTAAACCTTGGTCAGATGCTTGAACTCCAAAACGTGCTTCCCGCTGGGCCGCGCCTGGTCAAAGCGGATGTAGGGCCGCTGAATGTTCGACCGCGCCAGCTCGTTGGTTTGCAGCCGCTCTACCTCCTTGCGCCGGCTGGTCACCTGGCTCGAACGCGTGCCCGCGGCGAACCGCGCGATAAACTCGTTGAGCTGCGCGATTTTTTTCTCGCGTTGCGCGATTTGCGCCTCGAGCGTGGAGCGGATCTGCATCTTCGCCATGACCATGTCGTCGTAGCCGCCGGTGTAGGTAATGATCGTCTGGTAATCGATGTCGGCGGTGTGCGTGGTCACGGAATTGAGAAAGTGCCGGTCGTGCGAGATCGCGATCAGCGTTCCGTCGTAGCTGGTCAGAAAGTCCTGCAGCCAGTGGATGGAGTCGAGATCGAGGTAGTTGGTGGGCTCGTCGAGCAGCAGCGCCTGCGGCTTGCCAAAGAGCGCCTGCGCGAGGAGCACGCGGACTTTCTGGCCCCCTTGCAGCTCGCCCATCCTGCGCTCGTGCAGCGGCTCGGGAATGTCGAGGCCGTCGAGCAGCACGGCGGCGTCGCTCTCGGCGGTGTAGCCGTCCTCGTCGCCGATGGTGCCTTCGAGTTCGCCCAGTCTCATGCCGTCCTCGTCGGTCATCTCCGGCTTGGCGTAGATGCGGTCGCGCTCCTCCAGCGCCGCCCACAGCGGCTTGTTGCCCATGATCACTGTGTCGATGACGCGATAGGCATCGAAGGCGAATTGATCCTGGCGCAGCACGCCCAGCTTGCGCGGGCGTACGACGGCGCCTTTCTGCGGCTCCAGCTCGCCGCTCAGGATCTTCATGAAGGTGGACTTGCCGGCGCCATTGGGCCCGGTCAATCCATAACGGCGGCCCGGCGTAAAGGTGGTGGTCACATCCTCGAAGAGCACCTTCGCGCCGTAGCGCATGGTCACATCGCTCACACCGATCATTCTTTGCGAAGTCCTATGAGCGTTTCCGGTTGCCGCTCGATCCGCAGCCCGGCAGCGGCCGCGCGGGCCCGCTCAAATTGTGTTGGAGTCAGGTTTGGGGGCGAATTGAGCAGCCCCCGAAGAAATTGCTAAATGCCGCACTCTCAGTTTCTCATATGCCGCCGGACCGGGCTGCGTTTCGATAGCGGCCGCGCCGCTCAAAAAATCTCGCGCAGTTTCGCGAACGCGTCGAGCTCGATCAGGTGCTGGCCCTCGGGCGCGGCGTCGAGCGCGGCGTGCTCCAGCACCCACGTGTCTTTGTGAACGAGGAAGACTGCGTGCAGACCGGCCGCGAGAGCAGGGTTGATGTCGCTCTTGGGGCTGTTGCCGATCATCCAGCTGGTGTGCGGCAAGAGCTCGTGCCTCGCGATGACGGAGCGGTAGGTGGGCGGATCTTTCTCGGCTACGATCTCGACCGCGGCAAAGTGCGGCGCCAGCCCGGAGCGGGCCAGCTTGCCGGCCTGCTCGGCATGGTTTCCCTTGGTCATCAAAATGAGGTGGTGCCGGCCGGCGAGATCGGCCAGCGTCTCCGCCACTCCGGGCAGCAGTTCGATCTCCTGCTCGGCGATGGCGCGGGCAAAGCCGCGAATGCGCTCGCGCTTTTCTTCCGCCGCCGGCGCAGAGCTCAGCCGCTCAAAGCAATCCACCAGCGCCTGGGTGAAGCTCGACAGCCCGTAGCCATGGGTGAGGATGGTTTCCCGCTCCACGGCGTTCAGCGTCATTCGCACTGCGGCAGGCGTGTACTCTTTGTGATCGAGAAATCCGATGAATGCCGCGATCGCGCGCTCGAAGTAAACGTTGTTCTCCCACAGCGTGTCGTCGGCGTCGATGAGCAGCGTTTGGCCGGAAGGAAAGCGGGGCATGGAATGAGAATACAGGGAGTAGGGAGTAGCCAGTAGGGAGTAGAAAAACAAGGAGCGGGGAAATAGTGAATGAGTGTAGAAGTGAAGAGGTGAACAGAGAACCGCTTCTTCAGAAGCCTGGATGCGTTGCCTGGTCGGCGTTGGGCGCCAGGCTCAGATTCCCAGTTCGCTGCGGATGGCGTCAGCGATGGCCTCCGCGTGCCGCCGCATCGCCTCTTCGCTCTCGGCCTCGATCATCACCCGCGCCAGCGGCTCGGTGCCGCTGTAGCGGATCACCACGCGGCCTGTATCCTTCAGGTCTTCTTCAGCGGCGAAAATCGCGGCGACAACAGAAGGAATCATGTGGAGCGGCTTCTTCTCGCGCACCTTCACGTTCACGATCACCTGCGGGAAGACTTTGAGGCCGGCGGTGAGCGAGGCGATGGATTTGCCGGTACGAGCGACGAGATCGAGGACGACGAGCGCGGTGAGCAGGCCGTCGCCGGTGGTGGCAAGATGCGGGAACAAAATATGCCCCGATTGCTCGCCGCCCAGAGCCGCGTTCTGCTTCTGCATCTCTTCGAGCACGTAGCGGTCGCCCACCGGCGCGCGCAACATACGAATGCCGCAATGCTTGAGCGCGGTTTCCAGCCCCATGTTCGACATGGTGGTGGCGACAACCACGTCACCGGTCAACATGCCGCGGGCCTTCAGGTCGCGCGCGGCCATCAGCAGAATGGCGTCGCCGTTGACGACATTTCCCGAGGAGCAGGCCAACATGCAGCGGTCGGCGTCGCCGTCGAAGGTTAAGCCCAGGTCTGCTCCGCGCGCTTTTACTTCGCCGGCTACGTACTCGGGATGCAGCGCGCCGCACTTCGCGTTGATGTTGCGGCCGTCAGGCGCGATGTTGAGCAGCGTGACGTCCGCGCGCCCCTCGCGGTTGAGCCGCCGGAAAAGCTCGGGCGCGATTGCCGCCGCCGCACCGTTGGCGCAATCGGCCACGATCTTCAGGCCCGCGAGCGAGAGGCGGGGTACGCAATCGATGAGAAATTGAATGTAATCGGAAAGCAGCGCGGGATTGTCTTCGACCGGCGGGAAGCAATGTGGATCGGAGATTTGCACCTGTGCGGCGTGGTAAAAGATCTCCTCTTCCATGGCCAGTTCGACCGCGTCGGGCAGCTTGAATCCGTCGGCGCCGAAGAGCTTGATGCCGTTGTCCTGCCAGGGATTGTGCGATGCCGAGATGACCACTCCGGCGTGGAAGCCGTGCGCACGGGCAAGAAACGCGACCGCCGGGGTGGTGACGATGCCCGCGCTTTCGGCGATCGCGCCCGCCTGGCGCAGGCCTTCGGCGAGCGTGGCGGCGATCCAGGGGCCGGACTCGCGTGTGTCGCGGCCGAGAAGAACTTTGGGCCGAGGGGAAAATTTACGCAGCGAGTGAGCGAGGGCGAGACCGACGCTGTAGATCGTCGTGGGATCGAGAGGAACCTCGCCCGCAACGGCGCGAATGCCGTCGGTGCCGAAGAGCTTGCGTGCGCCGTTGGAAGTCATGATGTGGATTTCTTGCCTCGCTTGGCGGTGGCCGGGGCTTTAGGCGCGCCAGGCGATCCATGCGAGCCGTGCAAAATCGACTCGATTCGGCTGCTGAAGGAGCCGTCGGCCAGGCGAGTGGTGAGCCGATCGCCTGAGCCGATCTGCGTCGTGGAGCGGACCAGCGAACCGTCTGCCGAGAGAACGAGCGCGTAGCCGCGGTCGAGCACGGCGAGCGGCGAGAGTGAATGAAGGCGCGCATCGAGAGCGCCGACTTTCGACGCGGAGGACTCGATCAGGCGTTCGACGCATCGGTCCAGGCGGGCGTGAAAGTCGGCGAGGTGCTCGCGTGCGTGTGCGACCTTCTGCCGCGGGTCGTGATGCAGCACGCCGGCGGCGAGAGCGGCGACGCGGGTCTGGCCGAGGCGCAATTGTTCGAGTAGGGCGGCGTCGAGGCGCTGCGTGGAGTCGTCGAGCCGCTGGCCGAGACGGTAAAGCAGCGACGTGACGCGCGATTCGGCGCGGCCGATCGGCCATTGCGTCAGGCGCTGGCGGGCCTGCAGCAGTTGGAAGCGGGCGGCGCGGTCCAGGCGGCGCCCCTGCGCGGCCAGGCGCTCGGCGATCGTGTACTGCGCTTCGGTAATGAGCTCGGCGGCGGCGGACGGCGTGGGTGCGCGCAGGTCGGCAACGAAGTCGGCAATGGTGAAGTCGGTCTCGTGGCCGATGGCCGAGACGACAGGCAGGCGTGACGCAGCGATGGCGCGGGCGACGCGCTCGCTGTTGAAGGCGGCCAAATCTTCCAGTGAACCGCCGCCGCGAGCGAGCACGATCAGGTCAACGAGATTCGAATCGTTCAGCTCGGCCAGCGCAGCCTCGATCTCAGACGGCGCGGATTCGCCCTGCACGGATGCGGGGCAGAGCAGGACATTCAATCCGGAGTGACGCCGGTTGACGATGTTGAGGAAGTCGCGGATCACCGCGCCGGTGGGCGAGGTGACGATGCCCACGGTACGGGGAAACGTGGGCAGCGGCCTTTTGCGAGCGGCATCGAAAAGCCCCTCCGCTTTGAGCCGCTCCTTCAACTGCTCGAATGCGAGTTGCAGCGAGCCGGCGCCGACGGGCTCCATGGTTTCGGCGACGAGTTGCATCTGGCCGCGCTGCTCGTAGACGCTCACGCGGCCGCGGACCAGCACATGCAGGCCGTCCTCGGGGCGAAAGCGCAGAAGCATGGCCTGGCGGCGGAAGAGAACGACGGGGAGTTGCGCGTCGGCGTCCTTGAGCGTGAAGTAAACGTGGCCGGAGGGCGCGGGGCGGTAGTTGGAGATCTCGCCCTCGACCCAAACGTCGCCGTACTCCTGCTCAACCAGCTCGCGCACCTGCGCAACCAGCTCGCGGACGGGCCAGATGCGGCGCGTAGGGCGCGGCTCCTCGAAGCGCAGGCCCAATTGGGGCGTTTGACCGGGCGGGGACGCGAATGGGTCGCGCGGAGTCACTGGAGAAAAGTGTAATTGCTCAGGCGTCAGGTAGTGGATGTGCGGTTCTCGATCATCGCGCGCAGTTCCGCGGCGATGGCGGCAAGGCGCTTTCCGGCGCTGGGGCTGGGCGAGGATTCGCGGGAGTACGTCACTTCCGTCTCGCGCGCCAGGACCGTGCCGCGCGTCAGGCTGAAGGTGCCGAGCACTCCGGCCAGTTTATGCGCCGCGGCCTGGGCGGCCTCGCGGCGCCTGGCGGCGAGCTTTCCGGCGGAGACGGCCGCTGCCGCCGCTTCGAGGATGGCAACCCGCTCGCGAATCTCCGGCAGAAAGCGGACCCAAAGACGGTCGATCGCCTGGGAAAGAGCCGCATCCGCGGGGACACCGGATTGGGCGGGAGTTTTCATGACAAACAGCGGTCAGGCCCAGCCGAGAGCGCTCGAAATCTGCTTGGATAGCGTAAGCGGATCGAAGGGCTTGAAAAGCACGGCCTCCACGCCAAGATCGGCAAAGCGCCGCTGGTCGGTGCCTTGCACCTTGGCGGTAAGCAGCAGCACCGGAATCCCGGCCGTGGCCGGATTTTTGCGCAGTTCGCGAAAGGTCGTGGGACCGTCCATGCCCGGCATCATCACGTCCAGCAGGATGGCGTCGGGCTGCTGTTCGGCGGCGCGGGCCATGCCCTGCGCTCCGGAACTGGCCACAATCACCTCCCACCCGGCGACGGTCTCCAGGCTCAGCGAGGCCACCTCGCGAATATCGTCTTCATCGTCGATGATCAGAATTTTGCGGGCCACGGGGGAAGATCCTCCACCGCTATTGTCGAATGTTGCCGCGGCGTTGTCGATGGGATGGAGACAACCACCCGGTTACGAATTCGGTACCGCCGGTTCGGTTAGCCCCGCCTCATCCATCTGGCGCGAGGAGCGCAGCATGGTCAACACCAGAGCTTCAAGCTGCTGCGGCTGTACGCGGGTCTTGGCCATAAAATACGTGGGGCCGAGCGTGAGCTGGCGGCGCTGGTCCGGCGATAGCTCGCGGCCGGAGTAGACCACGAGCGGCAGTTGGGCAAGTGATTCGCGCTGGCGCAGCCAATCCACCACGTTGAAGCCGTCGCCGTCGGGCAATCCGATATCGAGCACCATGAGGTGGGGCTTGAAGGCGGAACAGGCCTCAATCGTCTCCTCGAACGAATGTGCAGTCTGCACAAGGATCGTGTCGCGCGCGAAAATCTCGCTGATGACGAGCGCCAGGTCGCGATCGTCCTCGACGATCAGGATGCGCGCCTTTTCGCCCGATCCACACAAGACGCGCGCCAGCTCAGCCAGAAGTTCATCTTCGCGAAGCGGCTTGGAAACCCATCCGTCGGCGCCATCGGCCAACTCCTTCCGGGTTTCCGGACCTTCCATGCTTAACAAGACCACCGGGGTGCGAGCGGATGCATCCATGCTGCGCAGGAGCGGCAGAATCTCCCACCCGTTCATGCCGTCGAGCGAAGTGTCGAGAAGGATGGCCTGGGCGTTCTGCCGGGCCGCGGACAGGGTTTGCTCCATGGTGGCGGCCTGCACCACGGAATAGCCATGGCGGGCCAATTGCGCCGCGATGCGCGGTCGCGAATCCGCATTTCCGTCGGCCAGCACCAGGGTCCCGTGGCCGGCTTGAGTCTCCGGCACGCCGCCGAAAGCCGCCTGCGGCGCGGGTTGATAGGGAAGAAAGATGCGGAAGGTCGATCCGCGCACCGGATTGCGCTCAGCCCAGATGCGTCCCGAATGCTGCATCACAATGGTGCGGCAGATGGCCAGTCCCAGGCCGGTGCCGCCCTTCTGCCGGGAGTCGGAGGCATCCACCTGCTGGAAGCGCCCGAAGATCGTTTCCAGTTTGTCGGCGGGAATTCCGCGCCCGTGGTCGATCACGGAGAGAATTACGCCCGTCACGCCCGGCCGCAGCATGACGCTCACCGGCGAGTTGGGGGGCGAAAACTTGACGGCGTTCGAGAGCAGGTTGGTGAGGACCTGCAGCAGCCGGTCGGAGTCGGCCGTAATCTCCACCTTCGTGGCGTCGTGAATCAGCTGTACTCCGGCTGCGTCCGCCAGGGGCCTCATGTCTTCGATAGCCTGCTGCACAATGCCGGCCAACTGCACGGCGCGGAAGGCAAGCGGCTCGCGTCCGCTCTGAATCCGCTCCAGGTCGAGAATGTCGTTGATCAGGCGAACCAGCCTGTCGGAGTTGGTGAGCGCTATACGCAAGAGGTTGGATGCCTTTTCGCTGGTCTCGCCGAGAATGCCGGAGGTAAGCAGTCCCAGCGCGCCGCGGATGGACGTGAGGGGCGTGCGCAACTCGTGGCTTACGGTGGAGATGAACTCGTCCTTGAGCCGGTCGAGAGCGTAGCGTTGGCTGATGTCGCGGAAGCTGAGCACCGACCCGGAAAAACGGCCCTGGCCGCGAAGGGGCGTCACCGCATACTCGGCCGGGAAAGAGGTACCATCGGTGCGAAAGATGTTCTCTTCTCCTGACCCGCTACAAGGAGCAGCCGCCGCGCGGAGTAACGGGCAATCCTGGTCGCAAACACGCCCTGGCGGCGCGGAGCAGTGCAGCAGTTCGTGGGCCGATTTGCCAATGAGCGCATCGACTGACGCGCCCAGCATCCGGGCGGCCGCGGGGTTGGCAAAGGTCACGTTCCCCTGGCGGTCGAGCCCGCAGATGCCGTCGGCCACCGAATCCAGCAGGACCACCTGCTGGCGGCTCAACTCGTCGGCCCGGCCGCGTTCCTGAGCCCGCACCAGGATCTGCCCCAGCGAGGCTGCCGCTGTTTCTACGGCGGCCATCGCCTCGCGATCCTCGCGCAGCCGGAAACGGCAATAAAACTCGAGCACCGCCATCACCTTGCTGCCTGCGCGCACCGGCACTGCCCAGCCGGAAACCATCTCATGGCCAATAGCCGCCGATACGCGGGAGCTCGGGGGCGCCGTATCCAGATCGGCGAGCCACACCGTGCGTCCGTCGCGCCATGCCCGTTCGGGCAATTCGGCGTTACCTGTCAGCGTCAGGCCCATGCTTGCCTGAATGAGAGCTTCCGCCTGCCGGCCCGGAACTCCCCACGCGGTTCCGAATTCAAGCTGCTTTTGCTCGGCGCCAACCACCCATGCCACGGCCACATCCCATCCCTGGGAGAGGCAAAGGGCCTCAAGGATGCGCATGCCCGCCGACTCGACCGATGCGTTTTCCCCCACAATCCGGCTCACCGCGAGCTGCAGCGCCAGCCGGTTTTCGCGCTGCATTTGCTGCGTAACATCGCGGAGCAGGCAGCGCACCGCCAGCGGGCTGCCCGCCTTTTGCCGCCGGCTCAGGCTCAACTCCAGATCCAGCACGCGGCCGTCCGGCGTATGGTGGCGCAGCGGCGCCCGCTCCACCGTCTCGCCATCCAGCGCGCGGCGGAAGAGCGCGGCCGCCTCGCCCCGGGCGCCGGCCGTGAACAAATCCTCGAACGAATCGAGATCCGCCAGCGCCGCCTGGTCCAGTCCAAAGCAGCGCTTCCACGCCGGATTCGCGTAGAGAAACTGCCCTGCCGGGCTGAGTGTGGCGATCATCTCGTTGGAGTGCTCGAACAGGTCGCGGTATCGTTCCTGCGACTCGCGCTGCGTCTGCTTGCGGTGCAGGGACGCGCTGTGATCCACGGCCACGGCCACCATGCCGATCAGCTCGCCCGCCGTGTCGAGCAGCGTCGAGATATGGAGCATAACCGGCAGGAGTTCGCCGTCGTTGCGGCGCACCTGCGCCTCGAAGCTCGGCACCAGGCTGGGCGGCAGCGTACGCGCGCACTCGAGACAGGCGGCCATGAGGCCGGCTCGCGTGGTCTCGGGCGGGCGATCCACGCGGCAAAGCTTCTGCATTTCCGCTACCAGCCGCTCCGCCTCGCCTGGCCCCAGAAGCTCCACCTTGCCCCAAAGATTCAGAAGCTCCTCGGCCCGGTAGCCGAGCAAACGCTCGGCCACGGGATTGCAGTAGATCAGCCCGCCGTTCAAATCGATCGCGACCAATGCCGGACCGGTCGAGTCCAGCAATTCTCTTAACCCTTCGCCAATGGGTACCTGCGCCGTCTGGGCGCCGTGGCGAAGCAGCGTACGGTTCAGGATCAGCGCAAACAGAGCCGTAGCAACCACTGCCGCCACAATGGGCAGCGATTGCCAACGGAAATGAGGAAACAGCCGCGCCAGTGCGGCGCCAACCGAAATAGCGAGGATGCAGGAGGGCAGAATCAGCCAAAGCTGCGAAATCCCGCCGCTCGCTGCCGCGGACGGCGACGGCTCACTCTCTCGCTTTTCCTCCGGCTGCTCGTTCATCGGCACCCATCTCCCCAGCGCTTGGATTGCTCACGAGTAGCGCCGCCGTCGGCGTCTCTGCCGGAACCCCTCTCGCCCGGCGCGAAGCATCCTCACGACGATGCCCACACCGCCCGGCGAACCCATTCGCGCGCCTCGTTTCGCCGCAAACACTCGGCCATCCGAGGGCGATCACGGGATTTGCAGGTAGTATATGCGTTTGATTCGAGACGCACTAGCCAAATCGATCAGACGCCGCCAAGGGTGAAACGCCCCAGTTACCGGGTTGCCGGCGCGGCCGTCGCGTGGGCGCAGCGGCCTCAGGCGCTTCCAGCAGCGGAACGGCCGGAATGGGTTCGCAGGGTCATTCCCCGATCGGACCGCGGCCGGAAAACACGGGCAATGGGTCAGTTTGGGTGTGCCTTGAAAGAGGACGATTTCAGTCGTGGCGTAAGGTGCAGTCCGACGTTCTTCCGCAACCCCCGCCAAAACTCCACCTGCAAACGGAGAAAAAGCGTCTCTCAAACTCGTATTTCGACGATTTCACTGGATTTCCTATACCTGCAGGTCATGTTTTCACCCAATTGCTGCACCTGCAGGTAGAGTTTTTCGCGAGCTCGCGATGCGACGATTTCTGGCCGCGCCGCGCTCTGCGATTTCACAGACCTGTGGGTGTACGGTTTTGGCGGGAAAAAATGGAATTCCTGACTCCTGATCCGAGCCTTCTCGTTCCCTCGGTCCCTCGGTCCCTTGTTCCCTTGGTCCCTTGGTCCCTGCTCGATCAGTCGCCGGCTTCCGCGGCGCGCACAGCCGGAATCCGGCGCAGCATCTTCGTGAGCGCGATGGTCATCAGGAGAACTCCAGGAACGGCGGCCAGCAACCACGCCAGCAGCGCCTGACCGGCCAATCCGCTCATATGAGCGGCGAGGATGAGTGCGGGGACATGCGGCAGGGCGCGAGGCGCAAGAATGCGCCCAGGCTCCGCGGAAACGATCCATCCGCCGATGCGCACGAACGGAACGATCAACGCCAATTGCAGCGGCATGGCGGCGTAGTTGGCGGCCTGGATGACGGGCAGGTTCAAGCGAAGGGCCACGGCCAGCGCGGCGCAGAGAACCGTCGGGATTCCAACCACGGGAATGCACCCGACAGCGAACCCCAGCGCCAGCGTCAGCGCCAGGCGGCGGGGCGAGATCCCCCGGCCCAACCACTGGACCGCGTTACGCTTCGCACTTGCGGTAATCCTGCGCACGGACCCTCCGGCCCTCTCCTGAATTCTGTACCCAAACCTATCGACGCCAAGTAGACCGTTTGTTTTCTTCCTATAAAATTTTGCCGAAGGAACCAAACTCGTTATCGGATTCGATACACGGCGCGAGCAGAGGTTTCATTTTTTGCGGCGGCACGAAAGTACTGTGTCCGGCGGTCGGGGGTGGTACAGACCCAGGGCAAGTCCGCCATGGAGGGCGCAGCCCTGGGAATGCCTGGGTAGAAAACGATGAGCGTTTTCGCACCGTCCCGTCTGCGGTACACTTGGACCCGATGAGGGTGTTTGGCATCGATTGCGGGACCGAAGTGACCGGGTTCGGCGTTGTGGACTCCTGCGACGCGGCGCGCGGGCCGCAGCTCAGGTTCCAGGCGATGGGCGCGATTCGCCTGGCGAAGACGCTGGCTTTGCCCGCGCGTCTGGAACAGGTTTTTGCGGAACTGACTACGGAATTGGAACGCTGGAGGCCGGATACTGTGGCGATCGAGGAGGTTTTCTACTCGGTCAACGCCAAATCGGCTCTGAAGCTGGGACAGGTGCGCGGCGTGGCGCTGCTGGCGGCAGCGCACCAGGGGATTGCCGTAGCGGAGTACGCGCCGCTGAAGATCAAATCGAGCGTGGTCGGCTACGGGCTGGCGAAGAAGGAACAGGTGCAGTTCATGGTGGCGCGGCTGCTGGGGTTGCCCGCGCTGCCGGAGCCGCCGGACGCGGCGGATGCCCTGGCCATCGCCATCTGTCACATTCATATTGCGCAGACGCTGGCGCTCCAGGAGGCTGTGCGATGAAGGCGGCGTGGCTCCTGTTTGCGGTCCTCGGGCTTGCGGCGCGCGGCCAGACCGTGCCCCCGGCGGATCCGGCGGTCCAGGTGGATTTCTCCAATCCAGGGCTGTCGCCCCCGCAATGGACGCTTGTGCTGCACTCCGACGGTAGAGGCCATTTCCGCTCGCAGATGGGCAGGGTTCCAGAAGGCGGCCAGAAGGAGATCGAGGCGCCGGGCGTAGATCGCGATATCCAGGTAAGCGCGCAGTTTGCCGGGCGCGTCTTTAGCGCGGCGCAGCGTCACAACTGGTTCAATGAGCCCTGCGAAAGCCACATGAAGGTTGCCTTTCAGGGATGGAAGACGCTCACCTATACGGGGCCTCAAGGGCAAGGTTCCTGTACCTTCAACTACTCCGGCGATAAGGAGATCGAAGCGTTGGGCGATTCACTGGTCGCGGTGGCGGAGACGATTCTGGTTGGCGCGCGCCTGGAAGTACTGCTGCAGCATGACCCGCTGGGCCTGGACGAGGAGATGGAGTACCTGACGGAATCGGTTGCTGACGGCCGTGCGCAGCAGATTTGCGCCATTCGAGAGATTCTGGAGCGCCTGGCGCAGGACGATGGAGTTCTGGGGCGGGTGAGAAAGCGGGCCAGAGCCCTGCTGGCCCACGGGTCAACATAAATGTCTCGGTCCGGGAGACTTTTTGGTGTGAGCCGGTGTCCAATATATAGAGAAATCCCGATGAACAGGTAAGGGTCGCCGTGAAGCGATAGAAAGGCGGGCGGCATGAAACGCAGGGGGAATCGCAGAGGGCTGACGGTGCTTGCAGCGCTGGCCCTGGGAGTGGTGTTATTCGGTTCGGCACTGCGGGGGCAGGATGCCGGCCAGGGATCGGGACAACCGGCGCGCGCGGTGCGGCTGAGCTACGTGGATGGCCAGGTGACACTCGCGCAGGGCACACAGGTGCTGGCCGAACAGGCGGCGGCCAATACGCCGCTGTTTGAGGGCGCGCAACTGACCACGGCGGACACGGGCAAGGCTGAGATTCAGTTTGAAGATGGCAGCGTGGCCCGGCTCTCGCCCGACAGCTCCTTGACGCTGAAGGTTCTGCGCGGGGCGGGGGCATCGGCAGAAGCCGAGCTTGCAGTCAACGGCGGTTTGACTTACTTCGAGTTCCAGGGCGGGGACCAGGCCGGCCAGATGAGCATCCAGTTTGGCGACATGGTGGCCACGACGAGTGGCTTTACCGTACTCCGCGTCGACCTGGACAATCCTCCCGGCCAGGTTGCCGTCTTTTCAGGCAATGCCCACCTTGAAGGCAGTAATGGCGCCCTGTCGGTGGACTTGCATGGCGGCGAAAGCATCAGCCTCAACGGCGCCGATCCCAGCCGCTATGTGCTGGCTGAATCCGTCGAACCGGATTCATGGGATTCGTGGAACTCGGACCGCGATCAGGCTATGACTGCCGAGGCTGCGGCGCAGACTGGCGCATCGGCGGACCAGGGCGTCAGCGAAAATCCCGCATGGAACGATCTGGACGCCAATGGCAATTGGTACAACGTTCCGGATCAAGGCTATGTCTGGTCGCCCTACGAGGCGGCAAGCGCGGGATTCGACCCCTACGGCTACGGAAATTGGATGTGGACGCCAGGATATGGATACCTGTGGGTGTCCGGTTACTCATGGGGCTACATGCCGTTCCAGTGCGGAATGTGGAACTTCTACGACGGCTTTGGCTGGGGCTGGGCGCCGGGGTCGGGCGGTTGCATGCCGTGGTGGGGAACAGGGTTCTACCGCGGTCCTAATCTCGGTTTGGCGCCGCCAAGATATCACAAAATTCCCCGCCCGGGTTATCCGCACCTACCCATCGGCCATCCGGTACCGATGGTTGCCGTCAACCGGAGCAGGGCGGTTGTGAACTCGACGCTTCCGGCGCGAGATAGGAACACGCCAGTGATTATCGCAGGGCATACTGTGCAAGCAGTTCGTCCGCTGCCTTCACGGCCTGTGTACGGCGGCACGACCGGTAATTCCAGGGCGAATCCGGCGCAACTCGGCTACCACAGCGCGCCATCGACGGGACCGCAGAGCACATACACGCGGCCTACGTACAACACTGGCCATCCCGCGTTCCCGGCCCCCGTGCAACGAGAAGTTATGCAGCCTTCTCCGCCGGCAAGTACTGGTTCCGCTTCTCATGGGCGAAGCGAATCGGGCGGCGGATCGACGAACCGCTCTTCGGGCCCAGCGTATTCCAGCGGCGGTGGCGGCGGTGCTTCGCACAGCAGCGGAGGCGGAGGCGGTGGAGGTGGTGCTTCGCACAGCGGCGGTGGAGGAGGCGGCGGTGGCGGCTCGCATGGCGGTGGTGGAGGCGGCGGAGGCGGCGGCTCGCATGGCGGAGGTGGCGGCGGCCATCACTAAGACGCGAAGCACTTCATGCGTCGCATGACTTCGACGAGCCGTATGCCGGCTTGCGGCATAGCGGATGTGTTCCGAGAAACTGAAGCGGAGCACAGGACGAGCGGGTTGGCGCGGAGGTGACGATTCCGTTTCCAGGCGCGCTTTTCGGCGCGAATCCCCAGTCGCGGATTGGTAGTCTAAGAGACGTGAACGAGGAACAGGACGGTCGGTTGCGCATCGCCGCGATCGGGTTTTTGAACCCCGCGCCGCTGATGTGGGATTTTGAGCATCCGCCGCTCAGCGAGGCGCTGGCGAGGCGCTATCGCATCGACCCCATGACTCCGTCGGAGTGCGCTACGCGGCTGGCCGATGGACGCGCCGACATCGGATTGATTCCCATCGCTTCGCTGGCCACAACGCCGGGACTCAAAATTCTGCCGGGTTGCACGATCGCTTCAAAGGGACGTGTCCGGTCGCTCTTGCTGGTTCACCGCGCGAGCCAGCCGCTGACGGCGCTGCGCTCGGTGGCCGCTGACACGGCCAGCCGGACGACTCTGGCTTACGCGCGCATCCTGTTCCACAAGTGGGGCAATGCAGAGGTTCCGTTTTTGCCGCTGGCGGCAAACCTCGATCTGATGCTGGAGCGCGCCGACGCGGCCATTTTGATCGGCGATCCGGCGCTGCTGGCTCTCGAGGAGCGGTTCAATCGATTGGAAAGGACCGGCGAGGATCTGGTTTACCGCGACCTGGCCCAGGAGTGGCGCGCGCTGACCGGCTTAGCCTTTGTATCCGCCGTCTGGGCCATTGCATGGAGCAGCCCTTTGGAGGAGAGTATTGCAGAAGATTTCATTCGCTCTCGCGATCACGGTCTTGCGAATATCGACGCGCTGGTTGCCGAGTGGTCGGAGCGGTTTCCCATTCCCGAGGAGACGATTCGAACGTACCTGACTGCCAACATCCATTACGTGCTCGACGAGGAGTGCGTGGAAGGGATGCGCGGATTTTTCCGCATCGCGGCCGAGCACGGCGTTCTGCCGCCATACACGGCGGCGGTGGAGGAGATGGCGGCGCGGTAGGGAAAACAGAGAACAGAGGACAGAGGACAGAGAACAGAGAACAGAGAACAGAGAACAGAGAACAGAGAACAGAGAACAGAGAACAGAGAACAGAGAACAGAGAACAGAGAACAGAGATCAGAGATCAGAGATCAGGGATCAGGGAACGGTTGGTAGCCAATAGCCAGTAGCCAATAGCTGGCGGGGTGTTTACTTTCTCGATAGCTCCTCCCCCTCCCCCGGTATGCTATACCTCCATATTTGATAACAATGGGTTTACGGGATGGGTATATCCGTAAATTCCTGATTCCAAAGGGCCGCATCCCGCAAATATTCCAATTCAAAGGAGTTACGGGAGATTTTCCGGGCATCGCGGGCGATTTATGGGCCGATTGTTCACTCTTTCGATAACTTTTGTGTTTGTGCTGGTCCGGTCCACGAGGAGTTGGCGGCAGGCGCGAATCCTTGGGTGGAAGCGGATCATGGAATGATTGTGCGCCAAGGCGGGGAAATGATATGCAAAGTTGACAGAGATCAGGAATCGGAGGTCAGGGATTAGAAAAAGAAGGACTTAGTGGAAGATCGGACGTTGAGTTTTGGAGGCGCGGAGCTTGACAAAACAGGGACCAAGGGACCGCAAAGACAGGGAATAGGGAGTAGCCAATAGGGAACAGGGAGACAGGGGGCGCGGTCAGGGGTCAGAGAAGCAGGGACCGAGGGGAGCCGGCCGGAGCAGGCGGCGTGGGCGATCGTTTCGGATGGGCGTGGGGCGGGGACGGTGGCGACGAGGGCGTTTGCGGGGACTGGTGCGGAGAGGGGCCCGCTACATCGCGCAGGATCAATTGAATGTAGAATCGAAGGCGATCTGAGGCTCGAATAATATGCACCTCAAAAATCTGGAAATTCGTAATTTTCGGGCAATATCCGAGTTGAGCGTCGAACTTTCCAACGGCGCAAACTTACTGGTCGGTCCAAACGCGGTCGGCAAGACAACGGTCCTAGAGGCAATCAGGCTGGCTAAGGGTGTCCTGGTACCCAGGACCCAAAATGAAGCTCGCCAGGTTTTGATTAACCTCGGAGTTATGTCCCCTAACCTGCCTCAACAGATAAACTACGGTGCCATAGCCCGCGACAATGACAGGCCGGTAACAGTGAATTGCACCTTTGAGCTTTCCGCTAACGAGGTCGGTCGACTCCCGGAATACGTCGAGAAACTCGCGCAACAAATTGTCGCGGCGCAGCATGGGATCGGAATGGAGAACGGGCCGCTGGCACTTGTTCAGTTCCTGTCCTCCACGATTGGTCAAACGGCAATGCAAGCAGCAGCGCCATTTATTCAAGAGGCCGTCGCGAGGTTCGCCAAAGAGAAGGAGTGCAAGATCTTCTTTACCGGCGATCCAGGGATGGGGTTTCGGGGGCAAGACGTGGTCTCGCAGGCTCTGTTTGCCGTCATGGAAAATTCGCTGGCGGCGAATCAAACGTTGTTTAGCTATTTCACAGCGGATAGAGCAATGCCCGTTGGCGAGGCGCCAATCCAACTCGGCGCCGCCGATGCGCTGCAGCAGCTTGAATCCCATAACTCGAATCCATCATTGAAATATCAGCGATTGAAGAATGTCATTTTTTCTTCAATGGTTGAGAGCGAAGAGAGCGCCCTGAAACAGAGGGAGACATTTAAGGAGATATTTGAGACCCTATTGAGGGAAAAGAGCCTAGAGAAATTCTCCGTAAATAAGTTTGGCCAAGCATCGATCCTCATCCGCGACATCGCCTCAAACAAGATATTCGATATTGATTCCATGAGCAGCGGAGAGAAGGGCCTAATCCTGACGCTCCTCCTCATGTCTAAGGCGATTGCAGCAGACGGTTTCGTCCTCATTGACGAACTGGAACTGCACTTGAACCCCGCAGTCCATAAGGAACTGCTTGATTTCCTCCTCGACAAATACCTATTGCCGAAGAACATCCAGGCCATCATCTGCACTCATTCCCCGGACGTGATGAGCGCTGCCCTCCGAAGAGGCGACTGTAAGGTCTTTCATTTAAGACGGGGCTCGCCGATCTCCCCCATAAGGAGGCATGACCAGCCCGAGGCGGTCCAGGCGCTAAAACTGCTGGGAACGTCCGAGATCGAGGAACTCCTTTACGAAGCTACCGTCTTCGTTGAGGGACCGGACGATGTGGAGCTACTGGAATTCGCGTTCAGGAGTGCTCTTGCCCGGATTAAGTTTAGAGAACTCATGGGTCGCGGGGAGGTTGAAAAACTAATACTGAAGCTGCAAGAGGCTGACAAGATAGGCCAAAAAGAAAACATATCCTACTTTATATTCGACTCTGACAACCGTCCGTCAGGACTGACAAGCACGCCAAAAGTGATAGTCAGGCAGTGGGAGCGTTATTGCTTGGAGAATTACCTGCTGGAACCAGAGATCCTGTACGATGTTGTACGGCTCGATTGTAAGCCTAAGAAATGGCCCGCGAGCCTCGGAGAGGCAACGAAGCAGTTTGCCCAAATAGCAAAGAGGCAACTTCACTCGATAATCATCGACGAGGTGTATAAAGAGTATGGCTTTGGCGATATTCGCCTGAGAAGCAAAGATAAGGCTCGCGACTTCCCCACCTCCGCAACCAATATCTACAAGAAGATTGAGGCACTGAAGACACAACTAGGGCATTTGGCCGAAGCGGATTGGACGGCTGAATTTGCTCAGCACTGTGAGTCGCGGCTAAAGGAGCGGGAGCAGGAGTGGGACAGCTCCTGGAAACAGAAATGCAACGGCAAGCAGTTCTTCAAGGACTTGAACCAGTACGCTGGCGACCTCGGTATGGACTGGCTTGGCCTAAAGAAACGCCTACTCGCGGGTAACAGAGATGCCGAGAACGGCGGCACAGAGAGCTGGAAGCTCCTACGTAGCGCATTCCAGGACCTCCTAGAAGGAAAGTGACGGCCCGGAACGCGCGCGCCTACCAACCGCCGCTTACAGGCCGGAGTAGATTACTCCCGGGAGGTCGGCTTGTGGGAAGCGATTCCTTGACCTGCTGGCGGGGAAGTTTGCTGGGTGGCCGGTCGGGATTTGAGGCGAGGTTTGAGCGCGGCTTCGCCGCGGACTTTGTTTCTCGAAAAATGGGTGGGCGGGGTGACGACAGGGAACAGGGAACAGAAAAACAGAATTCAGCTTTTAGCGATCAGCTTTCAGCTCCGATACCACCCCCGCAGAGCTACGACGGGCACCCTCGCAGCATTGCGCTCAAAATGCGCACCGAAGGCCCCATAAGGCGCGGGGAAGACCGCTTGAACGTGCAAAAACTCGCTATTCATGAAATTACTCGCGACCTTTTGCCTCGATTCGTGAAATTCCGATTGAACCTTTGGCCCGATTTCGGGCAATTTCCCGGCGCACCACTCAACGATTCGCGAAACTTTATGCGACCATTTGGCCGTTTTTGTGAAACTTTATGCGACCATTTCGCTGGGTCGCGGTCGCACAAAGTCGAACATTTCGTGCGAGTTGAGCGGCCTCCCCCCGGCCTGGGGAAAATGAGACCCTGCCGCCGGTGCGGGCCAGAGACCCGCACGACAGCCGGACTGGAGTCCGGCGGTACGCGCGACGGTGTCAGACGGTTTGCCAGTGCTCGGGCGAGAGGGTGACGGTGGCGCAGCCGAAGGAGTAGTTGTACCAGGCGTGTTCGGTGTTGGGCGTGGCGAAGAAGCCCTCGAGGTTGAGCGCGGAGGCGACACGCGCGATGAAGGCGCGGGATCCGTAGAAGAGGGTGAAGAAGCTGTCCCAATCGACGGTGAAGAGGAAGGAATGGTCGGGGGCGAGGAGGGTTCCGCGGGTGGGAAAGGGGACGGAGCCGTTGCGGAGGCCGGCGATGGGGAGGGTTACGACGGGGTCGGTGTGGGGAAATTCGGGGACGAAGATGAGATCGGGCGTGGCGGCCTGCGCGAAGACGCGAAGAAAATCGCGCCGCAGAAGCGGTTCGAAACGGCCTTCGACGGGCATCCGGATGGGCTGCGACTGAAGAAATGCCTGGAGCGCGCCTGAGGCTGCCGGGTCGGCGAGATGGTCAGAGAGAGATCCGATGGAGGTGAGGAGCGCCTTATTGATGCGCGCGCAGGAGGTGAGATTGGTGTGCGCGGCTACCTCAGACCATGGGCACTTTATTCCCTGCGCCAGGATTTGAGCGTCGTCAGGGTATTGGCGGATGGCGCTCCAGGCGAGGGACTGAGGGACGCGGACGAAGGGATGTAGAACGATGAAGCAGGATTCAAAGCGACCGTCGTAGGCCTCGACCAGCGGGACACTGTAGAGAGGATAGGTGAATTGTTCCGATTGCACGAAACGAATGATAGCAAAGGTGGTTCGGGGATCGGTGTGACGGCGGGCGTAATTGCCCCAATAGCCACCGCAGGCTCTCGGCTCGTGGCCACGGCGACGCGCCAGGGATGACAACCTGGGGTGGGGCGGAATGGGACTTGCACCTTTTGGCGGAGATGGAGAATCCAAGGTTGACAGGAGAAGCTGCACTTATGACAGAGAAGGTTGCGTTTATCACAGGTGGGAATCGCGGGTTGGGGTTCCAGACGGCGCTGGAGCTGAAGGATGCGGCCAAGGTGGCGATCGGGTCGCGGGATTTGGCGCAGGGAAAGAAGGCCGTGGAGAAGCTGCGCGCGGCGGGGGTGGATGCGGACGTGCTGAAGTTTGACGTGACGCAACCGGAGGACCACCAGGCGGCGTACGACTACTTCCACACGCGCTACGGGCGGCTGGACATCCTAGTGAACAACGCGGGGATTGCGGGCGGGACGTTTCCGGGGACGGGGCCGGAGCACCGGGCCGCCGATGTGCCGATGGCGCTGCTGCGCAAGGTATTTGAGACGAACTTTTTTGCGCAGGTGGCGCTAACAGAGAAGCTGCTGCCGCTGATCAGGAAGAGCCCGGCGGGACGGATTGTGAACTTGTCGAGTATTTTGGGGTCGCTGACATTGCACGCCGATCCCAAGTCGGGCATTTATGACTCCAAATCGTTCGCTTACGACGCGTCGAAGACGGCACTGAATGCGTTTACGGTGCATCTGGCGTATGAGCTGCGCGGTACGAAGATCAAGGTGAACTCGGCGCATCCAGGGTGGGTGAAGACGGATATGGGCGGACCGCAGGCACGGATGGAGCTGAGCGAGGGTGCGAAGACGAGCGCGATGCTGGCCACGCTGCCGGACGACGGGCCGACGGGAGGGTATTTTCATCTGGGAGAGACACTGCCGTGGTGAAGACGAGGGACGAGGGACGAGATGGTGACGTTCCTGGAACCCCGCGCTTGCCAGTGCACGGCAAAGCGTGACAACCTTAAAAGAAGTATATGCATTTCGCAAACGAAGGAGCATTTGAATCCCCATGCCCATACAAACCACCGAGAAGATCTGGCACAACGGCAACCTGATTCCCTGGGAACAAGCGACGATTCACGTGATGAGCCACGTGATCCATTACGGCTCGAGCGTGTTTGAGGGGATACGCTGCTACGGGCAGCCGCACGGATCGGCGGTCTTCCGGCTGCCGGAGCACATGCAGCGGCTGCTGGACTCGGCCAAGATCTACCGCATGGATGTTCCGTTCACGCTGGAGGAGCTTTGCGCGGGAGTGGTGGACACGATTGAAGCGAACGGAGTGGCGCCGTGCTACATCCGGCCGATCGTGCTGCGCGGGTACGGAGAGATTGGCGTGAACCCGAAGGGGTGCCCGCTGGATGTGTATATCGCGAATTTCGCGTGGGGCAAGTACCTGACCGGCCACGGAGGCGCGGACGTATGCGTTTCGAGTTGGAACCGGCTGGCGCCGAATACGATGCCATCGCTGGCCAAGGCGGGGGCGAATTACATGAACTCGCAACTGATCCACATGGAGGCCGAGGTGAACGGCTACCAGGAGGGGATTGCGCTGGACGTGGATGGGCTGGTGAGCGAGGGATCGGGCGAGAACATCTTCGTGGTGCGCAACGGGGTTCTGTTTACGCCGCCGCTGGCGAACTCGGCGCTGTCGGGGATTACGCGCGACAGCGTGCTGACCATCGCGCGGCACCTGGGCCTGACGGTGACCGAGCAGCCGCTTCCGCGGGAGCTGCTGTATATCGCCGACGAGGTGTTCTTTACGGGCACGGCGGCGGAGGTGCAACCGATCCGGTCCATCGACCGCATTGTGGTTGCCGACGGAAAGCCGGGCGAGATTACGAAGAAGATCGCGGACGAGTTCTTCGGCATTGCCAACGGACTGAAGCCGGACCGGTTTGGATGGCTGACGCCGGTGAAGGTGGACGCCAGCGAGACGGTGACGGCGTAAAGACAGGGACCAGGGAACAGGGAAAGACAGAAGCCCTTCGGCACGCGCCGAAGGGCCTTTCTGTAAGTGGGATAGTCGAGGCTTGCTTTGTGCGCGGCGGGGTGTGGGGGTGCGGCGCGGCGTTCGGTTGATATTTACTTGTCATTCGAGCGCGCGTGACTTAGGCTGGTGGGGCCTCAAAGAAAACGAGGACGGAGGTCGAGCCATGGCTGGAATCGATTGGAATGCGGCAATCCTTTACGCACGCCTGGTGGCAGTGACCGAGGACGTTCCGCCGGGGGACGAGTATTCGCCGGCCAACATTGCCGCGATTCAGGCGTTGGGCTACTCGTTTGCGCAGACTCTTTACGGCAATGAATTGGCCACGGACATCAGCTCTCACGCAGGTGAGACGGTGACGTATGGGTTCCTGGCGATTTCGCCGGTCGGCGAGCTGGTGGCGGCTGTGCGCGGGACGGACACGATCATGGAGTGGATACACGACGCCGCGTTTCTGCTGGCGCCAAATCCGGTTCGTGGCGGCGCGGGGATGACGGAGGATGGATTCACGGCGATCTATAAATCGCTGCGAGTGGGGCGAGATGCTGGAGCGGCGGCAGCGGCGGCTTCGATTGGGCAGTACGCGCAGTCAGGGCAAGCGAAGAATGTGACCGTGGCGGGACATAGCCTGGGCGGGGCGCTGGCCACGTTGCTGACGCTGGATGTGGCGCTGAACACGGTGCGCCGCGCGCCGGTGGCGTACACGTTCGCCAGCCCAAGGACCGGGGATCCCTCGTTTGCGGGCGCTTTCGATAAAGCGGTGACCGCGAGCTATCGAATCCATAACCGCTGCGACCTGGTTCCGAATTTGCCGCCGATCCTTCCGCTTCCGTATGAGCACGTCAACACGGCGTTCGAGCTGGTGCCGGCGAAGGACGTGCTCCAGGCGAACGTGGTATGTGAGCACCATTTGACGACGTATCTATGGCTGATGGGGCAGCAGGCAGGCACGAATGCTTATCCCGTAGATGCCGATTGCCGGGGAAGCGCGTATCCGGGGCCGGCGTGAAAACAGCTTCTAGCTTCTAGCCTCTAGCTTCTAGCTTGATTCGAAAGCCCTTCGGCGTGTGCCGAAGGGCTTTTCCCATTTGAGCCGCTGCGAGTGTGGCTGGCGCGCTGGGCATTCAGCCGATTCTTGACCTGATCAAGAAGCGTGGCGAGAAGAAGACTGCCGGAGTTTGAGGCAGACCGGTCTGCTGCGCGCGGCGGGGTTCGTTCGTCTCTGGCCTTGTGTGCGGCCGGATGACGCGCGCCAATTATGATGAATCGGAGAGCCGCACAAGCGACGCCTGGGATACGGATCTCTGCAATGCCGCAGGAAAGGACGATTGCCGCCAAGTGAAACCCGACATGAAAGTTTCGTTCGCTGGACTGGAGTTGGTGAATCCAGTGATTGCCGCCAGCGGAACGTTTGGCTACGGGATTGAGTTCGAAGAGATCGTGTCGCTGGAGCGCCTGGGGGCCATTGTCACCAAGGGTATCTCGCTGCAGCCGATGGCAGGGCACGTGCCGCCGCGCATAGTGCAGACGGCGGCGGGAATGCTGAACGCGATCGGCCTGCAAAATGTGGGCGTGGAAGAGTTCATTGCGCAGAAGCTGCCGCCCATGAAGCGGTACCCGAAGTGCAAGGTGATTGTGAATGTGTTCGGGTACACGGCGGGGGAGTATATCGCAACGATCGAACGCCTGAACCGTGCGGAGGGGATCGCGGCGTACGAACTAAACGTATCGTGCCCGAACGTGCACGCCGGCGGGATGGTATTCGGGGCGGATGCGGGATCGCTGGAGTACCTGGTGAGCCGGGCGAAGGCCACCGCGTCTCGCCCGCTGATCGTGAAGCTGACACCCAATGTGACCTCCATCGCGCAAATGGCGCGGGTGGCAGCCGACGCGGGAGCCGATGCGGTGAGCCTGGTGAACACTTTCCTGGCGATGTCGATCGATGCCGAACAGCGGCGGCCACGGTTGAGCAACGTGACGGGAGGGCTGTCGGGGCCGGCGATTAAACCCATCGCGCTGCGCATGGTCTACGAGACGGCGAAGGCGGTGAGTGTTCCGATCCTTGGCATGGGCGGGATCATGACGCCGGAGGACGCGGTGGAGTTTCTGCTCGCCGGGGCGACAGCGGTACAGGTGGGCACGGCGAGCTATGCCGATCCGCGGGCGGCTGAGCGGCTGGCGCGTGGGTTGGAGTCCTGGTGCAAGAATCACGACGTGGCGAAGGCGGCGAGTTTGACCGGGGCGTTAAAGAGCAGGGAGTAGGGACCAGGGACCAGGGACCAGGGACCAGGGACCAGGGATCAGGGATTAGAAAGCCCTCGTTCATTGTTGCAATTTGCGCAACATGGCCACGAGCATCCGGCTCACCTCGCTGGCGAGGCCATTCGACACCTTTCTCAGCTCTGCATTGCCGAAACCGAGAGCCTCAGCGATCACAAGCTGGGTTTGAATCTCGCAAATCGATCCCCTGGCGTGACCCAGGAATTGGACATACTCTCCCTTGGTCGATCTTCCATAACCCTCCGCTATATTGCTAGCAACGGAAACCGCTGCGCGCCGCATCTGGTTTGTGAGACCGAACTGCTCACTGCCCGGAAATGACGAGGTAAGCCTATAGATCGCCAAGCTCATCTGGACTGCCCGTTGCCAAACCACCAGATCCTTGAATGCTGTCCCCACGCACTGCTCCTTCTCCTCGACTTGCTGTCAAGGATCATTCGAGAAAGCATAACGCGAGCCTCGCACCATTTTTGTGAGCGCGAGCACCAAAGTCTTTCCCGGACCTAGGGAGTGAAATTCGTACGGCATTATTAAAGCCCGAAAATGGCCGCGCGAAACCTGTTTCAAGAAGTTTTAGAGGCGCTTGATGAAGGCCAGGGCCTCGGCAAGTTGGGGGAAGCGCGCCTCCTCGGCCTTGAATTCGCGAGAGTGGACGCAGCGGCGCAGTCCGCGCGCCTTGACCGGGTATTTGAGGTGCAGCATCTCGTGGTAGAGCAGGTACTCGATCGCGTAGAGAGGACTCGAGGGGCGGTCGAAGACGCGGCTGACGACGATGGTGTTGTGGGCGGCGTCGTAGTGTCCGAGCGAGCGCTTGGCGTGGCGCTCGCTCCAGGTGAGGCCGGGACGGCCTAGAAGCCCGCCGAAGAAGCGCGTGTTGAGCGAATCGAAGACCTCTTCGAGATGAAAGTAGCGGCCTTCGGGGCCGAAGTAGCGTTTGCTGCCGCGGACGCGCCGGATGAGTTCCGTTTGGCGCGTGACGGCGGCCGAGGAGGCGAATCGCTTGTAGCGCACGTTGTGCGCCGGGTCGATGGGCTTGCGGTACAGCTTGGCGAGGAGGATGTGGGCGATGGCGCGGAGAACAGATTCGGGCGCGCCTTCGAGCAGGTCGGAGAGCGAGACGAAAATCTGGCCCTCGCGGAGGCGAATGGTGGTGTTGAGCGAAGTGAAGCGCCGGAAGCGCACGTGAATGGGCGGCATGGGCGCCCGCGGGCGGAGAGCGCGGTACTCGTACTGAAAGATGGGGACGAGGTTAGTTGGCACCAATGCAGAGGGTAGCAGACGGCAGCTTCTAGCTTCTAGCCTCTAGCTGCTAGCTCTTTCCTGGTACCGCCAAGGTTTTTTCGCGTTGAAGGATGAGTCGGACCCGGGGTATCCGTCGATTCAAGGCCTAAAGTCCTAATCTCAGATCGCGCTAGCGGGGAGGGAGCTACAAGCTAAGAGCTAAGAGCTAGAAGCTGCTTTACTTCGGCTCGTAGCGGTCCTGGCCTTTTTCATCGGGATGGGCTTTGAAGTAGGCTTCCTGATCGGCGGAGAGTTGCCTGGCTTGATCGGCGAGGTCGCCGGCGCTGTCGAGCGCCTCCTTGAGCGCGAGCTCGAAGGCGGGTTGGCTGGGCAGATCGTGCAGGACGCCCTGCCAGCGTGCGATGCCTTCATTGAGGCCTTTGAGCGACATGCGGATGTCGGCCTTGCGATCAGAGTAAGTGTCGAGATTGTCTCCGAGTTCGTCCAGGAGGGCGGCGAAGTCCTGGAGCTCATCGTCGAGGCGGCGGGCGGGGCCGGCCGACTGGGAGTGTTTGATCAAAACTCGAATATTATCAGCATATTCGTTAAGAAACTTCACGTATAGATTGACCCGCGCAACGGGGTCGATTCCATACTCGGCGATCTGGTCCTGCTGGGCTTCGGTCAGCGGTTCGCGCTTCTCTTTTTGCGCGCCGAGCGGCGCGGATAACGCGAGACAGAAGACAAGGGCAACCAGAGCGCGCATGACGACATGCCTCCAGCGCTTCTATTCAAGCACAAACCGGGCGAGGCGGCGAAGGCAATTTCGCTTCCACGCCGCAGGATGGAGACCCACGGCGCCCTGGCCCATTTGGGTCCGAAGCGCGGTGGCGGTTGAGGTGAGGGGCCGGCGGACTATTTGCGGAAGACCTGCATCATGGCCGCGTTTTTCGCATCCGTGACCTGCGCCAGGGTCTGCTCCACCAGAGGGCGGTCTTCCATGCTGCTGGATTGAAGCATTTCGTTGAGGCGGAAGGCAGTACGGCCGAGCAGGAGTTCGGCGTTCTTGAGGCGCTTGTCGTTGCCGGCCAGGGAAAGATGGATCTTTTGCGCGATGCGCTGGATCTGCTTGAGCAGGCCGGTTGCCCTGGTCACGTCGCCGGTCGTGTATTGGCGGATGCTGAGCTCGGTCATCTGCTGCATGAGCTGGGCATAGAGGAAGCACTGCTCGCGCGGTTGCGCCTGGCTGGCTCGAGCCTCGAGAGCATCGATGCTTTGCTGGGTGGGCTCGGCATTATCGGCGGACGAGGCGAGCACGGAGCCGGCGTTCAGGCTGAGCACGAGCCACGCGGCAATGGGAACCACAATCCGCATAAGGAACCTCCACCGATGCGGTTCTGCCCCCGAATTGTGCCTATAGTACCCACATTACGCAACGAACCGCAAGAACTAAGATGCAGGATTTTGATGGGGCGAATAGCGCGGGTACCGCCAGATGGGCTGACCCAAACGGGGAAGAATTGGCTGGGACGAGATGGCGTAGTGCGCGGAAGCTATTTTTCGAGGATTAGCAGGCGCTGGTGGGCCTGCCATTCCTGATTTGGGAACTTGTCGCCCGCGGCGTCGAGGAAGCGATGGTAATAGGCGGCGGCTTGACTTTTCTGGTGCAAGGAGTCGTAGGCGGTGGCCCAGAGGAAGAGAGTAGAGGCGTTCTCCGGCGAGTAGCGGGAGCGCATGGCGAGCGCGTGCAGGGTGACGTCGGGATGGCCGGTGCGCGATGCGGTGAAGGCAAGGCCGCTCCAGCCGTCGACGTTGGCCGGATCGATTTGCGTGGCCCTGTCGAAGACAGCGTAGGCCTTGTCAAGCTGCGCCTGGCGAACAAGATTCTGGCCGTGAGCGACGAGCAGATTGGGATCCTCGGGAGCGGCGGCGAGGAGATGGAGGTAGAGCTGGTCAGAACCGGCTAAGTCGCCAGCTTCGGCAAGGACGGCGGCCAACATATGCGTGATGTCGGTGTCATCGGGGTGGGCGGCGTGGAGCTTCTGGAGGAGGGGGAGAGCTTCGGCCTTGTCCTGATCGGCGAGCACAGTGGCGAGCTGCGCGGTGAGCGTGGGGTCATCGGGGTTTTTGGCGAGGGCGGCACGCAGGAGGGTCTCGGCCTCGGGATATCGTTTGCTCAGGATAAGGAGGTGGGCGAGGCCGGCGCTGGCGGGGACGGATTGCGGATCTTTGTCCAGGACGCGGCGATAGGCGGCCGCGGCGGCATCGTATTGGCCTGTTTTTTCAGCCAGCTCGGCGGCGAGCAGGGTGTCAGAGGGCGTCTCCGGCGTGAGCTTGAGAGCTTCGAGCAGGTCGTTGGAGGCGGCAGCGGGATCGGAATCGCGATCGATGCGGGCGAGGGCGCGCCAGGCGCGGGCCTTGAGCGTAGGATCGGCCAGGCCGGGATCGAGAGTGGTGGCGGTGACGAGTTCCGGACGCGCCTCGTCCAGTTTGTTTTGACGGGCAAGAAGCAGGCCAAGCGAGATGTGAGCCTCGAACGATTTGGGGTTGGCGGCGACGGCGCGGCGATAGAGAGTGGCGGCGTCGTCGAGACGGTCTTGCGCGTCGGCGACGTAGCCGGCATCGAAGAGGGCGCGCGCGTCGGCGGGGTGGGCGGCGAGGTACGGATCCAGTTTGGCCTCGGCGGCTTTCCAGTCGGAGCCGGCGATGGCGGCTTCGGCGGCGGCGACTTCGGCGGGGACGGGCTGGGTGGATGCGGCGGAGGCGCTTGAAGCGGGCGGCAGAGCACCGGAGGGCGAAGAGGATTGCTGCGCGACTGCGCCGGCAGGGGCGAGAAGCGCGGCAGAGAGGAACGCAAGAAAAACAAAGCGAACCAAGCAAAACCTCAAGAAATAAGGTGTGTTAGCAGCCTGACCCTAGTTTAAATGGCGCAAGAGTGGTCTGGCGGTGGACGTCACTTGCGTAACCGGCCAAGCGCGCAACAGTAACGATTTGGTTAGTAAAGGATCAGGTGCGGGTTCCATTGTGAGTGCATCTTTGGAATATTGCGTGGCATCCTAATCCTAGTGCAAGAGTGTGCGGAGGTCAGAAGGTGCATGCTCGCGCCGAACGCCAAAAATGTTCAGGTGAAGTCATGAAACTCATCACCATGCAGCATATCCCCTTGGCGTATGCCTACCTGTGCCCGGATTGCAACTGCATCGGCAACTGCGCGGAGCACTGCCCGGCATGTGCGTCACGGGTTCTGTTGGGACTCGCCAGTATTCTCGACCGCGAGGCGGAAAGCAATTCGATCGAATTTGCATCCGCACGCGGGCGCGCCTTGGCAGCATGACTTTTCGGAATTCGATCGATCCGGCGACGCATCGATGCGCGCTTGCCGGAGCGCTTGTGTTGTATCGTTCTCGCGAAGGGGGGTTGCAGCGCAATTTATAATGAAGATGGACGGTTGCGCCCCCAGGCTCGCGAAGCGGACTGTGGCGCTGCCCGAAGATTTTGCGCGGTGCCTTCCCTTTGAACGATGCCATCGTCATCCGCGGCGCGCGGACACACAACCTGAAAAACCTCTCGTGCGAGATACCGCACGGCAAGCTGACGGTGATCAGCGGCGTGTCGGGCTCGGGCAAGAGTTCGCTGGCCTTCGACACCATTTATGCCGAGGGGCAGCGGCGGTATGTGGAGTCGCTGTCGGCCTACGCGCGGCAGTTTCTGGAGCGGATCGAGAAGCCGGACGCGGACGAGATCGACGGGATGGCGCCGGCCATCGCCATCAAGCAGAAGAACACGACGCGCAATCCGCGGTCGACGGTGGCGACGGCGACGGAGATCTACGATTATCTGCGGCTGCTGTACGCTCGGTGCGGAGAGGTGCACTGCGTCTACTGCGACGGGCTGGTGAAACGCAATTCGGTAGACGAGGCGGCCGAGGCAATTTTGGCGCTGGGCGAGGGAACGCGGCTGAATGTGCTGTTTCCGGCGATGAGCGCGGCGCCTGTGGCGGAGACCGAAGAGAAGACGGGGAAGGCCTCGGCGCGCGCGGCGAAAGCGGCGGCAAAGACCCGGCCGGCGGGGAAGGCGGCCGAGTCTCTGCACATTGAAGCGGTGAAGGCCCGGTTAGCAGAGTTGCGGGCCGGCGGGTTCAACCGGTTGTGGCAAGAGGGAAAACTCTTCGAGTTCTCGGCGCCGGAGTCGCTCATCGATCTGGATCTGGCGGCTCCGGTGTTTGTGCTTTTGGACAGGGTTCAAGTCAATGCAGACAATCGCGCGCGGATTGTGGACGCGGTAGAGACGGCGTATCGCGAGGCGGGCGAGGTGATCTTCGAGGAACAGCCGCGAGAGGAATCCGCGGAGCGCAGGCGGCTGCGGTTCTCGGGATCGTATGAATGCACGAACTGCCATCGGCCGGGGCGCGAGCCGGAGCCGCGGCTGTTCAGCTTCAACAATCCTTTTGGCGCGTGCCCACGGTGCCAGGGATTCGGCAACACGGTGGATTACGATTTGAGCCTGGTGATTCCCGACCAAGGGTTGAGCCTGCTTGGCGGCGCGATCGATCCGTGGAACCGGCCGAAGTACCGGGCGTGGTTTGGCGAGCTGCGCAAGCGCGCGGCGGAACTGGGAGTGCCGCTGGACGTGCCGTGGCGCGAGCTGCCGGATGCGGCGCGGGAGACGGTGCTGCGCGGCAAAGACGGGTTTGCGGGGGTGATGGGATTCTTTGCGCAGTTGGAACGCAAGAAGTACAAGCTGCACGTGCGCGTGATGCTGAGCAAATATCGCGGCTACGCGGAGTGCCCGGATTGCCGCGGCCAGCGGTTGAGAGCCGAGGCGCGGGCCGTGCGCGTCGGATCTGAAAAGACAGGGGGCAAGAACATTTGCCAGGCAACGGCGATGACGATTGCGCAGGCGAAGGAGTTCTTCGATACGCTCAAACTTTCGCCGATGCAGGAGGAGATCGCCGGGCCGATTCTGACCGAGGTGCGGCAGCGGCTGAGTTTTCTGGTGGCTGTGGGGCTCGAGTATCTGACGCTGGACCGGCTGGCGTCGTCACTCTCGGGCGGTGAGGCACAGCGGATTCAACTGGCCACATCGCTAGGGTCGCAACTGGTGGGCGCGCTGTATGTATTGGATGAACCTTCGATCGGATTGCATACGCGCGATACCGCGCGGCTGATTCGCATTTTGAAGGAGCTGCGCGACCTGGGCAATACGATCCTCGTGGTGGAACACGACGCCGACATTCTGCGCGCAGCGGATCATCTGCTCGATCTGGGACCGGGCGCGGGCGAGTTCGGCGGGAAGCTGCTGGGCGAGGGCGTGCTGGCGGAGATCGAGGCGAATCCGGCGTCGCTGACGGGTCGATATTTGAGCGGGAAGATTGCGATTCCCGTGCCCACGCGGCGGCGCGCGCCTGGGCGCGAAAAGTTAGTGCTGCGCGGGGCGAGGGCGAACAATCTGCACGGACTGGACGTGGAGATTCCACTGGGACTGCTGGTTGCGGTGACAGGGGTTTCGGGCTCGGGGAAGTCCACGCTGGTGCACCAGGTGTTGTATCGCGCCGTGGCGCGGGCGCTGGGGCAGACTGACGGCGGCGATCCGTCCAGGGTTTTCACTTCTCTGAGCGGCGTGGAGCGGCTCAACGACGTGGTGCTGGTGGATCAGACGCCGATCGGGCGCACGCCGCGCTCAAATCCGATCACGTACATCAAGGGCTTCGATCTGGTTCGCGAGCTGTTTGCGGCACAGCCTGAGGCGAAGCGGCTTTCGCTGACGCCGGGACACTTTTCGTTCAACGTGCCGGGCGGGCGCTGCAACACGTGCGAAGGCGATGGAACGGTGACGGTGGAGATGCAGTTCCTGGCCGACGTGGAGCTGCCCTGCGAGGACTGCAACGGCACACGCTACCAGGCGAAGATTCTCGATGTGCGGTACAAGGGAAAGAACATCCACGACGTGCTGCAGATGACGGTGAAAGAGGCGCTGCGCTTTTTTGCCGGGCAGACCAGGCTGCTGGAAAAGCTGGCGGTGCTGGATGAGATCGGGCTGGGGTATTTGCGGCTTGGACAGTCGGCGACGACACTTTCGGGCGGCGAGGCGCAGCGCGTGAAGCTGGCCGCGCATCTGGCCGCGGTACGCGCGGTGAACGCGACAGCGAAGCCCTCGCAGGCCAGCCGCGTGCTGTACATTCTGGACGAGCCGACGACGGGCCTGCACTTCGACGATGTATCGAAGCTGCTGACGGCGTTTCGCAAGCTGATCGACGGCGGCGGGTCGCTGATTGTAATCGAGCACAATCTGGACGTGATCAAGAGCGCGGATTGGGTGATCGATTTGGGGCCGGAGGGCGGCGAGGCTGGCGGACGCATTGTGGCCGAAGGCCCTCCCGAAGAAATTGCGAGCAATCTGCATTCGTACACAGGGAAGTGGCTGGCGCGGATGCTGTGAGCGCGTCAGTCCGCTTCCGCCTCGGCCGCAGGGAGCCGCGAGAAGCACCAGCCGCTGCCGTGCAGCCAGCAAAAGCCGTCTTTTTCGTGCACATCGCAGCGCAGGCTGCGCACGCCGGCGCCGTCGTCGCGCATGAGCGCACGAGCAAGATCGCTGCTGACGGCAGGGTCTCGCGCGCCGGTAAAGTCGACAAAGAAGACCGAGCCGCAGAGCATGGCTGCGAAACGATCGGCGCTCTTGCGCGCGAGGTAGGCCATCGTGCCGGGCCCATGCGTGGACGTGAGCGGAAAGAGGAGCTTGCCTCCGGGCCTGAGAGCCGAGAGCCATGCGGGGAGCGGGTGGGTTGCTCCGGCGCTGACGACAATGACATCGGCTGGATCGAATGGGCCATGGGCGCCATCGGCCTGGATCACGGTGACCCGCGGCCAGGGCTTGAGCGCGATCAGGGCACGGGCTGCGAGGCCTTCGTCAATCTCGATGGCGATGACATTGCCCTGCGGGCCGGCGAGCTCGGCCAGGATTGCCGTGTAATATCCTGCGCCGCAACCGAGATGAAGAATGCGATCGCCGGGGCGGACGTCGAGCAGACTGAGATGATATGCCCACAGACTGGGCTGGCCGTTGTTCAGGCGCTTGGCCTCGTCGAGAACGATGAGCGAGTCGCGATAGACCTGCCGGGGGTCGGAACTTTCCGTGAACCAGTGAGCGCCTCTGCTTTGAATGAGCCACGGGCCGGGACCAACGAAGCGCTCGCGCGGCACCGTGGCGAAGGCGGCGAGGATGGCGGGCGAGGAGATGTGGTTGGTGCGGCACAGTTCCTCCGCATACATGCGCCGCGCGGATTCGATCGGATCGGCCGTGGTAGTTTGCATCGCGCTGACCGGCGCCGTAGCTGCGACCTTGAACAGGGACAGCGCCGCCTTACGCAGGCATTATAGGCGCATCAGCGGACGGCGGATCGCAGGAGGGTCAGGCGCGCGCAACGGATGGATTTGCCAGCAGGGCCACAGATTCGGTAGAAAGGTGAAAGCCTTTTCAACGGAGACAGACGGGGCTCCGAAAGCAGCGTTGCTTTCCGGCGAAAGGGCGCCTCACCGCAGCTCGTATTCCAGGAAGGAAGAAACCACCTTGAGCATCTCCGCCGGGCCGATTGGGCAAGGAAACGAATCTTTGCAGAACAATGAAGACATTGAAGCGCCGCTGATTCCGGCAGGCAGGCTACTGCCGTTTCTGGTGGTCACAGTGTTGTTCTTTCTGTGGGCGATTCCCAACAACCTGAACGACATCCTGATCCGTCAGTTCATGAAGTCGTTCAACATCAGCCGGTCGACCGCGGCCGCGATCCAGATGTGGTTTTACGTCGCCTACTGCTTGCTGGCCTGGCCGGCGGGGCAGTTGATGCGGCGTTTCGGCTACAAAGCGGGCATTGTGACCGGATTGTGCCTGCTGGGTAGCGGATGCCTGCTGTTTTATCCGGCGGCTCAAGTGGGGCAGTACACGTTCTTTCTTGTGGCGCAGTTTGTTATTGCGAGCGGATTGTCATTTCTTGAGACGGGATCGAATTCGTTCATTGCGCAGCTGGGGCCGGCGGGATCGAGCGAGCGCAGGCTGAACTTGTCACAGGCGTTCAATCCGCTGGGCTCGATCAGCGCCGGCCTGATCGGGACCGTGTTTATCTTTTCCGGCGTGAAGCTGAGCGATGCGCAGGTGGCGGCCATGCAGGCGGCGGGAACGTATCAGTCGTATCTGCATTCGGAGACACTGCGCGTGGTGACGCCGTACCTGGTGCTGGGCTGCATCGCGTTCTTCTGGGCACTGCTGATCTTGTTGACCAGGTTTCCCGCACTGGGCGGGGAAGAACCTGCGGCGTCTGGGGCGCCGGCGGAGCACGTGCGCCTGATGCAACCGCACTTTGTGTTTGCTGTGCTGGCGCAGTTCCTTTATGTGGGCGCGCAGATCGGCACGTGGAGTTACTTTATCAGTTACGTCGAGTCGGCGACAGGCGTGGGAGATAAGGCCGCCGGATACATGCTGACAGGCACACTGGCGGCGTTCGCCGTGGGCCGATTCAGTTCGGCGTGGCTCATGCGGCACTTCCACGCGCGGCTGATGCTGGTGACATATTCGGTTATCAACGTGGTTCTGTGCCTGTACGCCGTGGTGCATCCGAGCTGGCTGGGCGTCGGCTGCCTGCTGACGACGAGTCTGTTCATGTCGATCATGTTCCCAACGATTTTTGCATTGGGGCTGAAGGGGATGGGCGAGAAGACCAAGACCGCGGGATCGTTCCTGGTGATGGCGCTTCTGGGCGGAGCCTTGCTGACGAAGCTGATGGGTATGCTGCCGCTGCGCGCGGCATACCTTGTACCGGTGGTATGTTACGTAGGCGTGGCGCTGTACGCTTGGCTGTTTGCGGAGGCGAAGGCGGGCGAGGCGGCGGGGTAGCGTGGCCAGGAGTCAGCGCGGTGGATGGCGGCTATCTGGCCAGTGACGTGAACTGCCAGGCCGGGTGAAAACACCCGAAGCGCGAGGATCGCGCGAGCCAAGAGAAGGGGAGCGATGGCAGAGCAAAGTAAGCCGGCAGGGCGCAAGTTGCGGATGGGCATGGTGGGTGGAGGGCCGGGTGCGTTTATCGGGCCGGTGCACCGCATCGCGGCGGAACTGGACGGAAAGATCGAGTTGGTTGCGGGGGCATTTTCGCAGTCGGCGGAGCGTTCGCGCGAGGCCGGCGCAATGTACCATATCGATCCCGCGCGCGCGTACGCGGATTACCGTCAGATGATCGAGGCAGAGAGGAAGAGGCCGGACGGGATCGACTTTGCGGCGATCGTGACGCCGAACGATCTGCACCTGCCGGTTGCAATGGCGGCGCTGGAAGCGGGAATTCCGGTGATGAGCGACAAGCCGGCGACAGCGACTTATGAGGAGGCGTTGAAGCTGGAGGCCGCGGTCGCGAGGTCCGGGCTGCCGTACGGATTGACGTATACCTACGCGGGCTACCAGATGGCGCGCGAGGCCAGGGCAATGTGCGCGGCGGGCAAACTGGGGAAGATTCGCAAGGTTGCCGTCGAGTACTTTCAGGGATGGTTAAGCCGGCCGATTGAGGCGGCGGGGCATAAGCAGGCGGAATGGAGGACCGATCCGAAGCGCAGCGGAGCGGGCGGCGCGATCGGCGATATTGGCACCCATGCCTTTCACCTGCTGGAATACGTCAGCGGCCATGACGTGACGGAGATCAACGCCACGCTGCGCAGGGTGGTGGAAAACCGCAGGCTCGACGACGATTGCAACGCGTTTGTGCGGATGAGCAACGGAGCGGCGGGTACACTGGCCTGCTCGCAGGTGGCCGCGGGCGAGATGAACGGGATTCATCTGCGCATCTATGGCGAGGAGGGGTCGCTCGCGTGGCGGCAGCAGGATCCGAACCGGCTGATCGTGAAGCAGCTCGACCGGCCGGAGGAGATTCATCACGCATCGATGGGTTACCTGAGCGGCGATGCGCAGGCGGTGGCGCGCACCCCGGCCGGACATCCGGAGGGATATCTGGAGGCGTTCGCGGTACTCTATCGCGAGTTTGCCGATGCGCTGACAGCGTGGAAGCAGGGGACGGCCCGCCACAGCGGACTGCCGGCCACGCTGCCGGGTATTCAAGCGGGCGTGCGAGGGATGCGGTTCATCGAGCGCGCGATCGAGAGCCATCAAAAGGAGAGGTGGGTCGATTTTTAGCGTCATGCGCCGCCATGGGGAGGAACGATGAAAACGATCAAAGGACCGGGGCTTTGTCTGGCGCAGTTTGCCGGAGATGACGCGCCCTACAACACGCTGGAAGGCCTGGCCGAGTGGGCAGCGGGCCACGGCTATGTGGGCATCCAGATTCCGACCTGGGACGAGAGGCTCTTCGATCTTGAGCGCGCCGCCGAGAGCCAGGAGTATTGCGAAGAGGTGAAGGGCATTACTGCGAGAGCAGGGATCGCCGTCACAGAACTCTCGACGCATCTGCAAGGGCAACTGGTGGCGAGCCATCCGGCGTTCGACACGCTGCTTGATGCGTTTGCGCCGGCGGAGATCGCCGGAAACGTGAAGGCGCGGACCGCGTGGGCCGTGGACCAGTTGTGGCGGGCGGCGAAGGCCAGCAGGAACTTGGGACTGAAGGCGCACGCCACGTTTTCCGGAGCGCTGGCGTGGCCGTTCTTTTATCCGTGGCCGCAGCGGCCGGCGGGGCTGATCGACGAAGCCTTCAAAGAATTAGGGCGACGGTGGCTGCCGATACTCAATGCGTTCGACGAAGCCGGGGTGGATGTGTGCTTTGAGCTGCATCCTTGCGAGGATCTGCACGACGGCGCGACCTTCGAGCGTTTTCTCGGCGCGGTCGGAGATCATCCGCGGGCCAACATTCTGTACGATCCGAGCCACATGGTGTTGCAGCAAATGGATTATCTGGCGTTCCTCGATCTTTATCACGAGCGGGTGCGCGCTTTTCACGTGAAGGACGCGGAGTTCCGGCCGAACGGGCGCTCGGGCGTTTATGGCGGCTACCAGGATTGGATCGACCGGCCGGGGCGCTTCCGCTCGCTGGGCGACGGGCAGGTCGATTTCCGGCAGATCTTCAGCAAGCTGGCGCAGTACGACTATCCGGGGTGGGCCGTGGTGGAGTGGGAGTGTTGCCTCAAGCATCCGGAGCAGGGCGCGGTGGAGGGGGCGGAGTTTGTCAACCGGCAGATTATTCGCGTAACGGACCGGGCCTTTGACGACTTTGCCGGCGGCAGCGTGGACGCGGAAGACAATCGGAAGATCCTGGGATTGTAGGGCGCCGCGGGCGCGTCAATCAGGGTATCCGGCCAGAGCGCCGACCGGCGAGGCCGTCTTTCCCGGCGCGACGATGCCGTATTTCCCATCGAGGAACTCCTCGAGTGCGGCGGGAAGAAGCGCGGCCAGTTCCTGCCACGTGAGCACTTTGAGCCGGACGCGCATGGCTGCGCTCTTCACTGCCGTCATTACGGAGAACCACTCTTCGCGCAAATCGGGACGGCGTTCGTCATGGATGACGCAGAAGCTTGAACCGGTAGAGTGCGCGGCGAGCACGCTGCGGATGAGTTGATAGCCGGCATAGCCGGGCTCGCCGGGAGGGCGAAAGATGGGATCGACGCGGGTGACGAGCGCGGGGTCGCCCATGATGCTCTCGAATTCCTGCGAATCGTTTTCGGGAAATTCGCTGGCCTTTATCCAGCGCGAGGTGGCGATCTCAACGCGGGGGAGGCGATCGCGGTCAAAGACGAGGTCGAAGTCCCTGTAGGCCTCAACGATGGCGGCGGCGCGCGATTGGAAGCCGACTTCCGTTAGTTTGGCTTCGACCAGCAGAGAACCGAGGCGCAGATCGACCTCAGTGCGGTCGAAGCGGCCGTTGGCAAGGGGAACGCGGGCCTTCCAACCGAAGATGGGGACGGCCTCATCCTCGACGCCAAGCGCATTGCGGACCTCATCGGATTCCGCGACTCCGGGCGTGCAGAAGATGTTCATCAAGAGGGCATCGGAGCTCATGGAAGAATCGAGTTCGCGCCAGCGGCGGGTGGGGTCGAGTTGCGGGCGCGGCAACGAGCGCGCCGCTTGCGCGTGGACCTTGTCGAAGCGGCGCATCCAATCGGGGCGCGCGAGGATGGCGTAGTAGGCCGGGTCGAAGAAGTTCCCGTGGCAGCCGCCGTCGGGTTCGTACACGATGACCGGCGCGCTTCCGTAACTCTCGACATGGGCGCGGCCGCGCGCGTAGACGCGGTTGCGGAGGGTTAGCTCCTGACGAAGCTGCGTAGCATACGAACCTGTGGGCATCACGTCAGCACGGGAACATCCGTTACGCCGGCCACACCGAAGATGCGCCGGTAGCGCTCGGCTTCCCTGGGATCGCCCAGGGCTTTGGAATAATTGTCAGACAGTTTGACGGCCGGCCTGCCGTCCACCTCAGTGAGCTTACAGACCAGGCCGACGGGATTGAAGCTGTCGGCACCTTTCGGGTTGCAATTGCGAAAGTCGTTCGTGAGCAGGGTACCCCAGCCGGCGCTGAAGCGGATGCGACGCTCGGGAATCCAGCGATTGGGATCGTGGAAGCCGCTGGCAGAACGGAAATCGCCGGGCGAGGCGCCGTTCAGCAGGGTTCCGGCGAAGTAGGCGTGCAGGCCGAGAATCTGCTCCACGTCGAGCGCGTCGCTGGCGATCAGGCGCTTCTGTCGCGGATCGCGGCCATGGCGCTCGAGCCAGGCGATGTATTCGTCGCCGGCCACGTAGGCGTCTTTGCTGTCGATGCGCTGGCCCGTCCAATTGGCCACCCAGGCGGGGGCGTCGCGCAGGAATTGCGTGGTGCCGAAGGTGTCGGGCAGGAGAATGAGCAACTCGCCCTGATAACTTTGCTGCCATAGCTCCAGCAGCCGGTACTGTGCGGATCGCAGCTCCTCGTCGTCGCGGGCGAGCGCGGCCATGGCCATGGGCAGTTCGTGACCGTTGGTGCCGATGGCTTCGAGATCGTGCTTGTAGGCCAGGTAGGCGTTGGAGGTGCCGGTGAAACTTTCGCCGAGCGTATCGCGCATGGCGTTGACCACGTACTCGTGCCAGAGAAAGCTGTGGCGGCGGCGCGTGCCGAAATCGCTAATGCTTAGATCGGGAACGCCGCGCAGGCGTTCTATCTTTTCCCAGAGGCGCGTTTTGGCGCGGGCGTAGAGAATGTCGAGTTCGAGTTCGCTAAGTTGCTTGAGCGCGGCGCGCGTCTTCAATTCGCAGATCTCGGCCAGCGCATAGATCTCCCACATTGAGGTTCCCGACCAGAGGCCCTCGAAGCGGAGCTGAAGCTGGCCGTCGCGCACGGAGAGCTCGTATTCGGAAAGGCGGAAATCGTGTTCGAGCCAGTCAAGGAAGGCGGGTTCGAAGATGCCGCGGCGGCCGAAGAAGGTGTTGCCGGCGAGCCAGACCAGCTCGGATTTGCGAAAGCGGAGCCGCCGCGCGGCTTCGAGTTGCTCGCGCAGGTCTTCCACTCCGACAATTTCACCCAGGCGAATGGAGGAAGTGCGATTGATGAGGGTGAAAGTGGCGCGCGTTTGCCGGAAATGCTTCCATATGAACTGGAGCATGAGGAGCTTGTAGAAATCGGTGTCGAGCAGGGAGCGGGTGATGGGATCCATCTCCCAGTTGTGATCGTGCGCGCGCCGGACGAGATCGATCATCACGTTGACCCTACTTTACTCGAGTTGCGCGGGAGGCTGGAAGCCGATAGATGCTCTGTGGCGAAGGCGCCTGCGCGAGCAGGCTGGGCGGATTGGCCGCGCCATCACATGGTTCTCTCGATGGCCGCGGCAATGGCGTCGCGCACTGAGTCCGGCAGGGCGGGCATGGCGCCGGACTGCGAGGCCATCCAACCGCCCCACCGGTTTCCTGCCTCATTCAGAGTGGCCAGGCCGGCGCCACGCAACAGGTAGTGGGTGATGGCGGCGGTAAACGCATCCCCGGAGCCGATGGCATCGGCCACCCTGACGGGGAACTCGGGATGCTTATCCCATTCGTCACGGTTGACCAACAGGCTGCCATGAGCGCCCCGAGTGATGGCGACCATCTGCAGGGCGGGAAACTCTCCGAGCAGGCGCTGCGCGGCCCAACGCAGGCGCTCGGAGCTCATTTCCGCTGCATCGCCAGCCAAATGATCGTTCACGGCCAGACCCAGCAGATCAAGCAGCAACAACGCCTCAGCCGCGTTCAT
>JBEKXX010000008.1:0-39404 GCA_049511595.1 Occallatibacter sp. | reverse complement strand
TCGTAGCCGGAATCCTCGATGGTGCCGGAGGTGGTTGGCACTGTGCTCACAAACGAGGAAAACATATAGGAGAAGCTGCTGATTGTGGGGTTGGCGCTCGGCGACCAATTGCTGAACAGGATGTCCGTGTCGGGGTACGATTGCACGCCCGTATAGCCCGATTCCATGTTGGCCGTCACCCACCATCTCCCCTCGGAGACCGTGTACAGCGTCTGCGACCATCCGGTTTGGGGGTTCCAGACGTCGTTCTGGACATTGGCGTTGCCGCCGGCATTATCGGTGACGTCCGTGTCGCCGTACGATCCACAGTTGCCGCTCGCGGAGGATGTGGAGCAAACATACGCCTCGGTGACGGCGCTCGCCTGTTCGAGAGCGGCCATCTGCATGGACCAGCCGGCCGTGGAGGAACCCTCGCTGTAATACCAACCACCAGGGGAACCGCCTGCATCGTTGATGATTACGTTGCCGTTCGCGGCCGAAACGGTAGTGAAGCCCCCAGCCGCTGAACCGGTACCGTCGCTGGCCAGGAAGCCGAAGATCATTTCGTTAGAGTAATTCGTTTGTCCGCCGGCGGCAGCGGAACCGGCGCTGCCCGTACTGCTGTATTGAACATCGATCGGAGTGGTTGTGCTCACGCCCGAGTATTCCACCACCTGCACCTTAATAAAACTGGCGCTGGCCGTAGTATGGACGGTCACCGTGTCCGCGCCGCCTTTGATGTTATTGGCGTAGTAGAGCCGGCTTCCGGACCCAGCCGGAGTGGTCAACTGACTGCCGATTTCGATGAACGTGTTCCCCTGCGAATCGGAAATTGAGGAAAAGGATGCCCCGCTGGAGAAATCGAACGCTACCAGGATGATGTTGCCGGCCGTGGTGTTGGATGTGAAGGCAACCGCTTCGGAACTGGCGCTTGAAGCCATTCCGGCGTTGGCCTGCACAGCTACGATCGTTGCGTGCGCAGAGGCAGCGGTCAGCAAACCAACCGCCAGCATCGGCGCCAGGAGCATAAAACTGCGAATATGTGTGCTTTTCACAAGAATCTTCCTTTCTTGAAAGTCCCTTGAAGATACCGTGAAGGCACAAAGCAACGTCACCGGCTCTCACGAACAAGCGTCATTACTTATATAACTTTACGGCGCGCCAAAGGTACCGCCGAGAAAGAGGTGTGTCAACTTACCTTAGGCCAATCTGCTTTAGTAACTATTGACCCCTGCACAAACTTTCTTTCTTATCGGCGGGGGAGGCGTCAAGACATCTGTTGCCGGTGGGCCGTGATTCTGAACATGGGATTCACAAACCTCACCCAACGAAGACCTACCTCTCCGCTACAGTAAAATCACCTTGTGAGTCCTTCGTTCGAAATCGGCCCGGTGCAAGTGGGCGCGGGCCGGCTCTTCCTGATCGCCGGTCCCTGTGTCATCGAGTCCGAGGCCCACGCGCGCTCCATCGCCGAGGCTGTCCAGCGCATCGCCGCCGACCTGGGCATTCCCTTCATCTTCAAAGCCAGCTACGACAAGGCCAACCGCACCAGCGTCAAGAGCTTCCGCGGCCCCGGCCTCATAGAAGGCACGCGGATCCTCGGCCGCATCGCCAAAGACACCGGCCTGCCCGTCCTCACGGACGTACACGAGCCCGCCCACTGCGAGGTCGCCGCCGAAGCGGTCGATGTCCTCCAGATTCCCGCGTTCCTTTGCCGCCAGACCGATCTGCTGGTGGCCGCGGGCAAAACCGGCCGCGCCGTCAACATCAAAAAAGGCCAATTCGTCGCACCATGGGACATGACCTACGGTGTCGAGAAGGTCCGCTCCACGGGCAACGAGCGCGTCTTCCTCACCGAGCGCGGCTCGACCTTCGGCTACAACAACCTCGTCGTCGATTTCCGCTCGCTGGCCATCCTGCGCGGCCTCGCCCCAGTCGTCTTCGACGCAACGCACTCCGTGCAGCAGCCTTCGGCGGCCAACGGCGTCAGCGGCGGCCAACCGGAGTTCATTCCCCTTCTCTCTCGCGCTGCCGTCGCCGCCGGCATTGACGGCCTCTTCCTCGAAGTCCACGACGATCCGCCAAGCGCCAAGTCCGACGCCGCCAACGCGCTGGACCTCAAGCTGCTCAAGCCGCTGCTGGAAACGCTGCTCGCCATCCGGGCTGCTGTAGAGTAGATCAATGCATACATAATAGGCATCGTTTGATGCTATAATTGATGCATAGGGGCGGATATGCGTACAACTCTTGCAATTGATGACGATCTGATTCGGACTGCACAGGAATTCACGGGAGTGACCGAAAAGACTGCCTTGGTCCGCGAGGCTCTTAAGTCTCTGATTGAACGAGAAAGCGCCCGCAGGCTGGCAGCTCTCGGTGGCACCATGCCGGATCTCGAAGACATTCCGCGCAAACGGGTGCCGTAGGATGATCCTCGCAGACACATCGATTTGGATCGATCATTTCCGGGCCGGCAACAGCGATCTCCAAGCACAACTGGCAAACAGAAACATCGTCATCCATCCGTTCGTTGTTGCGGAATTGGCCTTCGGGTCGCTGCGAGACCGTTTGCAAACGCTCGGCTATCTTGATCGGCTGCCACAAGCCAAGGTTGCACAGCTCAGCGAAGTGCGGCGGATGATCGAGACCGGCTCCCTTTGGAGCCTGGGTATCGGTCTAATCGATGCACACCTGGTTGCGTCCACATTTCTGAATCCCGCAACGCTGCTTTGGACGAAGGATAAGCACTTACGCAAGGTCGCAAAATCTCTGGGGATTTTGGCGAACTTACCGTAGTCTGACGATTTTGATGAGCCGACTCCGAACCGGAACAATTCTCAACGTCCTCCGCACCCGACCGTCCCAGACGCTGTCTTGCCATCGAGCACAAAGCACGAAACGCCGTTGATGTCCGTCCGGAATGTCCGCACGTGCGCCTCCTGCAGCTCCTCGAGCACCTCCTCGCGCGGATGTCCATAGCGGTTGTGCAATCCGCAGCTGATCACCGCCCATTGCGGCGCCACGCGGGCAAAAAACTCCGGCCGTGTCGAGGTGATGCTGCCGTGATGGCCAACTTTCAGCAGCGTGCTCTTGAGATCCGGCTCAGACAGCATCGCCTGCTCAACCGGCGCCTCCGCGTCGCCCTCCAGCATCACGGACGTCGCGCCATAGGCCACGTGCAACACCAGCGAATCGTTGTTCGCGGGCTCCGCGCCCGGCTGGTAATCGCGGAACGGCGCCAGGACGTTCACTTGCGTGCTACCGAATGTGAACGTGTCGCCGGCGCGAAAGCTCCGCACCCACACGTGCAGCGCCGCCGCCTCGTCCAGCAGCGCGTTATACTCCTTAAACCGTGGATTGTTCCCCACCCACAACTCATCGGGATGAAAGTTCCTGAGCACCGCGGGCAGTCCGCCCATGTGGTCGGAGTGCGCATGGCTCAGCGCCACAGCGTCCAGGTGCCGGATGCCGCGTGCCCACAGCGCCGGAGACACCACCTCTTCGCCAATGTCAAAATCCTGGGGAGCCTGCCTCGGGCCGCCCCCGAATCCCCCTCCATCCACCAGCAGCGTTTTGCCGTCGGGCGTGATAATGAGCAGTGAGTCACCCTGTCCCACGTCGATCGCCTCCATCAGCATCGCGCCCTTCGGCCGCTCCACCGGGCGCGGCATCACCGCGGCCAGCGCGGCCAGCACCAATGCCACCGATGCCCCACGACGCAGCCATCGTCCAGCGCGCTCACCCGAGAATGCAGAATCGACGTTTTGAAAGGGCACGGCTTTAGCCGTGCCGATGAGGCGCCGAAAAAGAGAGGGCTTTAGCCCCTGAGGATGTTTTGCTGCTCTCTCACTCGTATTGCTGCAACCAGATTCCCCGTGCCGCAGGCTCTCGTGCGCCAGCACAATGGCCGCGCCCAGCAACGCGCAAAACGCCGCCGATTGCCACAGCAGCGGCCCGGGAATCCGGAAATCTCCCAGCGCCATCGAGCCGAAAAGATGCACCAGCCCAACCCCGATGTGCATCACCAGCGCAACCGCCATCGCCGGAACCACCGCCGCTGCCGGCCACACAATCAGCATGAGCAGCGTGAACAGCGCCGCCGGCATCAGCACAATCAGTAGCGGCACAATCAGAATGTTTACCGGCAGAGCGAAGATCGTAATGCGGTGGAAGTAGACAGCCATCGGCAGCGCCATCGCCAGCTCTACCACACACGAAACGACGAACAGTTCCACCACGCGAATCGCAAAGCGCACGGTCCATGGAAAAACGCGCCATGCGATGGACTCGGCGAGGCGGCCGTGGAAGGCCGCTTTTGTCTCCGCGACGAACATCCTCAGCGTGTCCCTCAACAGCGCTATTGGCGGTTCCATTTTGGCGCCGTCGACGTGCGGATCGAGATCCTTGGGAGCCGGGAACCCGGGGTGAATCACCGCTTGCAGGCGCTCGGCCACCATCCGCATGCTCACGCGGAACTCCGCCAGTTTCGGCGCAAGCTTGATGTCCACGGCGACCAGGCGCAGGTCGCGCGTCGCCGCCGCGTAGGGATGAATCGTTCCCTGGAGCAGCGGCGCGGCCACGCCCGCAATCGCAATCACGGCCAGCAGCGTCATCTGCAGGCTCGCGTCGAACAGGCTGCGCGGGCTCACCACCAGCAGGCACAGAGAGGCAAACCCGATGGTGTTCAGCGGATTGCGCTCGCGGTAAACCAGCCGTCCCAGCAGATAAAGCGTCACCATCCACAGCGAGCGCTGCACCGGTGTGGCGAAACCGGTGAACAGCGCGTAGGCAAACGACGCGGCGATGGTCAGGATCGTGGCCGGTACGCGCGGCAGGCGCAGCCGCCGCGTGATCCAGAAGATGCACGCGGCCACAATCGCCAGATGAAACCCTGAAACCACCAGCATGTGAAAGGAGCCTGTGCGCTCGAAGCCCACGCGCAGTGCGTGAGTAAGATACGTGCGGTCGCCGGCCACCATCGCGGCCAGCATGATGGCGTCGTCCTCGCTCAGCCGCAGCGGCGCGGGTAAATTTCGCATAGCCGCGGGCAAGGCCAGCAGCTTTGTCGTCGTCAGGTGCTGCCATCCACTCACCCGGCACGAAAGAAACGCGCCCGGAGCCTGCCCCAGCCGCTCCACGCGATCCATCGCAACCGTCGCCGTGGAGGTGATTCCCTGGCCCAGCAGATAATCCGCGCGGCTCCATACGCCGGGATCACGATAGGTCTCTGGCGGAAGCAGTCGGACGACGGCCCGTACCCGTTCGCCGCATCGGAACGCCCGCGCGCCGCCCTGCGCGTCCACCGGCCAGCGCACTGTCAATCGCACCCCGCCCGTCACCTGCGCCTGCGCATCGCTCTCATCGGTCACCACCTCAACCGTCGCTACACGCACGTCGATCCGCTGCGATGGCGCAGTAGCTGAGGGCTCGTCCACATTCTGCTCCAGCTCCGTGCGCACGGGCCCCGCGTCCACCACGGTCCCTTCCACGTTGCGCAACAAGCCATCGGAGAGTGCAACCAGCGCGGGTGCGGGCGCGGGTTGTGGCTCCATCTCCCCGCACCAGGCGCCCAGCATCAGCCACAACACGGCCAGTGGCAGCCACACAACTCGTTGCGCGCGCAGCGCCGCCACGCAGCACAACGCCGCAACCAGCGCCAGCGGAATCAGCAGATGAGAAGGATGTAGCCAGATCCGGCTCGCAACAACAATCCCCGCCGCAAACAGCCACGCCGCATGAAACAGCGGCACGGCAGTCAAGCCATGCGTGCTTTGCGCAGGGTTGGATAGATCGGCGTGCATCGGGCCCAAAGTTGAAAAGTGAATTTGGCATCAAGCCTATCAGGAATCGGGATTCCCGGCACGCAGCTTGCCGCTTTGACCCGTCACCGCCGTAACTCGGCCACCGTTTCCAAATGAAACGTCTGCGGGAAAAGGTCCGCGAGAGTCACGCGCTTGATCGAGTAGCCTGCGCCAAGGAGCCCGCGCAGGTCGCGCGCCAGCGTCGCCGGGTCGCACGAAACATACGTCAGCGCCGGCGCAGCAATTTCCCCCAGAAGCGCCGTCGTCTCCGCGCCCAACCCGGTGCGCGGCGGATCCACAACGACCACGTTCGGCCTCTCGCTGTTCCGCGCGCCGCGCAAAAAATCAAGCGTCGCCGACTTCACCGCCGTTGCGCTTGTGCCGCGCAGATTGTGCGCCAATGCGGCCGCCGCTGCCGGCGCGGATTCCACTGCAACCACACGGTTAAACTGCTCCGCAAGCCGCCGCGCAAACAACCCCACGCCGGCAAACAGATCCCATGCCAGCCCGCCTCGGCGTCCGCCCGTCACGCATTCCGTCAGTCCGTCCACCAGCCGGCGGTTCACCTGGAAAAACGCGCCTTGATCCACGCGATACTCGAAACCGCCTGCGGAATAGAGCAGGGAATTCGCGCCCCACTGCGCCACGTTGCGCGGTTCACGCCCCTTCCCGCCCGCCGCCACGAACTCCACGCCTCTGGTCTCAGGAATTCTCTCCGCAAGCGCCCGCGCGAAATCGTCAAACCGGCCGTTCCCGCCATCCGCAACCGTCGCACTCGCCAGCAGCGCCGTCTCGGCCGCATCGCAAAACAGCGAAATCTCGCTCGGGCGCAAACGCGATGGCATTTCGTGCGCAATCTCCCCGGCGGCAAGAGCGGCCCGCACCAGCAGCGGCGCGGCGATCGGGCACTCGGCAATCGGAATCACTGCGTGCGACCGCCGTCCCCGGTAGCCCGCACATCCCTCCGCATCGAACGCAACCCGAATCCGATTCCGGTACGCCCACGGCTCGCCCGCCAGCACGGCGATCTCCTCCGGCGCGCGAACGCCCCCGCGCTCCAGCGTCTCGCGCAAAATGGCTTGCTTGAAGGCTAGCTGTGTTGCGTACTCTGCGTGTTGATACTGACAGCCGCCGCACGCGCCAAAGTGCCCGCACGCAGGCGCAACCCGCTCCATGGCGGCAGCAACAATCTCCTCCACCTCGGCCGTCGCGTAGCCGCGCTTCTCCTCCACCACGCGCACGCGCGCCCGCTCGCCCTTGAGCGTAAGCGGCACAAACACCGCTTTGCCATCCACGTGCGCCAGGAACGCCCCGCCATAAACCGGCTTCTCAATCTGCACAAGCTGGAATGGCGCGGCGCTGTCTTTCGAGTGCCCAGGTATTGTATCGGGGCGCGGCGGGGCGCCCCTTGGGCCTCGCGCCGTGCCGCCAGCGGAACGGATGGGCTTTTGCTGCTGGCGGTCGCGCTTCTCGCTTCGCCGCGCCTGCTTCTTCATTGCTGGCTCATGTAGAACAGGCTCAATCGCGGCAGATTGTAGTGAACCAACAGTTGCTTTCGCACAAATTGCTCCTTCACTTGACGCAACTGTACTGCGCCCATGCGGCTGCGGTAGGGCGCCAGTTCGAGATCGGCGTGCTCGCTCAACCCCAGCAACAACTGCTCGGGCGCGGCAATGTTGAGCGCGGCATATACCTTGTTTTCAAGCACCACGAGCGATCGCTCCAGCCCCTCGATATCCACTACCGCTGGCCCTTCGCCCGCCGGAGCCACCACTTCCGCGGCCAGTTCGCGCAGCCGTGCAGCCGTCGCATGGCAAGCCTCTGGAGCCACCGCCGCTCCATCCAGAGCCTCCGCGGCCGCCGTCAAATGCGCGGCCACGCGCTCATGCTCAAACCCCGATTCCTGCGCCGTGGCCGCCGATGAAGCCGACCCGGTCGAAGCCTCGTTCAATTCCACAGCCGCCTGCATCACTGCCTGCGCGCACCATGCCAACCCGTTCACGCGCTGCATGCGCGCCCGTTTCTGTCGCGCCTCGTACTTGTCGAATGCCGCGTCAATGCCGCGCAACACCGCCTCCAGCGGAATCCCCGCCTCGCGCCAAGTCTCGATCAGCGCCCAATCCAGCGTCGAAAGCAGCAACAGCGATCCCCGCCGCTGCTGGAAGCGCTCCTCGATCTCGGTAAAATAGTTAAAATAGTTGCGCACAGTCTCATCTTAAATTCAGCGAACGGAGACGCACGATGGCAACGGTTGGATTTGTCGGGCTCGGCATCATGGGCCGTCCCATGCTCAGGAATCTCTTGAAGGCCGGCCACACGGTCATCGCCTACGGCCGCACTCCCGCAAAGCTCGACGCCTGCGTGGCCTTGGGCGCCCAGCGCGGCGCATCGAACGCCGACGTCGGCGCGCGTGCCCCCATCGTCATCACCATGCTGCCCGATGGGCCTGAAGTCGAAGAAGTCGTGCTGGGACCGAACGGAATTCTCTCCGGCGCGAAGCCCGGCTCGCTCCTCATCGACATGAGCTCGATCAGCCCGCTGGTTTCGCAGAAAATCGCCGCGGCCTGCGCGCAGAAAGGCATCGACTTTCTCGACGCACCTGTCTCGGGCGGCGAGCCCAAGGCCATCGACGGCACGCTTGCCATTATGGCCGGCGGCAAAGAGGAAGTCTTCCGCAAGGCCGAGCCCATCCTCAAGTGCATAGGATCGAGCGTCACGCTCACCGGCCCCGTCGGCGCCGGCAACACCACCAAGCTCGCCAATCAGATCATGGTGGCGTGCAACATCGCCGCCATGGGCGAGGCCCTCGCGCTGGCTACGCGCTGCGGTCTCAATCCTGAAGTGGTTGTCAACGCCGTCAAAGCCGGGCTCGCCGGCAGCGCCGTGCTCAACGCCAAGGGCCCCATGCTCATCGCGCGCAACTTCCAGCCCGGCTTCAAAATTCAGCTTCACCAGAAAGACCTGCGCAACGCCCTGCAAACCGCGGAGGCGAACCACGTCTGCCTCCCGCTCACGGCGCTGGTGCAGCAGATGCTCTCGTCGCTCATCGCCGACGGCAAAGGCGGCTTCGATCACTCGGCCATCGCTACGTTCGTTGAGAGCGCTTCCCGCGTCGAAGTCAAAGCGCCGGCGGTCTAGCCGAAGAGCCGGCCTTAGCTCAAAAACTCTGCAATCGCGCCGACCACCGTCGCTTGCTCGTCCTCGCGCAGTTCGGGAAAGATGGGCAGCGCCAGCACTTCGCGCGCGGCGCGCTCCGCCTCGGGAAAATCTCCCTCAATATAACCCAATCCCTTCAGGGCCTCCTGCCGGTGCAGCGGGATGGGGTAGTAGATCTCCGAGCCAATGCCCCGCGTGTTCAGAAACTCGCGCAGTGCGTCGCGCCGCGCCACGCGAATCACATATTGATGCCACACGTGCTTTGCTCCCGGCGCCTCTTGCGGCAAAACCACTCCATGGGCGGGATACGGACCCGTCTCCGCCAGCCCCGTCTTGGCGAACAGCGCGTGGTACCGCGCCGCCAAGGCACGTCGCGCTTCGTTCCAGCGGGCAATGTACTTCAGCTTCACGCTCAGGACCGCCCCCTGAAAGCCGTCCATGCGCGCGTTCCAGCCCAACTCGTCGTGGTAGTAGCGGCGCCGCATCCCCTGGTTGCGCAGCATCTTCACGCGCTCGGCCACGTCGTCCCGGTTCGTCGTCACCATCCCCGCGTCGCCAGCGGCGCTCAGATTCTTGGTGGGATAAAAGCTGAACGCGGCCGTATCGCCCAACCCGCCTGCTTTCTTTCCCTGCCACTCCGCGCCCCAGGCCTGCGCCGCGTCTTCGATCAGCGTTAACCCGCGCTCCTGCGCCAACCGCGAGAACGCCGTCCAGTCTGCACACTGCCCGTAGAGATGCACCGGCAAAATCGCCTTCGCGCCTGCCCCGCGCTCTCCATTCAGAACTGTCTCCACCGCTGCCAGCGACAAATTGAACGTAACCGGATCGATGTCCGCCAGCACCGGAGTCGCTTCGGCGCGCAGAATCGAGCTCACTGAAGCAAAAAAGCTGAACGGCGTCGTAACTACGCCGTCACCGGGGCCCCCAGCGAAAGGTCCACGCCGCTGGGGTGACTCACCGGGGCCGATCTTCGCCGCGGCCAGCGCCAGCCAAAGAGCATCCGTGCCCGACGAGCAGCCCAGCGCGTGCGCCACTCCCAACTGCTCTGCCGCAGCCCGCTCGAACGCCGCCACATGCTCGCCGAGAATAAACTGCTGCGTCTCCAGCACATGCCCCAGGGCTTCAACCAACTCCCGATGAATCGGCCGGTACTGGCGTTTCAGGTCCAACATCGGCACGGGCGTGTGCGCGGCCTTACCGTCTTGAGCCGAACTCCGGGTCGTACTGGTAGTTTCTTGCACACATTGATGCTACCAGCCACCGAATCGAGGCCGACTCAAGGCTTGCCATCCGCCAGCGCCTTCCTCCGGGAGCACCTCCGTAACCGTTTCAGAATGTGAATCTTCCTCCGTCCCGAGTTGAAAAGGATCAAAAATCTCTATAATGTTGTCACATTGCGGGGTTTGCCGGCGCCGGGGATTCCGGAGCCGTCCCCGCGGATCTGAAGTCCGACGAAAGAACAGTTGCACACAAAAAACCTTCACGAAGAATGCAGGAGATCGGCACATGGAGAACAAGCCGGCACAAAATATTCAGGACACCTTTCTGAACACGGTTCGAAAGGACAAATCCCCGATTACGATCTATCTGGTCAGCGGTGTCAAGCTGACAGGGAAGATCCGGTCCTTCGACAAATATTCCGTGCTCCTGGAAAACAATAGCCAGGAACAGTTGATTTTCAAACACGCGATCTCAACCGTGGTGAGCAACCGGAGCGTGACCCATAGCGAACACCGCCCGGCTGCTGTGTCGTCGGGCATCGGACCGTCGGCGGTTCCGGCGCCGGTGCAATCGATATCCCAGGCGGCAGCGGAGTAATGTTAGCGCAGGAGCGTCCTCTATTTGGCAGGCGAGGCGTATAGGAACGGCAACGCCGCTGGCCAGCCGGACTCTCAGGCGGCAAATCCTCGTCGCTGGGGTGGCCGGTTGCTCTCTTCGACAGAGGGTCCTGGCCGTTGGACCGGCCGGTCTGAGCGTGCCGTTCTGGTCGGAGTGGACCTTGCGTATCGTTCGCGTGCTCGCGTTGCGGCTGGAAACAGCGCGAGAACGTCTCAAGTGTGCCCTGACGCCGCCTTCTCCGTCGAGCTCGCTCCGCAAGCGGCTCGTTCCCAGGGTTCCGCGATTCAGGGGCGCAAGTTTACGGCTCTCAACGCCGAGGAATCTCTCGCCGAGTTTCGCGAGCTGCTCCTGAGCGCCGGCGGCCAGGTAGCTGCCGAGCTCTTGCAGCGCCACGTCCGTCCCGATCCGGCCACGCTCGTCGGCTCCGGTAAAGTGGAGGAGATCGCCGCCGTCGCCGCATCCACCCAGGCCGATCTCGTTCTCTTCGATCACGACCTTTCGCCCACGCAACTCCGCAACCTCGAGGCCGCTTTGCCCTGCCGCGTTCTCGACCGCACGCAGCTCATCCTCGATATCTTCGCGCGCCACGCCCGCACCCGCGAGGGCCAGCTTCAGGTTGAGCTTGCGCAGCTCGAATACATGCTCCCGCGCCTCACCGGACGAGGCAAAGCCATGTCGCAACTCGGCGGCGGCATCGGCACCCGCGGCCCCGGCGAAACCCAGCTCGAAACCGACCGCCGCCGCATCCAGCGCCGCATCGATCAGCTCAAGCTCGATCTCGAGGCCGTCCGCAGCGTGCGCCGCCAGCAGCGACAACGCCGAGAGGCGGTTCCCGTGCCCACCGTCGCCATCGTCGGTTACACCAACGCCGGCAAGAGCACGCTCTTCAACGCAGTCACCGGCGCCGAGGTGCTCTCTTCCGCGCGCATGTTCGCCACGCTCGATCCCAAATTGCGCGCCATCGAGCTGCCCAGCCGCCGCCGCGTTCTCCTCTCCGATACCGTCGGCTTCATCCGCAACCTACCCCACACGCTCGTCACCAGTTTTCGCGCCACGCTCGAAGAGGTCGCTCAGGCCGAGGTGCTCATCCACGTCCGCGACGCCGCCTCCACTTACGGCGAAGAACAAAAAACGCAGGTCGAGAAAGTGCTCGGCGAGCTCGAAAGCCTCTCCAAACCGCGCATCGAAGTCCTCAACAAGATCGATCTGCTCCCTGAAAACGAGCGCGTGGCGCTGCTGAGTCGCACAAACACTGCTCCAAAAGCTGAGAGCACGGTAGTGCCCCTCTCCGCGCTCACCGGCGAAGGCATCCCCGCCTTGCTCGCCGCCATCGACGCCGCGCTCCGCTCCGACCCCATCGTGGAAACGGAATTGCGCGTCCCTCAGCACGAAGGCGCTGCGCTCGCCGCTATCGAGGCCGGCATGATCGTCCACTCGCGCGAATACGAGGGCAACCTCGTCCACCTCTCCGTCAGCGGACCCGCCTCGCTCGTCGGCCGCATGAGGCGCTTCCGGCAACGGGACAGTTGAACGATCCGCCTCCGCAAGAGACTACGCCGTACTGTTGATCAGTCTTAGTACCTTAGCGCCCATCGGGCCGTCTGCGGCCAAACCGCGATCCACTGCGTCCCGCGCTACCCGGTTTGTTCGGCCTCTTGAAACCGCCCGGCCGATCCGGTTCGCCAGCATGACCCTCGAGCCGGCGTGACCGTGTAAAAGCGCGGACCAGCGGCAGCGCCGGCGTTCCAGCACGCTTTCAGTAGGGTCTCAGGCAATTGCGGTCGCCGGGCCCGCTCAGGAACGCCTGGCAGAGAAGCGAGTGACCCGAGTCACGGTGGCATTTTTCAAGCTTAGGAGGGGTTCAATGAATCCTTCGCGTGTACACTGTTCAAACCATGAGTTGCCTCTTCTGCAAAATTATCGCTGGCGAAATCCCATCCACCGCCGTCTATCAGGATGAGTTCTGCTACGCCTTTGCCGACATCAACCCCAGGGCGCCGGTACATATCCTCGTTGTCCCGCGCGAGCATATTGGCTCGCTCGATGAGGCTGGTACGGATAAGCGCGCGTTGCTCGGCCATTTGTTGTGGGCGGCGGCGGAGATTGCCCGCAAGAAGGGCCTGGCGAACGGCTACCGTATCGTCGTGAACACCGGCGAAGAAGGCGGCCAGACTGTGGACCACCTCCACTTGCACTTGATGGGCGGACGGCAGATGACCTGGCCACCGGGATAAGAGCAGGGGTCAGGATTCAGTTCATCCTGGTGCGGGTTCGTCGTTGCATAATGACGAAAATACGCGGCATGTTGCGATTTGAACTGCATTTGCGCACAAACGCAAAGAAAGAGGGCACGCCAGTTGGGCGCGCCCTCGCTATCTTGGTCCCTCGTTCCCTTGGCGCCTTGGTCCCTGTCTTGATTACACCGGCTGCCGCGAATATTCTTCTTCCTCTTCCACCCCGTAGCGGCGCAGTAGAATGGGCAGGCTCTGCGAAAACGCCGAGCGAGGCATCACCACGTCGCATCCCGCCTCGAGGGCCTTCATCTTCAGATCGCCCTGCAGGTGGTTGAGAAAGCCGATGATCGAGACGGCCTTCTTGAATTTGCTCTTGAACTTGGGAATGAGCGCCAGTGGCTTGGCGTTGAGGTTGTTCAGGTCGAAGACGAGCAGCGCGGGCTTTTCCGATTCCGGCGCGTCGCAGATGCGCGCCACGGCGTCTTTATCGCCCTTTATAAACTCAACCTTCACGCCCAGTTTGCGCGCCGTCTCCTGAATCTTGGCCAGGAAGAAGAGATCCTCAATGAAACAAAAGATGCGCGTAGGAGCGTCTTCGCGGATGGGCGCCGGAGGCTGTGCCGAATAAACGTCGGGATAGTACCCGCTGCTATGTCCGTTGCCTGCCGTGGGAATCGTGGAGGGCGGTCCGTCGGCGACGTTGCCGTTTACCACTCGATAACTATGGTCCATGGGACCGACAAAGGTCCGCGGACCCTTCTGCCTCCCCCTGCGCTTGCCCTGCGGCGGCGCGGAGACACTGTTGCCGGGATGCGCGGGAGGAGCAGAGGGCTTCTGGAAGAATTTCTTCTTCTTGCGGCTCTGATGATGGTGGACGGGCTTGGACGCCGCAGTATGCGGTGAATGCGGCGCCTGCATTTGCGGCTGCTCCTGCATCTGCCCCTGCGGCTGCTGAGGCTGCACACCTGCCTGTTGGCTGGACTTGTTCTTGCGGCGGCGACGGCGGCGGCGATGTCCTTGCGACTGCACCTGACCGTTGTCAGGAGGAGGCCCCTGTTCAGGCTGGGGCTGTTTCGGTTCTGTTGTCATGATGCTTGTACTTCCTGGCACTTTGCTCTCTATTGCAACGAAATTGTGCGGCTTGCTCTTGGTTGAGCTGCCGCATGACCCCTACAAGCGGCCTCTCGGGCCTTCACGGAAAACGCTGCGGACCCCACTCAGTGCAGTGGCCCCTTTCAAAAGCGGCGCGGCTCTCTGTCCCCGTGCGAGGAATGGCTGCGCGTACCGTTCTTGAACCGGTCACCGCGCATCTGCCCCTGCGATTCCACCCCTTGAGCGCCTGTGAGAATGCGGCTGCCGTTTCTTACGCAGGAGTCGTTATTCAACTCCGCCCGCTCGCCGGAATCGATTCGGCGCGGTCTCCGCTTTTCTCTGATGATGCCCTGTCCTATGTGAGCTTTCGCCGCGTACAGCTTGCGACCAATGGAACTGCCGGACGAAATTTGCTTGCTCGGCGGCGAGCTTGCTCTACCCCATGCCTGGGTGGCCCGCGTCAGCCGCTCGATAGGCAACTCTGATACTACAGGGAAGGTCCGTCTGTGGCAAGTGCGCGTTCGGGGGAGGAAACACTTTTGGTAACCATCATGGGAGATCCAGCGCCTGCCCCTGAATTCGGAACGGCGCTCGCGGAAAGAGATCCCTAACGCAAGAAACGCCACCTTTTCGAAGGTGGCGTCTCCCCGTCCTGCGCTGGTCACTGGCCTCCCAGCGATATGGAGAGCGGGGCTATCTCCTCCGCTCCTATTGCAGGCTCCCCAGCCGGCTTCTCCCTTTTGAGGGCCGCTTGTTGGCGGTTGCTCTTGCTGGGTGCCCGGCGCTGCTCAGGCCCACAGGACATCTCTCCCCAGGCCTATTCATCACTGGCGCTGATAATGTAGCAATTGGAGTTCCGTTTGGAATATTGTTTATTTTCAATTGATTATGCAAAACAACATCTGGAATTGTCTGAATTCTGGAAGCCGGAATGCAAGAATCCTTCAAAAAAATGTAGACGTAACTCAGTCAGACTAGCCAGCATCCCCAGTCAATGCTGGCACTCGGGACAGTAGTGGGTTCCCCGGCCAGCCAGCACCACGCGCCGGATCGGCGTTTGGCAGCGGCGGCAGGGCTCGCCGGTCCGCTGGTACACGCAGTGCTCAAGCTGAAAGAAACCACGAGCGCCATCGGCACCCACATAATCGGAAACCGACGACCCGCCCAGCCGTATGGCATGCGTCAGGATCTCGCGTAACGCGAGGCGTAGCCGCTCAAGCTCGGCGCGGCTTACCCGGTTGGCCCTCCGGCGGGGCCGGATACCGGCTTGAAACAGGCTCTCGTCGGCATAGATGTTGCCCACGCCAGCCAGGAGCGTTTGGTTGAGCAGAGCCGCCTTGATAGTTAAGCGCCGTCCACGGAAGAGCGCGGCAAATTCCCGCGCGCCAATGGTGAGCGGCTCGGCGCCTGGAGCGCCGAACGCCTCGCCTCGCCGGAGATCGCGGAATTCGAGCCGGCCGAAGCGGCGCGGATCGACAAAGCGCAGCTCCCGGCCACTCTCCAAAGCCAGCCGGACATGCGTGTGCCGAGCGACCGGGCTCTCCGGCGTTGTCACCAGCAACCGGCCCGTCATGCCGAGGTGCACGATCCACTGCGCCTCGGCCGGCGCCGTTGTCTCGGCCCGTTTTGGGGCTTTCCGCCCACGGGCGTCGGCCGCACCACCGGCTACACCTAGTTCGAAAACAATATGCTTTCCCGTGCGATGGACCGCCAGGATGATGCGTCCCGCCAGACCCCTCGTCTGACGCCCGGGCGGCGTCTTAAACGGTTGAGGATGGCTGGCAAACCACGCCTGGACGATGCGGTCGCCGCGCACGCGTTTGTTTACGCCGCGGGCGATGGTCTCTACCTCGGGCAGTTCCGGCATCGGCTTATTGTAGAGGATCGTAATCGGTGGGAGCGTAGTGCGCTTCCACTACACAGTTATCTGGGATTTTCCGCGAGCTTGGACTCTTCTTCGGCTGCGCGAGATTGCATGCTTCCCCACTTCTCCAGATACACCACTCCGAGCCCCAGACCGACGAGGAATACTCCCACCGAAGAGTACTCGATCAAGTTGAGCTCGCGGTCCTCAGCCGGGGTTTGATAGATCGTGATGCCATGAATGCCGCGCGGGACCACGCGATTCTCCTCCGGCGCCGGCCATCTGGGCATCGTGTCAAGGTAATGCATGGAGATCATGGCGGAGATAATCAGGCCCGCCAGACCGGGCAAAAGAAACAAGAGCGCGAAAAACTTGAGCGTGGCTAATCTCGCGGTTTTCATCGCTTCGACCTCAAGCCAACAAGGTTCCCGGATGGGACCGGCGGTGGCACTCGAAAAAGACGTTGCCGTTCAAAGTGTAGAGCAAATTCCGCGGCATGTTCCACCACCAAATCGGCACGCTGCCGCATAATTCCCCTTCCAAGCCGCGAGAGCCCCCGAAGCAGTGGCCTCTGGAACCCGATGCGGGTACCGAGATTGGGACTTCCGAGTTCCAGACACTACACTGAGTGCAACCAAAGGCTATGTCCGACACTGCAACCGACACCATCGCCGCCATCTCCACGCCGCCGGGGCGGGGCGGCATCGGGATCGTGCGCCTCAGCGGGCCGCAGTCTGCGTCCATCGCTTTGCAACTCGTGCGGCCGCACCAGCCCCTCGAGCATGCACGCGCTCGGTTGGCCGATGTGCTCGATGCCGAAGACACCGAAGCCGCGCGCACCCCTTCCGCGCGCATCGACGAGGCGCTCGTGACCTTCTTTGCCGCGCCGAACTCCTACACAGCGGAAGACCTGGTGGAGATTGCCGCACACGGCTCGCCGGTGGTTTTGGAGCTTCTGCTGCGCCGCGCACTGGATTGCGGCGCGCGCCTGGCTGAGCCCGGAGAGTTCACCCAGCGCGCTTTTCTGGCCGGCCGGCTCGATCTGACCCAGGCAGAAGCGGTTCGCGACCTGATTGACGCGCAGACGCTCACGCAGGCGCGGCAGGCTGCGAGTCAACTGGGCGGAGCGCTCAGCCATCGTGTAGCTCCCGTGAAGCAATCGCTTATGGAACTGATTGCTCTGCTCGAAGCCGGCATCGATTTTGCGGAAGACGACATCGACGTGGCGCCGCAGGCCGAGATCGCGCGGCGCATCGACGAGACGATGCCGCCGCTCGCCGCGCTCGAAGTCTCCTTCGCGCGCGGCCGGATCGTTCACGATGGATTGACGCTGGCCATTGTAGGCCGCCCCAATGTGGGCAAGAGCTCGCTCTTCAACCGTCTCGTCGAGCGCGACCGCGCCATCGTGACCGCGACGCCCGGCACCACCCGCGATCTGGTCACCGAACGCATCTCGCTCGGCGGCATTCCCATTGAGCTGGTCGATACCGCGGGTCTCCGCGAGGGCGCTCGCGAAGCATTGGAGGAGGCCGAACAACTCGGCATCCGCCGCAGCCACGAAGCTCTGGCCGACGCGGCGCTCGTGCTCATTGTGCTCGACGCCACTCAGCCGTTCATGGAAGACGAGCGCCGATTGCTCGCCGCCGTAGAAGGCCGACCGGCGATTGTCGCCATCAATAAAAGCGACCTCGTGAAATGCGAGGCCGAGGCCGTTCACGCGGCTGAGTCTTCGCTCCGCGGTTTCCCGTCGCTCCCGACCTCCGCGCTTACCGGCCAAGGCATTGGTGCACTCCGCGATCGCATTTTGTCGCTGGCCACCGGGGGAGCCTCGGCTGAGCCGGGCATGTTAACCAACCTTCGCCAGCACCAGGCCGTCACCACCGCGCTCGCGGCGCTCACCGACGCAGCCAAGGCCAACGCCGGCGGCATTCCCCACGAAATGATCCTGCTCGATCTCTATCGTGCGCTCTGGGCCCTCGACTCGCTCACCGGCCAAACCACACCCGACGATATTTTGAACCTGATCTTTTCCGCTTTCTGCATCGGGAAGTGATTTAGAAAACGTTTATTATCAATAATATAAAATGATTTGCCGACGACGTCAAGCGGAATTCCCTAGTCATTTCCGACGAGCATCTCAGAACCCATCTTCTTGCCAATTTGCTCTATGCCCCAGAGCAAATGCTGCAGTGTTCAACGTCATGGACGCGCTATATGTTAGGCGAAAAAGCGCCTTAATTGACTTAAGGCGAAAAAGCGCCTAATCTGCTTATAGGCGGAAAAGCGCCTACTGCTGTGTTCTGGGGAAGATATGGAAACCATTGCTCGCACGCCGCTTCAACTCGGAAACTCTATTCGTGAGAGGCGCAGAAAACTGGGCTTGTCCCAAGAACAACTCGCCGCAAAAGTCGGCGTGCGCCAAAGAACGGTTTCGGATATCGAAAGTGCTGGCGCAGGGCGACTCGACACATTGCTGAGAGCGCTCGGCGCGCTAGACCTCGAACTCGTAATCCGTCCGCGAACCAAAGGTTCCGCAAATGACATTGAGGCGATCTTCTGATGCCGCGCGCACGTTACGAGCCCCTCAGTGTATTTCTCAACAGCCGTCTGGTCGGCCGATTGAGCCGCGATATCTCTGGTGCAATCTCATTCCAGTACGACCGATCGTGGTTGGAGTGGGAATTCGTTATGCCAGTCTCGCTTTCACTTCCTCTGCGAGAACAGGCATACACCGGCGCTCCTGTTGTCGCAGTCTTCGACAACCTGCTGCCCGACAACGACCATTTGCGGCGTCAGATCGCCGCGCGCACGCGCGCTGAAGGAACCGATGCATATAGCCTCTTGGGCGCGATCGGACACGATTGCGTAGGGGCACTCCAGTTCTTGCCTCAGGACATCGAACCCGGCCCTGCGGGTACAGTCGAAGGCGATCTGATCAGCAACGATGAAATAGCTTTGATTATCGAAAACCTCGCCACTGCGCCTCTTGGCATCACGGAAGATCAGAGTTTCAGAATTTCGATCGCGGGTACACAAGAAAAAACTGCGTTCCAATATCGTGACGGAAAGTGGTACAAGCCACGAGGTACAACGGCGACCACTCACATTTTCAAGCCGTCCATCGGCAGGCTTCCGAACGGCATCGACCTTACAGATAGCGTTGAGAATGAATATTTCTGTCTGAAGACAATTGCCGCGCTGGGGATTGAGGCCGCAAGGCCCCTGATGATGACTTTCGGCGAGAGAAGCGTATTAGTCGTGGAACGATTCGACCGAAGGTGGACCGCGGATGGAAGACTTCTCAGATTGCCCCAGGAAGACTGCTGCCAAGCCCTTTCCGTACCTTCAACCCGTAAATACCAGTCAGATGGTGGCCCCGGCATTGTGCAGATACTTCAGTTGCTTCGTGGCAGCGACGACCCGCTCGCCGACCAGCGATCATTCTTGAAGGCAAACATCGCATTCTGGCTTATGGGCGCCACAGATGGGCACGCGAAAAACTTCAGCGTGTTTCTCCAGCCCGGTGGTCGATTCCGACTGACGCCGCTGTACGACGCGATCTCGGCTCAACCGAGCGTCGATTCGAAGCAGATCCAATGGAAGAACTTCCGTCTGGCGATGTCTTTCGGAACCAAGACCTACTACGAAATGAGGCAAGTTGCTCCGCGCCATTTCTTCCAAACGGCCTACAAGGCGGGCATTGGGAAGGACGTCGTGCCCTCGATTATCGAGGAACTGCGCAGCGAGACGGAGGCAGCGGTTAATCGGGCGAACGCAGACCTCCCAACAGGTTTTCCCGGCAAACTCGCCAATTCAATTTCAGCCGGAATCATGCGGCGCCTGCGGGTTCTTGAAGCTGGCGTCGACGAGGGCTCGTCATGACATCGGCTTGCTTGTCGGGCACCCGTTGCCCACATGCGCTCGTTTCGATGGCTGGAAAGCGGATCGCAAAACCCTACCCAGTTTCCCAGAGCCTAGCTTCTGAAGGAAGCTCAACCCATGCTCAATAAGCGCTTCGGGTTTGAAATCGCCAGCAGGGACTGCGGTGAGTCGAGAGCCAGAGACGGCGAATCGGCGATCGATTTCGAGAGGCGTGAACCGTCTTGTTTCTGGAGAGCGAGCCCGCAGCGGTTCTCAGTCAAGCCGCTGGAGTGCAACGATTCCCAAACACGAGCAGGCGAGATTTGGAGATGGTTCACCCGACCTCTTATTCTGAATGAGCGCGTCGAACGCCGCTGCGGTAAACTCGCGGCTCAGTCTTCAATGCGAAGAGAGTAGGACGTCTCAGAACTCATGGCAAATTCATTGTCATTCACCGGGTTTGTGCTGAAGAACCTCCGGCGCCGGCGGTTGAGGACCCTGCTCACGCTGACTGGGATCGGAATGGCGGTTGGCGCGTTTGTGGGCCTGGTGGGCTTTTCGAGCGCATTCCAACAGCAGTGGATGCGAATTTACTCCAGCAGCGGCACGGATATCTCCGTGATTCAGGGAACATTCCTGAACACAACGCTGGACGAGTCAGCGACCGCAAAGCTCAGGGAACTGCATGTTGTGGCGCAGGCATCCCCCGCAATCTATAACTTGATGGACGTGACCCCCGAAGTGAATGCGCTGGTCTACGGCTGGAACGCCGATGCGTTTCAGCTCGATTCTCTGCAAATTCTGACGGGGCGACGATTTCGCGATGGCCAGCGCGAAGTCATGCTCGGCGACCTGCTCGCGCAGGATTTGAACAAGAAGCCCGGCGACACTCTTGAGCTTCAAGGCACGCAGTTCAAGGTAACTGCGATCTATCACGGCGCTTCGACCCTCGAGGCGGCCGCGGTCATCATGCCGCTCGACCGACTGCAGCAGCTAAGCGGCATGGAAGGCAAAGTGTCGACGATCGATGTGCGCCTGCGGCCGCTGCCTGCAGGCGAAGCGCCGGTAAAGTATCTGAAGCGCGCACAGGCAGAGATTCAGGCCGCACTGCCGGGTGTTCGTGCGGTTCCGGCCGCAGAGCGCGCCAGCGACAATCAGTTCGTCAAGCTGGCCCAGGCTTCCGCCTGGGGCACTTCCTTGCTTGCCCTGCTTATCGGCATACTGGGCATCGCCAACACCATGGCCATGTCTGTCTTCGAGCGCACGCGGGAGATCGGCATCCTGCGCGCACTGGGCTGGAAGCGATGGCAGGTGCTGGCGCACATTGAGGTTGAAGCTGTCTTGCTGGGCCTGGGCGGAGGACTTCTCGGCATCGTGTTAGGATGGTGTGCTCTGCGGGTGCTAGCGGCGCTGCCACAAACCGCAAGCTTCTTTACCGCGTCTCTTCACTGGCCGCTTCTCGCCGAGGCGGTGGGAATCGCAATTCTGGCCGGGCTGGTTGCCGGGGCGCTTCCGGCTTGGCACGCCGGGCAACTCTCGCCCGTGGATGCACTGCGGCACGATTAGCTATGGCAAGATTCGGGGCATTTTGTTTTCCCGCAACCGGTCATCTGAATCCGATGACCGCCCTGGCGCGTTCCCTGGAAATGAGAGGCCATGAAGTGATCCTGTTCGGCATTGCCGATACCGAGGCACGGGTACGAGCCGCAGGCATCAAGTTTTATCGGATCGGCGCCGACGAATATCCGCTCGGTTCCCTGGGGAAGTTGGACCAGCGAATGGCCCGGCTTAAGGGGGTTGCGGCGCTTCGATTCACGTTGCAGCGGGTGAGGAATTCTGCGCGCATGGTCCTGCGCGACGGGCCACAGGCTGTGCGGGCGGCCGGCATTGAAGCGCTGCTGGTGGATGAGGCGGACTTTGCCGGAAACGTGGCGGACTATCTTGGCCTGCCCTGGATCTCCATTGCCTTGCTGCCTCCACTGACTCATGACGACCGGTTTCCGCCCTTCTGGTTCGGATGGGCAGCGGGACAGGATCCGCTCCGCCGACTACGGAACCGTCTCGCAATTCGATTGCTATTACGGATGGCATCCCCCCTAATCAGGGATGTGAGCGAGCAGCGCAGAGCGTGGGGATTGAAGCCCCACCTGAACCCCGAGGAAGCGCTCTCGCCTCTGGCGCAAATTACCCAACTGCCGGAAGCATTTGAGTTTCCGATCCGAGGCAAGAAGCCGGTTGGGCTTCACTACACGGGGCCGTTCGTACACGCGCAACAGCGTCCGGCGATTGAGTTTCCCTGGGAGCGCCTCGATGGACGCTCGCTCATTTACGCATCGCTGGGGACTTTTCAGAACGGCTCGGAAGCCATCTTCAGAACCATCGCGGATGCCTGTGCGGGACTCGACGCTCAATTATTGATTTCGCTGGGCGGCAGACTCGATCAGGCAAAACTGGGCAATTTGGCCGGCGCCCCGCTGGTCGTGAGCTTTGCGCCCCAACTGGAGATTTTGAAGCAGGCCGCAGTGGTGATCACTCATGCCGGCATCAACACGGTTCTGGAATCGCTGTCCGAGGGAGTTCCTCTTGTGGCCGTGCCTCTCGGCAACGATCAACCCGGGGTAGCGGCCCGGCTCAAGGCGCGGGGGGCAGGGGTAGTGGTTTCACGGCATCGGCTAAACCCGGCGCGGCTTCGCAAAGCGGTCACGCTCGTTCTTCAAGACCGTCAATATCGAGAGGCGGCTCAGGGCCTGCAAAGGGCCATCCGGCAGATGGATGGACCCGGCCGGGCGGCAGAACTCATCGAACAGGTCCTGAAGCTCCGTCCAGCTTAGTTCTGAATCTGCTGTTGCGCGCCGTCCGGGCGGTTGCCTAAATGACTCTGCTGGAAGCCCTTTTCGAGCCGATGGCGTTAGACAGACGGATTACCTGCCCAAGGAGCGGGCGCGTGACGCAGCGAGGCGTTCAGGTTTGAGGTAATCTCGAGAACAAACTTTTCGATGGACACGGCCCATTCTGCCAGATACACTGACATTCGACTCTCCAGCAAGCGGTCCTGTCAGGGCGAACTTCCATCGCATGGCATCTCAACGGTCGTTCACAGTATTGGTCTCGAATCAGGTCGGCCGTAGGCGCCTCAGGACTCTGACAAAGCTCTGCGGGGCGAGGATTGCTGCCGGCCCATTCGCGGTACGGTACGGCATTTTCCCAGCATTTAAACGCTTTGGCGTGAGGGCGGTAGGTTGCGCCGGTACGCTCCCGGGCCTACGTGTCGCGGCTTTTCCCGGTGGAGGGGCTGCGGGATGACTGGCCCGATTCTCGAAGCACGGAACCTGCACAAGAGCTATGATGAAGGGCGCATCGAGGCGCTGCGTGGTGTCGATCTCTCGATCCATGCTGGCGAGTTTGTGGCCGTCAGCGGGCATAGCGGCAGCGGCAAGTCGACCCTTCTTCATTTGCTCGGGGGGCTCGATACCCCGAGCAGCGGGAAAGTCCTGTTCCGGGGCGCGCCGCTGGACTCTTCTATCGGTTTCGACACCTATCGCTGCGATTACGTCGGATTCATTTTTCAAGCTTTCTACCTGCTCCCCACCTTGCGCGCGATTGAAAACGTTCAAGCTCCAATGCTTGCGTCGCGGAACCGCCGCGGCAACCGGGGGCAACGCGCCGAGGCGCTGCTGCGGGAAATGGGCCTAGAGCATCGCATGGACCAGCATCCCAACAAACTCTCCGCGGGGGAGCGGCAGCGCGTTGCGATCGCCAGGGCGTTGGCCAATCAACCGGAGATTCTGTTGGCCGATGAACCCACGGGGAATCTCGACAGTGCAAACTCCGCGCGCATTCTGGAGGTCTTGATCGGAATTCAGAAGAAGCGCGGCATGACGCTGATTGTGGTCACGCATGAGGATGAAATTGCGCGCGCGGCGCCGCGCCACATCCGCATCCAAGATGGAAGGATTGTGTCATGAGGCTGGCCTCCGTTTTGCCCCCAGCGGCACTGTCGATCGCCACCACGGCGCATGCGACGGATGCGCAGGCAGTCCTCACGCCGCTGCGGAATCACTTTGAGGCTTCGGACTATCGTGCCGCAGGGCAACTTGCCCGGGTAGACGCCAACGGGAAGCGCAGCAGCTATGCGCTCAGCGCGAAGGGGCTCTGGTTTGCAGGAGCTTTGCACATGCTGGTGGGCATCGTCCCTCCCAGGGGCGCTGTAGCGGCAGCGCGGCAGGACGAGTGTGTCCACTTCCGGGGCAGCGCCAAAACCCATCTCAGCGCCAGAGATTCCGGATCTGAGCAGATCACCCATTTCGAGGATCGTCCATGAGCCTTTCACTCGTGATTTTGTCTTTCATCGCAGCGATCCTTGCCGCGGGTTTTCTCTATCAGTGCCTTGGTACCCGGCGCGACAGGCTGCGATACACCGGCCCTGGCCGCTGGGTAGAAATTGGACGCGGGCAAAAGCTCTACGTGGTGGAAAAGGGATCGGGCGGGCCGGCCGTGCTCTTCGAGGCCGGTATTGCGGCCACCAACCTGAATTGGCATCACATCCAGGAGAAGGTTTCTTGTTTTACCGCAACCGCGTCGTACGATCGCAGCGGCCTTGGCTGGAGCAGTCCATGCCGGAGCCGGCGCACGCCTGGAAACATCTCAACCGAACTGCACACGATGCTGGAAATGGCGGGCATTAAGCCGCCGTACATCCTTGTGGGACATTCCTTTGGCGGATTGGTCATGCGCCGCTATGCGGCCATATATCCCGAAGATGTCGCCGGCGTTGTACTGGTGGATCCGATGCGGTGCGAGGAATGGCCCCCGCTCAAACCTGAAAAACAATCCATGATCGAGCGCTGTAAGAGGCTTTCCGGTTACGCGATTCCGATTGCACGTTTTGGATTGGCCCGGCTCGCCGTGACATCTCTGCTATGCCGTTCGGGAAGGCTTTCGGGACATCTCGCGGACGCGGGGGGAGTGGGCGGGCGCCATGTTCTCAAGCGGGTTACAGAAGAAGTAGGCAAGATGCCCAGGGAGGTGTGGCCTGTGGTCGCAGCACACTGGTCGCGACCAGGCTACTACGCCGGAATGCAACGCCATGTCGCGGCAGTCCCCGACACCGTGCGCGAAATGCAGCACGCCGATCCCATTCTCGATATTCCGGTCGTGGTGCTGACCCCCGGGAAGTCGACGCCCCTGTCCAACCAGTGCCTCAAAAAAATTGGGAACAATGTGCGGCAGGTGATTGCGGTGGAAAGCGCGCACTGGATCCATCTCGATGAGCCGGAACTGGTGATCGACTCCATTCGTGAGATGGTGACCGCCGCGGCGCCTGCAGCGTTCCCGGCGATGGCCTGACTCCGGCCGCCTGCGAAGAAACCAATCATCCGGCGCAGCGCGTACCAGTGGCTTCATTCCATCAGCGGCGCGAATCGCTCCTGGAGCACGCGCCGTAGGAACTTGCCGCTGTGATTCTGCGGCAGATCGCCCGAGTCGAGAATCCAGATGCGCCGTGGCGCCTTGTACGCAGCGAGATTGCCGCGGCACCAATTCAGCAGTTCGTCTTCAGTTGCCGAGGAACCCGCATGCAATTCAACCGCGGCCACGGGAACCTCTCCCTTTTCGCGATGCGTCAGGCCGAACGCGACGGCACGGGCCACGGCAGGATGGGCCAGAATCGCCTCTTCCAGCTCGCGCACGTAGACTGAGTAGCCCCCCGACTTGATTACATCTTTCGCGCGCCCAACCAGCCGGATAAACCCCAGGCGATTGCGCACAGCCAGGTCGCCCGTACGCAACCAGCCGTCGCAGGTCAAAATCTTCTGAGAATCGCCCTTGTCTTTCCAATAATGCGGGGTCAGCCCGCGGCGGCGAATCTGGCACTCGCCAGCTACGCCCGCCGGCACGGTGCGCCCGTTCTCATCGACAACACGAATGCGATATGGCGGAACGGGAATGCAAAGGTTCCCGCTCCCGGGCAGCAGCGGCAACTCAACGCCCATCATAGCCAGGCCGCCCAGCTCCACCATGCCATAGCCATTCAGAAGAACAGGGGGAACACGCAAACCACCCGGCAGCCGGAACAGGGCTCCGAACCGCCGCAGCCGCTGCCGCACCTCCGAGGGAAGATAGTCGCTGGCCGAGAGCCACACCCGCACGCTTGCCAGACGGGCAGGTGCGGGATTGGCATTCACGAGCCGCGCAAACATCGCGGGTACGCCGACAAAGGCGGTAATGCGAAAGCGCTCGGCCATATCCAGCGCGGCTTCTACATCAAAATGGTCCAGAAAGCAGCCGCGGATGCCGGCCATCAGACCATAGAGAGCAATACTAACGGCCATGATGTGCGACCAGGGCAGCGCCACCAGCGCCAGGTCCCGCGGTCCCAGAAATGCTCCCGAGAGCACCGTCGACGCGCGCGCCCCCAGCAGCGCGTTGCTCGATAAGGCTGCGCCCTTGGGGAATCCGCTGGTGCCGGAGGTGTGAAAGATGGCAACCGTCGCGGCCGGATCGATCGTTGCCGGCGGGAACTGCGCATGAACCTCAGAAACGTGCTGGAAGAACTCGATCATCCCCTCCTCATTGTCGTCTTGTATCCAGGTGCGCACATTCAGGGCCTCGCGGCTTCCGATGCGGCGTTCGAATACCGCTTTGTCTGTAACGAGAATCTCCGTTCCGCTATCGGCCAGAATCCGGCGCACCTCGACAAGGGAGAGCATCGGATTGAGCGGCACGGCAATGCCTCCGGCGCGGATAATGGCCAGAAACCAATGAAAACATCTCCGGTCGTTGGTGCGATAAATCGCTACCGGCTGGCCCGGGCGCAGCGCGACGGTCCGCCGCAGAAACGCATCGATCGAGCAGATTTTTGCGTGGAGATCGGCCAGGTGAAACGGGCCGGCGTCATCGACATGAACTTCGCAATTTCCCTTCCGCCGAACCAGTTCATCCACAAGGTTAGCCACGGTGACGCCGCGGTCGCGCGCGAGTCGATAGCGGAGGAGAATGCTCATAGCGCAGAAACGGGCTTGCGGCCCCAGTCGCTGGCCACACAGTAATGGAAAAGCCGGTCGAGATAATCGAGTACAGGCGGAGGGCTTACTCCGGCGGGTTTCAAAAGACGTTCGGCATTGCTGGTGTCAAACTGCATGCGCATGGTGAAGTAGTCCCGGTAGGCCCGTCCGTCGCGCAGCACACGGCGCTTACGCCCCCACAAAGTGGCGAACAGAATGGGCCGCAGCACGGCGAAGAAGAACCTCGGATCGACATATCGCGGCTCAAGTCCATTGAAGTACTGCATGGCTCGATGAGCGACCTTGTCGATGGTTGCGCTGCCGCGGGGTCCGGCGCAGAGGTGCACGGTCGAATTCAGTGCGTCCTCGTCAAAGAGCAGCACGGCGACAGTTTTGGCGACAAAATCGACCGGCACGATGTCCAAAACCGCATCGGGATAGCCGGGCACGGTTCGCCAAAGCCGCCGCGCGTAGATCTTGAGCGGCCAATACATCATCTTGAAGCTGGAGGTGACGCCGGTGCGCGAATCTCCCACGATGATACTAGGGCGCAGAATCACGCCGGGGATAGAGCCAAGACGCGAACGCACCAGGGCTTCAGCCTCGGCTTTGGTCTGTTCATAGGTATTGCGATAGGTTTGGCCGACGTTCAGCTCGTCCTCGCGCACCAGGTCCGAACGCTCGCCGGCAACGTAGGCAGTACCCACATAGGCGAAGCTTCGAAGTTGGCGCGAACCGCCCGCAAAATCGAGAATATGCCGGGTACCCTCCACGTTGATGCTGCGTGCCTCGTCGAGCGAGTGATCGAACCGCACCGTGGCGGCGGAGTGGACCACGCGGGTGGTTTCCGCCTGGAGGCGGCGGTAGCGCTCTGTCTCCAGCCCGCAGCCAGGCTGGCTCACGTCTCCAGACAAAACCTGAACGCGCGAGCGGTCCGCGGACGGGATAAAGGAATCGGCGCGCTGCCGGCCCGTTTGTCCCCCTCGATCGCGGATGAGGAGCGCCAGTGTTGCATTTGGCCGCTGCTCCAGTAGTTCGCGTACCAATTGCACTCCGAGGAAGCCGGTGGCGCCAGTGACCAGGATGTGTTCTTCGCTGTCCATTTCGAAAGCGGCCTCTGCCCCCAGGCCACACGCTACCGGTGAAAGACGACCGGCGGAAGCCGCTGAGGCGGGTAGGTCTCGCGTCATTATAGCCCGTGTGCCGCGGCCATCTGGCTGGTCGTAGACGGTCCGCGTTGAGTCCGTCTCGCCCAGCCGCACCGTGGCGTCGCGGAGATTTTCCAGTCAGCGTAGCTCTCCTTCTGCCCGATGGCGGCGTTATGGGTTTTCTTCTCTGTTTCCGGCCCCAGAACTTCCTTTGGCTCCAAAACCTCGCCGCCGGGAAATAGACTTCGGTCCAGAGCGCAGCCACGATGATCCGATGCGAGCCGATGAGCGGGTTTCCCATGCATATGCCCAAGCGCGCGGATTCTGAGAAAAAATGAAGTTCGGCAGTGAGACAGAAATCGAGTTCTTCAACCTGTTACATTTGTTTGTGTCGCAGAGACGTCTCAACTCCTCCAGCAGCATTTACAATGGCGAGGATCATTTTGAGTTCGCGCATCTCTGTCGCGAATCGATCGGAACCGGCGTGACCGCGGACCAAGCCAAACAGCAAGAATCGCATCAAGAGGTGTCAAAGTGAGAATCGGAACCTTCCGCCATTGCTTATTGTCGATCGGACTTGCAGCGCTTATATCGCTCATTTTCCCCGGCCTGGTTGCGGCAAAGGGAGGGGTAGGCGCGGTGCACGCTCAATCTTCCGTCGCAACCTTGCCCGCTTACCCGCTCAAGCTGAGCGCGAACCACCGCTATCTTGTAGACCAGAAGAATAGGCCGTTTCTGATCGTGGGAGATACTCCTCAAAAATTAATGTGCAGGCTGAGCGAGGCAGACGCTGAAAAGTACTTTGCTGACCGGCAGGCGCATGGGTTCAACACGGCCGGGTGGATGGATGCAGCCTGCGCGGGCAGTGGCTATCCTGAGCTCAAGAGCGGCGCTACCCCAGACGGCATTTTTCCTTTCACGGGATTCCTGGCGGGCGGGATGGATTACGCGCATTACGATCTGTCTAAGCCCAACGAAGCCTACTTTACGCGTCTCGACCACATGGTTCGGATTGCGGCAAGACATGGCATTTTGGTTTTCATCGATCCGGCGGAAACCAATGGTTGGCTGCAAACATTGCGCACCAATGGCCTTGCTGCAGACTACGCTTACGGACAATATCTTGGCCGCCGCTATAAAACATACTCAAATGTCGCGTGGATCAGCGGGAATGACTTCAACAAGTGGAGAGTTCCTACCGATGATGCATTGGTACTGGCCGTAGCGAAAGGGATCCAGTCGGTTGCCCCGGAGCAGTTCCAGACTGTTGAGATCAACTACCAAACAAGCTCGTCTCTGGATGATCGAAGCTGGGTTCCGATCATTTCGCTCAACGGCACCTATACTTACTCGGCGACCTACATCCAGATGTTGCACAGCTACAATCAAACGCCGGTGATGCCCGCCTATCTGGAGGAAGCGCACTACGATCTGGAAGATGTCGGCACGCCGGCAGACTATGGAACGCCCGAGGTGCTGCGGCGCCAGGAATATTGGACCATGCTGAGCGGTGGCGTGGGCCAATTTTATGGCAATCGATACACTTGGACCCTTACGCCGGGATGGTACTCGTATATCGATACTCTTGGCGCATCGCAGCTTACCATCTGGAGAGATTTCTTCTCATCTCTGCCGTGGCAGTACCTTGTTCCCGACCAGCAGCACAAAATCGTAACCGCAGGCTTGGGTAGCTTTGGCAGCGACCAGATCCTGTTCGATTCCGACACGCTCGCGGCTACAATCCAGGTGGGCGTTAGTCAGAGCGACTATGCGACGGCCGCCAGGACAGCGGACGGATCGTACGTGGTCGTTTATATGCCCACCGCGCGCACGGTCACTGTCGATATGAGTAGCCTGAAAGGCCCCGCTACTGCCAAGTGGTTTGACCCAACGAATGGGACCTATCGCGCGGTCCAGGGTGGGCAATTTCCGAACAAGGGAACCCGGCAATTCACCCCGCCGGCAAAGAATCGCGCTGGCGACAGCGACTGGGTGCTGCTACTCCATGCATTGAGCCGCTGATAAGCAAATGGCGGCGCACCGCCTGATACGCCATTTGTCGAATGAACGCGCGTCTCCCGTTTTCGGCTGGGGGCCTTTTGCTTGGCCTATTCATTCCCGGTCGCGCGAGGCCGGCACGGCATTGCGGCAACTCTGTCTATGTTGAAGCGGCGGGCACGGGCGTGGAGACAATAGCGGCCCCATTTGGGGTAACCGTTGGGCGCGCCGTGCGCAACCATCCGGCGGAAAGCCAGGAACGAGGGACTGAGAATTCCGACCAGCCGCAATCAAGGCAAATCTGGACATCCGGGGAGGGAGTCACGGGAGGATGGCTCAACGTGCGAGGGCTGTTCCGATAGAGACGAATCTCTGCCGGAATGACGGAAACGGAGCTGGACTGGCACCTGGGGCAGGTCATGCGTGCACCTCTAAGTCAGCAGACACTTAAGCAACCAAGAGCAACCGATCCGAAAAGTAAATCAATGATGACGTACCTACGGTAATCGTAAATTGGTTACTTTTGCAATTAACAGTCTGATTTTTCACAGCACTTAAGTAATGTATCTACGGAGCCTACCGGCGCTTTTTCAGAAATTCGTACGGATATCGACGATTGGCGCGGTTTCCACTTCCGGTGCCGGAGTACAACCAGGCGGTCTTAACGGTTTCGGCGATTATTCTCCGTACGGCACCCAGATGTTCTTCACCTGCGTTGCGTGCTGCAGGAACCAGCGGCCCTCGGCCTGCGAGGGATTGAACCAGTCGTACTCGTGCCCGTCGTTGGTCCACACCTGTTTCATGTTGCCGATGGAGGCGGCGCGCACCATCGTGGCTTCCTCGTTCGAGCGGAAGCACCAGATGGCCTCGATGCCGTCGTGCTCGGCCAGCGTTTTGGCCAGTTCCGCAGGGCGGCCGGCAACCAGATTCACCACTCCGCCCGGCACATCGCTTGTATCAAGCAGTTGATACAGGTCACCGATGATGAGCGGATAGCGCTCCGAAGGCACGGCCACCACGGTATTGCCCATAGCCATGGAGGGCAGTACCAGCGAAAGCAGGCCAAGTAGCGGCGCCCCGCTCGGCGCCAGAATGCCGATGGCGCCCACCGGTTCCGGCATGGCGATGGTGATATTGCGGCCCGGCGGATGATGCACCACGCCCTCGTATTTGTCGGCCCACGCGGCATAGCTGAAGATGCGCTCGATGGAGAGATCCACTTCGACTGTCGCCTGTTCGTCGCCGACGGCGCGCGCAAGCCCATGCGCAATCTCGTCGCGGCGCTGGATCATGTTTTCCGCGAGGAAGTAGATCAACTGCGCGCGATTGTGCGCCGTTGTTTGTGCCCAGCCCGCGGCGTTTCGCGCCGCCTCTACCGCGTTGCGAATGTCCTTGCGATTGCCCAGCGGAGCTTCGCCAAGCAGCTCGCCCTCGCGCCCATAAACCGGGAACGAGTAGCCGGAGTCGGGCCGCGCCTGTTTGCCGCCGATGTACTGCTTGACCGTGCGGTCGATACTCGATCCGGGCGGCGAACCTGCCGGCGCGAAACCCTCCTTTTCGTCGGGAGCCTCAATGCGCGCCGCCGTCTCGCGCGCCGCGGGCAGCGCGTGCAGCCACTTCGGCGTCAGATACTCCAGCATCCCCTCGCGTCCGCCTTCGCGTCCATAGCCCGACTCGCGATAGCCGCCGAATCCGCACGCGGCGTCGAACTGGTTGGTGCAATTCACCCACACCACTCCGGCCTTGACCTTCGAGGCCAGGTCGAGCGCCACATTGATGTTCTCGCTCCATATGCTCGCGGCAAGCCCATAGACCGTGTTGTTGGCGAGCTCCGCGGCCTCGGCCGGCGTGCGGAAGGTCATGGCCACGAGCACCGGCCCGAAAATCTCCTCCTGGACCACCGTCGCCGCCGGATGCACGTCGGTGAGCAGCGTGGGCGGGAAAAAGCAGCCCTTCTGCGGCACAGGATTGCTCGGCTGCCAACACTTCGCGCCTTCGGCCACGCCGGCATCCACCATCTTGCGGATGGTTTCAAGCTGCACCGGCGAAACGATCGCTCCAATATCGACAGACTTGTCGAGCGGCGCGCCCACGCGCAGCGTTTCCATCCGCGCGCGCACCTTGGCATAGAGCGCCTCGGCTACGCGTTCCTGCACCAGCAGCCGCGAGCCCGCGCAGCACACCTCTCCCTGGTTGAACCAGATCGCATCCACCAGGCCCTCGACGGCCGAGTCGAGATCGGCATCGTCGAAGACGACGAAGGGCGATTTGCCTCCAAGCTCCAGCGAGAGCTTCTTCGTCGAGTTGGCCGTGGCCTTGCGAATCGTCCGCCCCACTTCCGTCGATCCGGTAAACGCAACTTTATCGATGCCCGGATGCTCGATGAGCGCCTGGCCGGTCTTCGCATCGCACGTCAGCACGTTCAGCACGCCCGGCGGCAGGCCCACTTCCATCGCCAGCTCAGCAAACGCCAGCGCGGTCAGCGGCGTGTACTTCGCCGGCTTGATGACCACCGTGTTACCCGCGGCCAGCGCCGGGGCAACCTTCCAGGCAAACATCAGCAGCGGGAAGTTCCACGGAATCACCTGGCCCACGACGCCGCAGGCCGTGTAGTTGGGAAACTCCTGCTCCAGCAGTTGCGCCCAGCCGGCGTGGTGATAGAAGTGCCGCGCCACAAGCGGAATGTCGATGTCGCGGCTCTCGCGGATGGGCTTGCCGTTGTCGATCGTCTCCAGCACCGCCAGCCGCCGCGAGTGCTTTTGCACCTGCCGGGCCAGAGCGTACAAATACCGCGCCCGCTCGTGGCCGCTCAGCGCCTGCCATGCCGGCAAAGCCTTCCGCGCCGCTATCACCGCCGCTTCCACGTCGTCCGCATTGCCCTTCGCCACTTCGGCGATGGTGTCGCCAGTGGACGGATCGCTGGTGGTCTGGTACTCACCGCTCGCCGGCCTCACCCACGCGCCGCCGATGAACTCTTCAAAACGGCGATGATGCCGTTCAAGCCACTGGACTGCTTCCTTCGGATCCTCCGGCGCTGCGCCGTACTCCATGCTGTAGAACTTTTCCGCAATGCTCACAGCGTCTCCTTCCGATCCTTTGCTGGACCTCTACGCGATGGGGTGACGGTAGGTGGCTGAGTACCGGCCGGTCAGATGATGCTCCAGTTGGCGCTCGATGTCGCCCAGCATTCCACTGGCGCCGAAGCGGAAGAGTGACGGTTCGAGCCAGGGACGGCCCAACTCGTCTTTCATCAGCGCCAGCCAATCCAGAGCCTGCTTCGCCGTGCGAATACCGCCGGCCGGCTTGAATCCCACCGCCATGCCTGTGCGCTCTGCATAATCGCGAATGCACCGCACCATCACCAGAGAAACCGGCAGCGTGGCATTCACGCTCTCCTTGCCCGTCGACGTCTTGATGAAGTTCGCGCCAGCCATCATCGCCACCCAGCTCGCGCGCGCCACGTTGCGCAGGGTCATCAGATCGCCAGTGCCGAGGATCGCTTTCAGGTGCGCCGGACCGGCAGCTTCCTTGAATGCCGCAATCTCGTCGTACAGCGCTTGCCACTCCCCGCCAAACACATGCGCTCGCGTGATGACGATATCGATCTCTTGCGCGCCCGCCTCCACGCTGCGGTGAATTTCATCGACACGCTCGGCTAACGGCGACAATCCCGCAGGAAAGCCGGCCGAGACCGCGGCCACGGGAATGCCCGAGCCCTCCAGCGCTTTCACCGCCGTCTCAACAAATGCGTGATACACGCAGACCGCGCCGACAGTCAGATGCAGATCCTCGATGCCGAGGCCCTCCACGAGGCGCCGCTGCAGCGGATTGCGCGCCTTGGCGCAGAGCCGCCGCACGCGGTCGGCCGAGTCGTCGCCGCTCAGAGTGGTCAGGTCCATGCATGCGATGGCGCGCAGCAGCCACGCCGCCTGCGTCTCCTTTTTCACGGTGCGCCGCGCAACATGCGTCGCCGCCCGTCGCTCCACAGCGCTGGTGTTCATGCGCACGCCTTCCACCCAGTCCAGGTTGAGTGGAATACGCCGGTTTGCTTCGAGTGTTCGTCCGTTCAGAAGAACGGGGATGGGTTGCACCGCGCGGGGCGCATGGTTGGTAGATGGCATGGGTTGGAGAACCATGTTGCTGTCTCCGCAGAGGCGCTCGGGAAGCCGATTCAACAAAAAAAGACTGGCTCCCCCGCCGTGCTGAGGAGCCTTCAGGGAAAGCGCTCAGAAACAGCAGGATAAATCCGCCGCAACCGCAAAGCAACCGCGCCGTCACAATGGCGGTTGCTTGTCGCTCGTCAGGTCGCGGATGATCTCTACCTCGCGCTCACGGTACGGCGTGCCGTCGGCATGAAAGACATCGTGGAACCAGATCGCCGGTTGCTCAAGTACATACGGGTGCTGCCATGAATCCCAAGGCAGATACGTCTGGCTCTTGCCTGCCACCAACCCCCAGTTGATCGCTCCCACGCGGTATTGGTGTGCAATCGGCAGGATGGTGTCGAATATGCTCCCATTCCCGCGCGCCATGTACTCGGTGCAAATGATCGGCCGGTGAAACTGCTCCAGGTCCTTCACGCGCTTCTCGAAATCTTCGGGCCAGCCGTAGTTGTGAAAGCTGATCACGTCCGATCCCTCGATCTGCACACGCGCCATCGGCGGCATCTTGCCGAGCGAGTCCCAATCGCCGTGCCACACTCCGCTGGTGAGCGGCTGCGTAGGATGCACGCTCCGCGCCCACGCGAAGACCTGCGGCACCAGGCTGAGCACGATCTCGTTCTTGTTGCGCGGCTCGCCCTTCGCGTAGGAGCTCTCGTTGCCGTTGTCCGGCTCGTTCCACACGTCCCACGCCAGAATCCGAGGGTCGTTCGCAAACGCGCCCACCACGCCCTTCACATACTGCTCCAGGCGCGGATATTGTGTGGGATCGGCAAGCACCGCCGCGCCCGGCGCCTGCACCCATCCCGAGTTATGCACGCCCGGAATCGGCGGATGCTGCGGCCCCAGCTTGGGAAACGGATCCCAGCACGAGTCGAACAGCACGAACACTGGCCGGATGCGATGCCGCGCGGCAATCGTCAAAAAAGTATCGATGCGCTGCTTGAATCCCTCCGGATCCTGCTCCCACAGCAGGTTGTGCAGGAAGACGCGCATGGTATTCATCCCGATCCCTTCGGCCCATCCCAACTCGCGATCGATGGTTTTGGGATCGAAGGTATCGGCCTGCCACATTTCCAGTTCATTGATCGCCGTCGAAGGCAGGAAATTCGCGCCCACAGGCCACGGCTGCGCGGCATACCACGCGTTGGCCTGCGCCTCGGTCCAACGCTGTTGCGCGTGTAGGCCGGCTAGCAGCACAAAAAATAGCACTATCGCCGCCAGGCTGCGGCGCGCAACTTGCAATGTAGAACTCATGCGGAACGCTTTCTCGTCAGACTGAATTCTACCGTCTCCGCGTGCGCGCGGAGCGCTCGCTTCACGTCGCCGGCCGGCGCTGCTTACGGCTTGAGCACAGTCAGTCCCGGAACCGCCGCGAAACGCCGCGTGTTGAAGGTCACGATCGCAGCGCCGGATTCACGAGCCGTCGCTGCAAGCATCAGGTCGTGCGGGCTCATTCTCTGTCCGGTGGTCTCAACTTCTGCCCACAGGCGCGCATGTTCGGCGGCTGCCTTCTCGGTGTATGGAACGACCTCAAACACGCTCAGCGCTCGGAGAACGAACTTCTGTCGCCTGGCGCGGTGAACTCCGGCGGCGCGCTCCACGCTGCGCCACAGCTCTGCCACCGTGATGGCTGCGAGCTTGACCTCCTCGTTGGGATGCGCGCGTAGCCACGCATCCAGGTCAAGAGCCTTCCGTTCGGCCTGAATGATCACATCGGCATCGATCAGAAACGCCACGGCCGCACCTGGGGCTGCAGCGATCCGCGCGCCTGTTCCAAATCGTGAAGCCAGGAGGTGGCTTCTTCCTCTCCAACGTGAACGCCTTCCACTGCTTTTTGCAGTGCTGCGGCTAACTCGCTTCCTTTTCTTGGCTTTCGCCCGGCCGGCTCGATGCGTGCCACAGGCGCCCCGCCCTTGAGCAGGATGAAGCTTGCACCCTGATAGCGCGCGCGATTCACGCACTCCGCAAAGTTCCGCGATGCCTCCGTGACACTGATGCTGATGGGGTCCATAAAGTCAAATTATCAGATTTTCCACCGTGGCTCGTGCGCTGTTCAACCTGCTGGTTCTGCTTCCTGTTTGTCTACTCTCCTGCGAACCGCTCCATGAGCGCATCGAAGTCCTCCAGCCGGGCGTACTCGATGATGACTTTCCCGCGGCCGTCGTGGTCCTCAATCGTAACCTTAAGTCCCAGGGCGCGTTGCAGCCGCTCCTGCGCATCGCGCACGTTGGGATCAACGGGCGGTGCCGGTTTGGGCCCTTTTTTCGCCTTGCGGCTGGGATCGATAAGCCCTTGCACAAAGCTCTCTGTCTGGCGAACAGATAGCGAAAGTGTGGCGATCCTCTGCGCCGCCTTCTCAATTCCCTCAGCGTCTTCAATCGCCAGCAGTGCGCGTGCATGCCCGAATGTGAGCTCGCCGGACTCGACCCGAGTCTGGACAGATGACGGTAACTTCAATAAACGTAAGAAATTAGCTACAGATGCTCGATCCTTTCCTGTGCGCTGTGCCATCTGCTCCTGGGTCATGTGGAACTCGCGCGAGAGCCTCTCGAAGGCGCGGGCTTGCTCCATGGGGTTCAGGTCGGCGCGCTGAAGGTTCTCGACAATCGTGATTTCCAAAGCCTGTTCGTCAGAGACCTGGCGCAGGATAGCCGGAACTGTCTTCTTGCCAGCCATCTGCGAAGCGCGCCAGCGCCGCTCGCCGGCGATGAGTTGGAATCGGCCGCCAGCCAGCGGGCGAACGAGCACCGGCTGTACTACGCCGTTGGCGGCGATCGAGGCGGCCAGTTCCGCCAACTGCTCCTGATTCACCTGTGAGCGTGTCTGGAAAGGGTTCTGATCGATCTGGTCGAGTGGAATCTCCCGGGGCTTTCCGCCCTCGCTTTCGGCCGCGGGCGTGGCCTGGACGCGCGGAAGCAGGGAGTCGAGCCCTTTGCCCAGGGCGCGGCGTTTGGTATCGGTGGCAGTCGTATTCATGGTGCAAATTCCTCAATTCCTGCGAATTACGTCAAACTGCCTGAATTCTGGCAGCGAAGGTTAGATCAGTAGGCGGCTAACAGGTCATGAATAGGGCCAAAACGCACCTCTCGGCCGGGGACTATCTCCAGCCTTGGCTTTGCGTTCAGCGGCGCGCGGGCTTTCGATCTGATTTCGAGCCAAAAATTCGCCCGTCATCTCAAAGTATGCCTCGGCCCCACGTGAGCGAGGGTCGTACAAGAAGACCGGTTTACCGTGGCTCGGCGCTTCCGCCAGACGGACGTTGCGCGGGATCACGGTCCGATAAAGAATTTCCCGAAAATACTCGCGAAGGGTATCGGTCACCTGTTGCGCGAGATTGGTGCGATCGTCGTACATGGTCAGCAGCACGCCCTCGATGGTGAGGCTGGGATTGTAGGCCGCGCGCACCCGTTCAAGGGTAGAAATTAGCTCCGAGATCCCCTCGAGAGCAAAGTATTCGGCCTGCATGGGCACAATGAGGCTCTCCGCTGCGGAGAGGACGTTGAGCGTAAGCAGATCGAGGGCCGGCGGGCCATCCAGGAAGATGAGATCGAAGTTGTCTCTGATCGGTTCCAGTCCGTGGCGCAGGCGGAGAGCGCGGTCCTCAGTCGAGGCGAGCTCAATATTTGCCCCAGTCAGATTCTTGGAGCCGGGCAAAAGCCAAAGACCATCCACTTCTGTGGAGAGGACGACCTGTTCCGCCATACTGTCGCCCATGAGCACGTCGTACGCGGAGTGGCGGCTGTCGTCTCGCTGGAGACCGAGGCCAGAGGAGGCGTTGGCCTGGGGATCGCAGTCAACCAGGAGGACTTTGAGGCCTTCCAATGCCAGACATGCAGCCAGATTGATGGCTGTGGTGGTTTTGCCCACTCCGCCCTTTTGGTTCACGACCCCGATGATCTTGCCCATGGCATTTCAGAGTAAAGGAAAGAGCTGAAACGCGAATTTCCTTGCGCTGTGGGAAACCGGGCAGGGTTGTGGAAAGTGCGTGGGGCTCACCGGCAGCTTTCTGGAGCAAGCGCTTGAGCAGGAAGGGTTTTTCAACCAGATCCCGCAAAGGGGCTGGGAGCGGACAAAAACGGCCACGTGGTGGAAAACCTCATGACGGTTTGGCGCGATTTTGCTGAAGTTGCGAAGTGTTTCCTATCTTGAACCCAAACCCAAATTGGGCCGCAGGCGATGGATGTTCCACGTGGAACCATTGCCGCTTCGGTTCCCAACCCGATTACATATCCCAAACTGTTCCACGTGGAACACGCAGAAAGGTGCAATCGGCTAAATACACGGCTTGGTTCGACGAATTCTCTTCACAGGCCCTCTGGATGCCGGAACCACATAGGCTCAAGGCTCGTACCAAAAGACAAAGAGAACGTACGCATGAAATGACTCCTCGCACTCATAACCATTTGCCTTGTTTCGACAGCCTCGCCGGCACAATCTACAGCCACCACCACGGAAGAGACTCTTCAACAACAAATGGCTCAAGCCAGGTCGCTTTCTGAAATACATTCCTATGCGGAGGCGGAGGCGATTCTTGAAAAGCTCTCTGCCGATCAGCAGATCACTGCGTTGCCCAATTGGAGAAACGCGCTCGGAATGATGCCGGATATCGAGGCGCTTGCGGGACGGACCGATCAGGCGTTTGCCACGCTCAATCCGGCAAGTCGGCTGTCCTTATTGCGGGTCTCCTGCAAGTGTAAGCCAGGGTACACTCACTAAGTGGCTTTTCGCCAAGAAAAAAGCCGCCTTGAATACTGTCTGAAATGACCCATAGTTACAGGAGAACCGCTGTAACTATCTAAGAAGATAAGCGCTTTCCTGCGATATTCCTTGCATTTTCGACAGAAGCCGCTTCAGCGCTTCATCGCCCCGCAAAGTGCCCGGCTGTGCAGAGGCTCCCAAAGGCTATCTCGATTACTAAAGTACATTGGCCTGACGTAATTTGACTGACCGGCCCTGGATATCTTGAACTGATCAGCATCATTCCTTGGTTTAGCCTATCGGCAGTGAAAGTTCTCCGATAACGGGGGCCAGCGAGGGCTTCGCTGAGTAAGAAACAAATCTGGTTTTACTCTATGAAGCCTCCCCTGTCCGTGTTGGTGCTCACTGCTCCGGTCTTGCTCGGCATTCTGAAAAATGCCCGGGAAATGAGTGCCTAAAGTGCGGTGTGCGGTCAACCCATCCTCAGCTCGAAATACACCGCAATACCGGCCGCGGCGCAGATTAGCTCCGATCCCGCATACCTCAACGCTCCTGCTTACAACAACATCG
>JBEKXX010000007.1:0-41365 GCA_049511595.1 Occallatibacter sp. | reverse complement strand
AGGATCTCCATTTTGCCGGGTCTGCCAGCAGCTTTCAAGCCGCGCCGGCGGGGACGGTCGTCGTTCTTCCCGAGAATCCGCGGGGTTGGAACATCCGGCTGGTCAAGCGCTCTTCCTATTGAACCGTTGGTGCGAAGCGCTCGTAAGATACCGGCGGCAAGGCGGAGCCGCGGATTTAAGATATGGGCTTAATCCGCGTGGTTCAGCGGAGTTGGTGCGGAATTCATCGCGCAGCCCGGTTCGCTCTTAATCGATTCTCCACAGTTCGTACCGGTCATTCTCGCTTTCGCCGAACCCCCACATCCAGAGCCCGTTGTAGATTCTTCCAAACCGATGATTCTGTGATATCGCTTCCACCAATGTTCGATGTGGGAAACGTTCCAGCGGCGAATGTGCTCCCCCGCCCCCAAACAGGCCCACCACCAACAGATCTCCCGGCTTTGGTTGAGGGCCGCCGGGAAAGGTAAGCGTAGCCCCCGCCTGGGGCGCATACCAATAAGACCATTGCTGCCCGCCGAACCAGACTTTTTCGCCTGCCGCAACGTGCGGCGAAATCAAACGATACATGGCGTACCGGCCGAACTCCGCAAACTCCGCGTCCGAGCGAAGGATGAGAAGAGAGTAGCCTGTGCTGGCGGCGATCGATGCAATGGCTGCGATACGGACAACTCGGACGGAAAACCCCTCCATCAGCCGGAAGCACATCAGAATCACGGCGGGCATGCAGGGAAGCAGGTACTTAATGGGAAGATGAACGTAGTAGACGATGGGAAGGGGAATCAGAAGCCAGAGCGCCAGGAAGAGACCCATATGATCGCGCCGTTTGAACGCCTGGTAAAACAGGCTGGTCAGCGCTCCGCACCCTAGAACCGCCAGGAAGACAACCGGCAAGAAGCTCCAACGCATGAACAAGGGAATGAGCGCCAATACAAACAGGATGAAAGCGAAACTCGGCCGCTTGGTTTTGAAACGATTCGCCAGCCAGCAGGCGGCCAGAGGTAGAGGAAACGCGAAGTAGAGCAGATATGCAATTAGATTGGTGGCTATATACTGCGATCCCGTGACGACCGGCGGGGGATTGATGGCCAGGTTGTGCTCGCGGACAGTGAGGATGATTGCCGCCAATAAACCACAGCCTGCGAAGACCGGAGTCCAAAGCCATAATTTCCGGCGGATCTGCGCCAGCGCCTCCCTGGGATTGACGCTGTCCAACAGGAAAAACGCCCCGAGCGGTAGAAGAAGCACAAGGTGGGACCGTGCAAAGCCTGCGAGGCCCAGCGCGATTGCGGCAGCCGCGCCCTGGCCCCACTTCTGCTCCGCCTTCCACGCGGCAAGACGTTCCATTGCCGCCAGCGCGACGGCCGTCGCGAGAATATCGGGCATAGCGGTGCTGGCCATGTGGAGAAAAGGAGGGATGGCCACCAAAAGCAGAGCGCCGGCGATTGCGTGCCCCCGGTCCCATCCGAGCCGAAGGATGAGGGAAGTCATCGCCACGACTGCGATCCAGACCAGCGCCAGTTGGGTCAGGTGAGCCATCCACTCGTGGGCGCCCCCCAGAACAGTGGGCACGAGCACATACCCCATCAGCGCATTTCCAGGCGTCAGAACATAGGCCTTCGTGCAATTCACGGTGTTGTCCCAGCAAATGGTGAAGTCCATCGGGTGCAAGGGGTGCTTGACGATCTGCCGCGCCATTGCGAGGAAATGCGGATCGTCGATAAGGAAAGGCTTGTTCAGGTACGGGAGCAGGCAAACCGTGGCCAGGATTAACGCAGGCCAGGCGCAGGCCGGCACAGCGGCTGCCGAAACCGTTCGGGGTACGTTGCCGTGTGGCGTGGCTTGGGTTCTTATGTTTGTTTGCGTCGTTTTTGTCTTCATGTTTCCTGATCGAATGCAATGGAATGGCGGCTGAACAAGAGGTTGCAATAGCTTGAGTCGTTCACGATGTCCGGCATGCCCGGCGATAGCTTTCCTCGCGGATGGATGCGGTAAATCTTGAAGTCCCGCTCAACAAAGAAGTCGATCAGATGCGAAGGTTCGAAACCCAACTCGCGCATCGCCGAGGGCATGAACTCAAGAACGATGGTGATGCCGGGATTCTGGCGCAACGTTTCCTGCATGCCCCGGCAGACCGCCAGCTCATAGCCTTGCACGTCGATCTTGACGAAAGAGACATGCCCCGGCTTGCCCTCAAGGAAGCTGTCGATACTGACCACAGATACTCTGACCTCTTTCGAACCTGGATGCGCCGAACGAAACTGTTCCGTAGCGACCCGGTGATCCGCGTGGTGACGATCGTTAATCCACAGGTCAACGGTCCCATTCTCGGCGCCGGCAGCGTATTGCAGCGGGACGATTTTGCCGCCGAACTGTAGCTCAAGCGCGGTCTGCTCAAGAAGCCTGAAGTTAAAAGGCTCCGGCTCGAAGGCATAAACCTTGCGGCCGGGATCGGTGGCCCGCGCCAGAACGGCGGCCGTGTAGCCGATGTTGGCGCCAACATCCAAAACATTTCCCCCACCGGCGAGGGCAGGGAAGGCCTGCACCAGGTCCCGCAGATCGTCCTCGATGTAGCGTTTGTACAGGAAGTAGGCGGACTTGAAGAACCGGCGGCCAAGTGATGTTCGCAGAAAACCGGAGCGCCTCGCCAGAGAATAAGCAATCAGGAATGGATTTCCCCGGTCGGTTGCGAGATTCATCCGATTCTCCTGAACGGCCGAATTCCTTCGCGGCCTTTCGATTTGGGTGAAACAGCCTTCATCAAACGATCGGATTGCAAACTGCCACCTCCGCCCCGAGTCTCATCGCGCATGGCGACAACTAACCGATGAAGAAGAGTTTCACGGCAGCTTTGCTGCACATACGAAGGAGCAGGCTGCCATCGGCAAACCGGTTGATGTTGGTGGAACCGTAGACCCTCTGCCGGTATCGAACAGGGATATCGGTAATCTTCAGGCTAAGCTTTGCGGCGCCGAACAGGAGGTCAAAATCGCCGAACGGATCGATTTCGCCAAAGTACGACCGTCCCGCAGCGATATCGAGATAGGTCTTGCGCCAGAGGACCTTGGTTCCACAAAGACTGTCCTTGACCGGTTGCCCCATAAGCTTGCTCAAAAGCAGCGCAAAGAATTTGTTCCCCCAGAGATTCAGGAAGCGCATCGCATGTGTATCCATGGCGTAAACCAACCGGCAACCGTTAATGAAGTCGCCCTTTCCGTTCACGAGGGCTTCATAGAAGTCGACCAAATCTTCCGGAGCGACGCTGATGTCGGCGTCCAGAATCATCAGGATGTCGCCTGTCGCCTGAGCGAAGCCCAACCGGACCGCATCCCCTTTGCCTCGGCCTTCCTGAACAAAGACCTTGACGTCCTTTTCTAATGTGCTTGCGGCAACACGGCGGCACTCATCAAGCGTATTGTCTTTGGAGTGACCCTCGACAAAGATCAACTCGGTGTGCGAGCCCATGTTCGGTAGCCGGTTGACAATTTGTTGAATATTCCCTGCCTCGTTACGGCACGGACAAATTACAGAGACCGACGGTGTGGGGCGGTCCGCGGCCAACCGCATCGGACGCGCCACCACCCAGTTCGTGAGCGCAAATTGACGGATCAGCGGCAACGGCGCCAGAAAACGATTAGCGAGCGGGGTCAATAGCGGAATATGTTTGGGGAGCAGGATATGATGGCGAGTCTGCAGAATCTCAAAATCGGCGAGATAGAGCAGATTGGCAAGATCTTCCTTAGTCGTCCAGTTCAGAATTGGCAGCGGGTACTTCAGCCCGGTCCTCTCCGCAAGAGCGAGGACCGGCTGCCACAACAGACTATACCAATGAATAATGATCCGTGTTTGTGCGTGACAAGCGGAACGGAGACGCTCCAATACCAGGCGAATATCGTAGAGAAAACCCACCAGATCTGAAAGGACGATGTAATCGAAAGTTTCGCCCTCGAGGTCCAGGAATTCGGCTGGCATGCAGCGAAACTCGAGATCCGGATGTTTAGAAGCGGCCAAACGTACCATCTCAGGCGAAATATCGATGCCCAGGCCGCGGCGTGGGGCAGTCGCCGCCAGCAGATCCCCCGTACCGCATCCTATTTCCAGAACCCGCGCAGACGCGGGGATGTAGAACCTGCAGAGCGAAGAGATCGCCCGGTGGTACCCTCGGTTGCGCTGCCGCCACTTTTCCACGCTTGAGGAATAGTGGTCGAAAAACTCCTCCACTTCCGTGAGGTGCTCTCCCAAGCGGGTGGGAAGCCTGTCTTTGCGGACCTCAAGTGCCCAGCGCGGATAGTTCTTCGATGGAGCGGGGGGCACTGGAATGTTCGTCATAACTGTCTCGCAGCCTCGTCTAATTCTACATATGATCTGCGTGGATCGCGCCGGCGCTATACTGGCCCCTAGACGGAACGCAATTGGCAAGTTTCGATCTGGATGGATGCAGATTCTTGATTGCGCCAAGCGGGCCGTAGTAGGCCTATCGCTTTTGTGCTGCGCCGCTCTCGCGGGCGGCCAGCCGGAAACCCTGCGTGTGCGCGTCACCGTGACCGTAGTCGACGAGAACGGTCAGCCTGTTCAGGGCGCGCAGGTGACGATCGCCGAGCCCGGGCTTGCGGCAGCGCCGGTGCGGACGGACTATGCGGGAAACTGCAGCTACGCGCTCAAACAGCAGAAGCCGTATCGGATTCGCATAGAGAAGTCCGGATTCTACGAGGCCGATGAAAGCGGTATCGACGCCGGCCAGAGCAGTGTGCGAGTGACCCTGGCTCACGAGCAGATCATGCGCGAGCAGGTCAACGTAACTGCGTCGACGCCGGGCATCGATACTCAGCAGGTCTCCGGCCTGAGCACGCTGAACACGCCGGAGATCGTGAATATTCCCTACCAGACCTCGCGCGACATCCGCTATCTGCTGCCCTTCAATCCCGGCGTCGTGCAGGATGCGGCCGAACAAGTGCATGTGGCCGGCTCGGAGACGTGGCAGACGCTGGATACGATGGACGGATTCGATATCCGCTCGCCGGTCAGCGGCTCGCTGAGCCTGCGGGTCAGCGCCGATGCGGTGCGCTCCATCGACTCCGAGTCCACGCGCTATCCGGTGGAGTTCGGACGCGCCACCGGCGGCGTGATCGCGCTTTATACCGGCATGGGCGACGACAAATTCCGCTTCAACGCGACGAACTTCATTCCTTCCTACCGCGACCTGAACGGGATTCGCTTTGACAAATTTGTTCCGCGCTTCACGTTTTCCGGGCCTCTCAAGCGCAGGCGCGCGTGGTGGTACGACGGCGCGGAAGTGGAGTACGACAATATCTACATCTCCGAGTTGCCGGCCAACGCCAATACCGATGAACTGATCCGTGGAAGCAATCTTATAAAGGTTCAGGAGAACGTAACTCCGGCGAACATCCTCACCGGCGGACTGCTCTACAACAACTATCACTCTCTCTACGACGGCATTTCGTCGCTCACCCCGCAGCAAAGCACCGTCAAGCGCAACACGCTCGCCTGGTTTCCCTACCTGCGCGATCAGCAGAGTTTTGCGGACGGCGCGCTGCTCGACGTGGGAATCGGGTACGTGCGCATTCGCGATGGCTACGAGCCCCACGGCAGCACACCCTACGAGATCACGCCGGAGCTTCCCCAGGGCAGCTACTTCGAGAGCCTGACTGGCCGCTCGCAGCGGCTGGAAGGAACCGCGGCTCTGTATCTGCCTCCACGGCAGTGGATGGGGCGTCACGATGTGAAGGCGGGGCTCGACCTGGATCGTATTGCGCTCGATCAGGACCAGTCGCGCGCCCCGGTGAGTTATTTGCGCGAGGACGGAACTCTGCTGCGGCAGAGCGTGTTCGCTCCCGCGCCGACGTTCACAATGCACAACGCGGAGATCGGAGCGTATCTGCAGGACCGCTGGCAGCCGGCGAAGGGATGGTCCAATGGGTTGCTTGTTGAGCCGGGGTTGCGCTTCGATTGGGACGAGATCGTGCGGCGGCCGCTGGTGTCGCCGCGGCTGGCAGCGGTGTACTCGCCGCCCGGCGATAAAAACCAGGCCAAAATTTCGGCGGGTATCGGCCTCTACTACGAGCACACGCAACTGGAGTACCTGGCGCAGACCTACGCCGGCGTCCGCTACGACACGTACTACGAGGCGGATGGGATGACGCCCACGGGGACGGCGCAGCAGACGGAGTTTTCCGCCAACGACGGCTCGCTGCGCGAGGCGAGGGCGTTGAACTGGAGCGTGGGCGTGGAGCGTAAGCTGCCCTGGTCGATCTTTGCGGGCGCGAACTTTCTTGAGAAGCGGACCTCGAACGTGTTCGCGTTTGCGAATCAAAGCGGGACAGCGGCTCTCGCCGGCGGCTATCTGCTCACCAACGGACGCGAGGATCGCTACAGCTCGGAAGAGTTCGATCTGCGGCGGCTGTTTGCCAACGGGTACACGGTGTACGTGTCGTACACGCACTCCTCGGCGCGCACCAACGCGGCGCTCGACTACATGCCCACGCCATCGCCGCTGGGGCCGCAGCAAAGCGGGCCGCTCGCATGGGACACGCCCAATCGCCTGATCTCCTGGGGATGGCTGCCGGTCCCTTTTGCAAAGCTCCGCAAGCACTGGGACTTTGTGTACCTGCTCGACCTGCACACGGGCTTTCCGTACACGGCGGTGAATGCGGCGCAGCAGGTGGTTGGCGCGGCGGGAGCGCAGCGTTTTCCCGCTTTTGTGAACTTCAGCCCGGGTTTGGAATGGAAATTTCACTTTCGCGGACAATATTGGGGGTTGCGCGGGGTGATGGAGAACGCCACAGACAGCGGGAATCCACTGGAAGTGAACAATGTTGTGGATTCGCCCGAGTTCGGCGCCTTCAGCGAGTTTCAGGGCAGGGCCTTCACTGCGCGGATCCGGCTGATCGGAGCGAAGTGAGGCGGCAAGTGCGCGCGCGGCGCGGGGATCGGAAGGACGCTGGAGGGTGGGATAACGATGCACGACCTTGGCAAGATGCTGTTGGGGCTTGGGCTGCTGCTCGCGCTCGTCGGGGCCGCGATCCTGCTGGCCTCGCGCCTGGGGCTGCCGTTGGGACGCCTGCCGGGCGACTTTTCTTACAAGGGCAGGAACGTCTCCTTCTACTTCCCGCTCGGGACATCGATTCTGATCGGCGTCGTACTCTCGGCGATTCTGTATGTTTTGTCGCGTTTCCGGCGGTAACAAGGTTCGCGGTCGATCGCAAACGCAAACATGCCGCCCCAAGGCGGCATGATGTGGGATAACGATGGATTATGGCGCGCTAGACGCCGACGCCGAACTCGCTCGCCTGCTGCGAGCCGGCATTCGAATAGAAGTCGTAGGGTGTACGCCTCTTGAACCGGTAGCGCCTGCGCAGCTCAGTGCCCACGTAGATGCCCAGCGCGGCGACGGCGATCCCCACGGAAAACCACGTAACCACGCGCATGGCCGTGAATCCCGCTTTCTCCGGCGCGGGAGACTCTTCAACGGACAACTCGGTTTCAGGATCGACGTGCATTGAGCGCAACCTCCTGCGCCTCTATGATACCGCAGACCTCGCCCTGCCCGCCGAGTGGGCCGATGCGGAAAACGCGGCAGGTATCTACTCGACGGTCTCGATGCGGGCCAGCCACGCGGCTCGTTCTTTTTCGGGAAGAAAGCTGGCGCGGATGGAGTTGGAGGCGAGCTGGCGCAGTTCCTCGCGGGTAAATCCCTGCTGGCTGTGGGCGAGCAGGAACTCGTGGGCCAGATCGGAGCCGAAGAAGGCGGGATCGTCGGAGTTGAGCGTGACCAGCAAGCCGCGATCGAAGTATTGGCGCAGGGGATGCGCGGCAAAAGAGGGGCAGACGCCGGTGCGGACATTCGAGGTGGGGTTCAGCTCGATTCCGGTACCCCGTTTTTTCAGCTCCTCGAGAAGCGCTTCGTCCTGGATTGCGGAAAGTGCGTGGCCAATGCGCTCGGAACCGATGGCGAGCGCTTCCCAGATGGCCTCGGGGCCGGTAGTTTCGCCGGCGTGGTTGGTGAGGCGCAGGCCGGCGTCGCGGGCGCGCGCATAGAGAGCGCGAAACGGCTCGGATCCGCCGCGGCGCTCGTCGCCGCCGAGGCCGATGCCGACGATGGAAGGGTAATGGTCGCGCATTTCTGCGGCCTTGCGAAAGACTCGGCCGGCTTCCTCGACGGTGAAGTGGCGGACGGCGTCGAAGATCCAGTAGAGCGAGAGGCCCAGCTCGCTGGCGGCGCGCTCGCGGGAGCGTTCCAGGGCGTCGAAGATGGGCTCGAAGCAGCGCGGATCGAAGTTGCGCCACATATAGATGACGCCGACGGAGATAAACACTTCGGCATGGACCACGCCCTGTTCGGCGAGGTGCTGCATCATGCGCCACGCGGCCAGCTCGTAATCCTCGGGGTCTTTCAGGAGGCGCGTGACGGCCTTGAAGGATTCAATGAATTCGGTAAAGTCGGTGAACTGGTAAAGCGCCTCGGCTTCTGCCGAACCCATGGGCCGGGCGTCGTGCCGCGCGCTGAGCTCGGCCAGCGTGGCGGGCGCGATAGTGCCTTCGAGGTGCAGGTGCAGCTCGGCCTTGGGCAGGCGGCGGATGAACTCCCGGATTTCGATCACGCATTCAGTGTAGCGGTGCTGGCAAGACAGTCGGTTAGGGAGTCAGGCCTGCGCCTCGGGCCTCGATTCCGAGACCTGAGTTGGCGCCCACCCCGAAAAATCGCGCACTGCAAAGCATGAATCGACGATTTCCATGAGTTTCATACACCTGCAGGTGCGCACACAGGGCCGATTGCTCCACCTGCAGGTGGAGTTTTTCGCGAGCTCGCGATGCGCCGATTTTCTCTCGCTCGCCACGCAATCAATTCGACGGCTTGCAGGTGTATGGATCCTGCCCGGCGCCTCGACTGCCGTTACTCGTTTTTGATTGCCGTAGCGTGGTTGTCGGCGAAGGTGATGGTCCATTTCTTGCCGGCCTGATCGTAGGTGATCGTGCGATTGCCCTCGCTGGAACTATCGGCGTGCTGGTTCTGGCCGATGGACATGCGGGTTTCAAGTTCGCTCATGCCGGGGATGACCTGGTGCGCATCGATGACGGCCCACACGTTCTTGGGCCAGTTGTCGTAGATCGTGTGGGGATCGTCGTAGTAGAAGAGGACGTCGCAAAAGTATTCTTCCTGGCTGCCATCCATGGCGGCAATGACCGTGGCGTAGAGGCCCGGACTGCCGGGCAGAGCGAAGACGGCGAAGGCCTGGCGCGTGCCGTGCGAGATGCCGTCGTCCACCTGCGCCGGCGGCGTGGCCTTGATGACCTTTTTGATGTCGAGGCGCTGCGCGGATGGGATGACGCCGGCACGGCGCGCGAAGACGATGCGCCCGCCTTCGTACGGGTAGTAAGGCATGGTGTAGCCGTTCTTCATCCACACGCTTGTGCCTTGCAATTTGAGCGCGTCTTCAAAGGAAGTCATGAACTTCAGGCGCACGATGGCGGCGTCGTCGGCCGTGAGATTCTGCTCGGGGCTGTTTTGGGGCAGGACTCCGGGATTGCGGCGGTGCTCAAAGACAGAGAAGAGATAGATGCCGCCGATGGCGAGGGTGACGAGCGTCATGAGGAGCGCTTTTTGCCAGGTTTTCATGGGGCTCTCGTTCAAGGATGGTTGGGAAAGTGCTCGTGCGTACGTTCCCGGGCCGCGAAGACAAAAACGCAGCGAGGCCGTTGCGCCCCGCGAGCGAGATCAGAAGCCATAGGATTCGGGTGCGGATTCTTCATTGATCAGTGGCACGCTACCGCTTTGACACGCATCGGAAAAGTCGCCGGTATTGTATGTGAGAAAATAATCGAACAACCGCTCCCGGCTCAATATCATGGCGCGAAGGACGCGGTCCACTAAACTGAGCGCCCGCGACGTTTCTTCCAGGAGTTCGCGCAGCGGTGTTTCTCGGAATGGCGCGTCATCAATCAGGACGAGCTGCCCCGAATACGAAAGACCGTTCCATATCCGTGAGAGGAGGGCCTGCTTCCTGGGGTCTTTTGTGCACCGGGTACCAAGGCACTCGTAGAGTGCTGGCCATGGGGCAACAAGCTGATGGCGACCGGATTCCGTGCCGAAAAGCGCTTCAAACTGGCGCACGGCCGCGTCGTGGTACTGATCGTCTCGATCGTACAAGCCAATTAGGAAGCAGGTGTCAACACAGATTCTAGCCATCAGGATTCGTCTTCCGAACTTTCCGAAGAAACCGCAAACCCCCCCCAAGGGGCAGCCTTACGGTTCCCCGCGACGAATCTGCCCCCCTGTTTCATCGAGATGATGTAGGCGCGTGCTTTTGGCGCCCCCTTAAATAGTTTTTGGATTTCCGCGGCCAATTGATCGCGGGACTTGGTTGAAAGGATGGTTGCTATACCGGGACCACATTCTTGTGCCCCGTGTGAGTCCAACCATTCGTAAACACGACTGTAGTTTCCCATCAGGCCGAGGTCGAATGATATCCAATACCGGGTCTTGTTCGAATCCTTGCCAGTTCCATTTGTCTTTCCGCGCGCGGTCATTATTCCCTCTCTTTCTCAGTATATTCCGGTTCTTATTCAGTTGTGGTCGGCCGGGGCTTGGCGAACTCGGAGCGGTGACGGCTATAGAAGAAATAAATGAACAGGCCGATGACCAGCCAGATGAGAAAGCGGTACCAGGTGATAATGGGCAGTCCCGTCATGAGCAGGAAGCAGAAGATGACGCTGAGAGCGGGGATGACAGGCCCGAAGGGTACGACGAATCCGCGGCGGCGATGGGGGTCGCGGAAGCGGAGGACGATGACGCCGATGGAAACCAGGACAAACGCGAAGAGCGTGCCGATGTTGGAGAGATCGGCGAGGGTGCCGATGTCGAAGAGGCCGGAGGGTACGGCGACGACGACGCCCGCGACCCAGGTGGAAAAGGCCGGAGTGCGAAAGAAGGGATGGACGTTGGAGAAGACCTTGGGCAGCAGGCCGTCGCGAGACATGGAGAACCAGACGCGCGACTGGCCGATCTGGTAGACGAGGATGGAAGAGATCATGCCCATGAGCGCGCCCAGCAGGACGACGAGGCGAATCCAGTAGAGCGGATGGCCGCCAGGCAGAAGCGAGAGCTTTTTGAGCGCGTTGACGACGGGAGCGGCATCGCCCGCCATCGATTGCCAGGGCACCAGGCCGGTGAGGCAAACCGCGACGGCGACGTAGAGCACGGTGCAGACGGCCAGCGTGGCGATGATGCCGATGGGCAGATCGCGCTGGGGATTTCGGCACTCCTCGGCGGCGGTGGAGATGGAGTCGAAGCCGATATAGGTGAAGAAAATGATGGAGCCGCCGGTGAGAACGCCCGGCCAGCCGTTGGGCATGAAGGGATGCCAGTTGCTCGGGTGGATGAAGCCGATAGCGGCGAAGACGAAGATGAGGATGGCGATCAGCTTGAACGCAACCATCATGTTGTTGGTGGAAGCGGATTCGCGGATGCCGCGGACCAGGATCATCGTGAGGAGCATGACGATGAGGAAGGCGGGAATGTTGAAGCCGAAGTGCCAGCCGGGACTGTAGAGACTGTTGCCGGCCAGATCTTGCAGGCCGGAGGGAAGATAGGCTGGCGAGATCCATCGCGCGCCCGGATGCAGGCCGAACCAGTCGAGGAGATCGACAACGTGGGCGGCGAAGCCGACGCTGACGCTCATGTTGGAGCCGGCGTACTCGAGGATCAGGTCCCAGCCGATGATCCAGGCAATGAGCTCGCCGAGCGTGGCGTAGGTATAGGTGTAGGCCGAGCCGGCGATGGGAATCATGGAGGCCAGCTCGGCGTAGCAGAGGCCGGTGAGCGCGCAGACGAAGGCCACCAGCACCATGGAGAGCGCAATGGCCGGACCGGCGCCGGGGCGGCCGGCCAGCGCGGTGTGCGTGACGACGTAGTGAATGAGCGGCGTGTCGGCGATGGTGGGGTGGGGCAGTTGCTCGCCGGAGATGGCCGTGCCGATGACGGTAAAGATGCCCGATCCGATGACCGCGCCGATGCCCAGCGCGGTGAGCGACCAGGGCCCCAGGCTCTTCTTCAGCGCGCGCCCCGGTTCCTCCGATACGCCGATGAGCTTGTCAATCGATTTGCAGGCAAACAGTTGACTGCGCAGCGCTGAACTCCTTGCAATGGCCAGTGAACAGTGGACAATGACCGGGGTTCGGAGTTCTGCACTCGTCGTCGCTGATCGCTGACCACTGACCACTGATCACTGACCACTGACCACTGACCACTCGGCGTTTTTACCGCTTCGTCTGGCCGCGGGCCATCTTCTTCACCTTTTTCTTTTGTGAGCCGCGGGGTGTGGTGCGCTTGGCCTTGGGCGCGGCCGCTTTGCGCGCCGCGCGCTTCAGCTTCTTGCGTTCGGTCTTGTCTGCGATTTTCTTGGTGTCGGCCACGTAAGCCTCTTTCGATCGAATGTTTTGTGGGTTTCCGCCGCAAGGGCGAGTGCGACTTTTATGGTAACAGGGAATGGGCGCCTGCGAAAGCGCGGCGCGCGCATTGCGGCGCTTCCACAAGCGAAAACCCGGACGGCCTTGAAAGCGTACAATGAAAACAGACCGTTCAACTGCCCAGCCTGCTCGGCTCCGGCTGTCCCATCGCTCCTGACGAGCTTCGCTCCTCCACGCAACAATCACCTTGTTCGTCGGAGTTCGTCATGCGTTCTGATCAGATCCACCGCGCGCTCGCGCGGGGAATCAACCGCTTTGAAGTCTGCCGTCTCGTCTCAATGGGCGTAAAAGTCACCCATAAAACAGGCTCGCGCTTTGAAGATTCCATCAACGATATGCTGCAGTACCTGGGCGCGCACGAAACACCCAGGGCGGGTCTGCATCCGGCCGTCGAGCCGGAGAGACTGAAACCCCTGGCGTAAACGGACCGTGTCCGTTCACAACCCCCACTCTCCGGTGAAACGCGGGTCAATTTCGCGCTGCATCGGGAAGCAGCGGGCCTTGAGTCAAATGCAAAAAGAGGGACGGCAGGTTTGCCGTCCCTCTTCTCTTTGGATCCGAGTATGGGTTCCGGGCTTGTCGCCCGGGGTTCGCCCTTAGACGACTTCGACGTTCTCCGCCTGCCAGCCCTTGGGGCCCTTGGTCACGTCGAACTGGACCTTCTGGCCTTCCTGTAGCGACCGGAAGCCGGTCGACTTGATGGCGGTGTGATGGACGAAGACGTCCTCGCCGTTTTCACGGCTCAAAAATCCAAATCCCTTGGCGTCGTTGAACCACTTCACTGTGCCTTGTTCCATTGTGTTGCTCCTCTTACTACTGAATTACCGCTGAATGCAATGTGGAGTGTTGCGTGTAGGCGGTAACCGGAACAGGCAAGAACTTCAAATCGAATTCTACGATTGCATACAGTGTAGCACGGAATGGGTTGGCGGGCGGAAAATCATTTGGTTTCAACGGATAGGGCGGCAGCTTGGGCGGTTCCAGCGGAAGCGGCCGGACGGGCCTGCGCGCGCGGGGGACGGCAAGATAAACTCTGCAAGCGAAAAGCCGGGAGTTGGTAGCCGGAAACCAAGAGCGGAGGACTGTTTTAGAATTCGGAAGGGAACCGGAAGACAGCGGGGAGACAGGTTGGCGGTTCTGGCGGTGCAACAGATCCGGCGCATGCGGGGCGGCGCGCAAGGCCAGTTGATGCTGGGCGCGGACGGCCATATCTACGTAGTCAAGTTCCAGAACAATCCGCAGCACACGCGCGTGCTGGCCAACGAACTCTTCGCCTCGCGCCTGGCGGCGGCAGTGGGACTCACCGTGCCGGAGACGGAGCTGGTGGAGGTTTCAAGCTGGCTGGTCGACAATACGCCGGAGCTGGAGATCGACATGGGACGGACGCGCGTGCGCTGCCGGCCGGGGCTGCAGTTCGGCTCGCGCTTCGCCGCGGGACTCATGCCGGGCCAGGTGGTGGACTACCTGCCCGAGGAGCAGTTGACCGAGGTCAAGAACCTGGGCGAGTTCGCCGGCATCCTGGCGCTGGACAAGTGGACGGGAAACGCCAATGGCCGCCAGGCGGTCTTCGCGCGCCGGCAGCGGGAGCGGCGGTACAAAGCCGTCTTCATCGATTTCGGCTATTGCTTTCACGCCGGCGAGTGGCGATTTGAAGATGTACCGCTGCGGGGGGTCTACTACCGCAACGACGTATACCGCGAGGTCACAGGATGGGAGTCCTTCGAGCCCTGGCTTTCGCGCCTGGAGGTCATACCGCCGGAGACGGTGTGGGCTGCGACCAACGACGTCCCCCCCCACTGGTACGGCGGTGACCTGGCGGAGATGGAAGCCCTGGTGGAGAAGCTGCTCGCCCGGCGCAGCCGAATCCGGGAACTGATTGAGGCGTTTGGGAACTCGGACCGGAGACCATTTCCGAAATGGGGGCAGGGGAAAAAAGAGGAGATGGAAAGGGTGGAGAGGATGGAAAAATGGTCTACGATGAGGGTGAATTGAAGGGACAGACGAGAGCTTATAGCTGCTAGCCACTCGCTTGAAGCTCTTGCGGCGGGAGGGGACGAATCTCGGAGAGTAGCTCAAAGAGACATCGAATGTTTTGGAGTCAATGTAAGTTGCAGTCGCATGTTGTTACACGGGACGAGCTAGAAGCTAGAAGCTGAAGGCTTGAAGCTGAGAGGTGAGAGCGGAGAGCTGTGACGACGGTGGGCGGATTCGAAAGGCGCGAGTGCGAGTTCCAGCTGCTCCGGTATGTGCCGGATGCAGTGCGGAACGAGTACGTGCATATCGGGGTGATCCTGCGCGAGTCCGCCGCGGCGGACAGTCCTGGGAAGGTCGAAGTGCGCTTCACCCGCGACTGGCGGCGTGTGCGTTGCCTCGATCCGGGTGCCGACACGGCGTTGCTGGAGGCAATGGAGAGCGAGTTGCGGCGGCGGCTTGCCGAGGAGCCTGGCGGCCGGCTGATGCAGATCCTCGAGGAGTCGCTCTCGCTGAACGTGCAGATGACCGAGTCCAAGGCCTACCTGGCGGAGAGCGTTCCCGCGGGAATGGAAGAGTTGATGCGGGTCTACGTGGAGCCTGCGCCGCGGGAGCGGAGCCCAAGGTTGAGCGGCCGCGCGGCGATCCAGTCGCGCATGCGCATGGAGTTCGAACATGTCGGGGTATGGGATCTGCTGAGAAAGAAGATCGCCGCTTCGGAGTACACACGGTCGGGCGATCCGCTGCGCATCGACATGGGGTACAGGCCAAATGGATTGGTGCGCATGTTCCATGCGGTGAGCCTCGATCCGGGGCTGGAGACGGCCAAGGCCCTAGCCTTTTCGGCCGCCGTGCTGCGCGCGGGCGTGGAGCGGGTGGAGAAGGCCCAACTGGAACTGACCGCCGTGATCGAGCCGGCGGCGCGCGTGGGGGCCACGGACGAGGATCCGGAACGGCTGGCGTTGTACCGCTTCGGCGTGGAGACAATGGAGGAGCACCAGATCCGGGTCCTGACTACCTCGGACATGGGCCGTGTGGCTGAGACAGCGCGGAGAGAGCTGCGGGTGTAAAGACGGGGACCAGGATCAGGGAATAGGGAACGGAGGGCCGTTCGAGGTTTTAAGTCTATTCTTATCAGCGTAGAAGGGCACAACAACAGCGGCCAAAAATAATTTACAAAAGTTTGCAGATAATTTCCTGGCTTCGCGGTACGATCGATCTTGTTGATGGAATTCAGGTGGCTCGATTCCGTTGCTTGAGCGAGCGGCTCATGACGAAAATCTGACCACTGAATACTGACCATACAAAAAGGCATGGCCCTGGGCCGTGCCTTTTTGTTTTTGAAGGAAGGTGCGCGTGAAGGTAGGCGAACAGTTGCGGGAGATTTGGCGGCACGCCCGCCGCGGCGGAGGCGCCGGCCAGGACGAACAGGTCCGGCGAGTGGAACTCGAGGCGGAGGCGGAACGCAAGACGTTGGCTCTGCCCGCGGTTTTGAGCCCGGTGCAATTTCCGGGGCGGCACCTGCCCAAGCCGACGCCGATGAACCTGCGGCGGTTTGCGGAGACGCCGGTGGTGCGGCGGGCGATCAACGTGATCAAGGACCGCATCGCGGCCATGGACTGGCAGGTGCGGATGCGACGCGGAGTGCGCGCGGAGGATGTGGCCTTTGCGGCGCACAAGCTGCGGGCCCTGCGCCGGACGCTGGAGGAGCCGAATCCGGCCGACAGCTTCCGCACCTTGATGGAACAGGCGATCGAGGATGCGCTGACCGGCGGCTACGGAGCCATCGAGATGGAGGCGACCGGCGACCCGGAGCGGCCGGCGATGCTGTGGCCGGTGGATGGGGCGTCAATCCGCATCAACGCCAGGTGGAACGGCGAGGAGGATACGCCGCGCTACGCGCAGGCCATGCCGGGACAACTGGAGTCGGGCGCTGTGGAGCTGCTCGACCGCCAATTGATGTACATCCGCATGAATCCGCGCAGCTTTACGCCCTTCGGTCTGGGACCGCTGGAGGTGGCCTTCGAGACGGTGAACCAGTTTCTGAGCGCGCACCGCTTTGCTGGCAAGCTGGCAGCCAACTCGGTAGCGCAGTACGCATTGTGGCTGAACGAGGCCACACCCGCGCAGCACGACCGGCTGATCCGCTGGTGGCAGGACGAGATCGAGGGCACGGGACGTGTGCCGTTGATTTCGACGGAGCAGAAACCCGAGGTGCTGCGCTTCGCGCAGGGAACGGACGCGGATCTGCGGCTGGCCTGGCAGGAGTTCCTGATCCGGATGGTGGCCAACGCGTTCGGCTTGCCGCCATTGATGCTGGGCCTGGAGGCGGACGTGAATCAGTCGACGGCTTCGGAGATGGCCGACGAGGCCTTCCGCGGAGCTATCTCGCCGCTGGCCATGCTGCTGGCCGGGCACATCACGCGCGACCTCTTCTCGAAGTGCATCGGCTGGCGGGAGTTCGAGTTTGCGTTCAACGAGTTGAGCGCGCGCGACGAGGAGACGGAGTTGCAGGTGCAAGTGCAACTGTTGCAAGCCGGCGTGCTGACGGTCGACGAGGTGCGTGCGATGCGGGGATTGGGGCCGTTGGGGCAGAATCAGGCGGCGCTGCTGTCAGGAGAAGCGGAAGGCAGGGACTAAGGGACATAGGGACTAGGGGCCAAGCCCCTGGCGGAGCGGAGCGAGCATGCGATTGGAAGCGATGGCGGTAAAGATTCCTCATGTGGACAAGCATCCCAACCGGGTGCCATTCGAGGGAGTGTTGACGGTGGTAAATGCGGCCAGCGATCGAGCGCCGGCCGGAGCGCGCGGGCACCGCGTGATGCTGACGCGCGAGGCGGCGGAGAAGGCGCTGCCTTCGCTGCTGGGCATGGCTGTGGATTACAGACCCGGGTGGGACGGCCACGATGCGCGTCGCAAGATCGGCCTGCTGACCGAGGCCGATGTGATCGGGCCGCGGCTGATGGTGCGCGGATACCTGTACGCACGCGACTTTCCCGAGGTGGCCGAAGCGATCGTGGCGCACGCCCCGGAATCGCTCGGCATGAGCTACGAGCTGGCCGATGCGCGCGTGGAAGATATGCGGGCCGAGGTCTGGAAGCTGACCCGGGTGACCTTTACCGGAGCGGCGATTCTGCTGCGGGAGAAAGCGGCCTACCGGGCGACGAGCTTCAGGATGGCGAGTTAGCGAAAGGCAGCGGAGTTAGCGGGGCTAGCGGAGCCGGCGGAGTGAGTAAAACACGGCGGAGTTGGTGAGTTAGCAGGTTCGTAAGTCAGTAAGCAATGAGTTTGGCAGAGAGGCTCCTTTCGAGGGGCCTTTTTGTTCGGAGTGGAACGGATGTTGACGCGCAACCCGCGGAAACAGGAAAGGAAGGACATGGAAACAGACGAGAAGAGCATAGTCGAGCGGCTGGAGGCCGCGGCCAGTTTGCTGGAAAAGACGCTGAGCTGGCTGGAAGAACGCCAGGGCGCTCTTTCCGGCGAGGTGGACAGGATCACGGCGACCGTGGAGCAGAGCCGGCGCGAAGCAGAAATGGCGGAGAAGCTGGCCGCTGTCGAGCGGGAGCTGGCCGAGGTGAAAGCCGCCTCGGCGCAGAACGCACTCAACCCGCTGCGGCGTACGTTGCCCGCCGCGACGGCTGAGATGCTGGCCAAGCACGGCATCGGCGAGGGCCCGGTGGATGTGCGCGCATTGGATGCGGCGTTGTCCGGGCTGAGCCTGGAGCAGCGCATCGCGGTGAAGACGCAGCTACTGCGGGCCGGCGTGATCGCGTAGGCAGCTTCTAGCTACTAGCTCCTTGCTTCTAGCTAAAGGCCCACTGAAAATCGGAACAATTACGGCTGGAAGGCGGCTCTGATGAGAAGTTAGTCGGAACTTACCTGCCGAAACATGTAACCAAGCCGGATTCCGGCGGAAAACAAGCTAGGAGCTAGAAGCTAGCGGCTAGCAGCTGAACACGGCCCCATGGAGGGGGCGGAAAGAGCCTATGAACGCAACTTTTGCAGACATTCATGCGGCAGCGGACTACATCGGGCCGGGCGCTATCGAAGTTCCGCTATACCAGACGGAGATTTTTGACATTTGCCGGCGCTCGAGCCCCTTCGGCCAGCGCATCAAGCAAGTTCCCGCGACCGGGCATCCCTCGCGCTTCTTTGAAGAGACGGCGATTCCCAACCCGGGCACCGCGGGCTTCGTGAATCCGCGCAGCATCAACCCCACAGCGGTGAGCCCGACGCGCGTCGAGCTGAGTGTGCCGCTGAAGGCCATCGTGGCGCAGATCAACTACAACCTGTTCGACATCGAGTTGGGCGACCAGCAGAAGCAGTTCGCCTATCTGCAGGCCAAGGACCTGGTGGACACGGTGAGCGGCGTGATGGTGGCGCACGACGTGGCCTTGTGGAACGGCAACGACACCAGCCTGAGCGCACCGACGACCACGCAGTACATGGGCGTAGCCGCGCAGATCGCTGCAGGCAACAACTCGGTGACGGTGACCACTTCGATGAAGATCGTGGACACGATCAAGACGACGGTGGCGCAGATGGTGGCCAACACCGGCTACTATGTGCGGCCTACGGCGATCTACGCCAACCCGGTGCTGCTCGACCTGATCGACCAGGAGATGAAGTCGGAGTACAACGTGGTGCTGAACACCGACCAGATCACGGGCGGATTTCGGGTGAAGATGCTGTCGACGCAGGCCGGCGACCTGCCGCTGATTCCCGACTGGAGTTTGCCGTATACGGGCACACCAGGAACCGGCAACGCGGTGCTTCCGGCCTACATCGTCACCGAGGATCTGATCGAGTATCACTGGCTCGGCGATCCCGCGCCGCGGGTCTTCCAGCTTGGGCTGCCGAATTCGCTGACCTACCAGTACGTGGCGGTCAAGTTCGGCGCTCCGGTGGTGAAAGGCGCGAGCTTCGCACACACCCAGGTGCTGGTCGACCGCTAAACCCGAAGACAATTTGTAGTTCGCAGTTCACGGTTTGTGGCTCATGGCGGCGATGAGGAGCAAAGGCCGCTTTGACGCACTAGCCGAGGACTGCGAACTACGAACGATGAACTACGAACTGGAAACGGAAGGAAGCGCGATGGCATATCTCGAGCCAGCGGATTACACGAACTATGGATTGCCGGCCGGAACCACGGCGGACTGGATCACGGCCGCCACGGCACTGATCAACAGTTACTGCCGGCGGCCGGACCTGAACGTCATTCAGTATGTCGAACGGCTGCGCGTCACTGCCGGAGCGCAGACGGTGCGGCTGAGCTATTTGCCCCTGGCTCCGCTGGGATCTGCGGCCACGCCGCTGGTGAGCATCGAGGGGCGGTACGCAAAGCCCAGACGGGGAGAGATTCCGCTCGAGCCGTTGTCTGAGATCGCGTGGGCGTTCGCGCTGCCGGGGCAATGGACGGCGATCGATCCCAGCCTTGTTGACTACGACGCCAACACCGGGGAACTGACGCTGCCCTGGAATGTTCTGGGACTGCCTTACAACGAGGTGCAGGCGACGTATACGGCAGGCTTGGCCACCATCGGCGACGACGTGAAGTCGGCGTGCGCGCAGATTGTGCGCAACGCGCAAGCGACGCCGGCGCTGAACGCGAGCATGAGCAGAATCGACACGATGCAAATGAAGTATTTTTCAAGTTCGCTGATCGACGAGACGGTGCAGGCGTGGCTGAATCCGTACGTTGCGAACAGGCTGGGGTGAGCGATGAGCGATACGGCGCCGCGCAACCCGAGGGGAGCGCCGCAGATGCTGGCCGATGCGCTGTTGCGCAGCGCGGCGGGAACGACGGCTCTTCTGCGCGTAACAGGCACGAACACGGATACCAATATGTCGGAACTGGGGTTGGTGGCGACCACGTTCGCCGACGTGCCGGTGAGCCCGGTCCTGATGCGAAAGCAGCGGCCGAGCTGGCAGGAAGGCGGAGAGTCGAAATGGGAGTTGCTGGTGTCGGCCACGAGCGTCGAGCAGCAAGTGAACACGCTCGATTTGGCCTCGGCACAGGCTCTCTTTGCCATGACCTTGGCGGTTACCGTGGCCGGGCAGGACTATCTGATTGAGTCGATCGCTTCCAACGAAGCCTTCGGCCAGGTGTATCTTTACCGGCTGCTCCTGCGCGAGGCGCGGCAGCAAGCGGTGTGACCGCGTCAGGAGCATCCATGCAGAATGCGAAAGATTCGTTTTATATGGCGCTGCGCACGCGGCTGGCAACGATCGATCCGGAACGGACGATCCTGCTGCGCGGCGCGGAACGGCCGGGAATCCTGGTGGAGGAAGCGGAAGCTCCCTTCAGCCAGTTTCCCAACGACGTGTTTGTCCTGCGCTGGCTGGGCATGGCCGCCGACATGGATTTGTCTTCCATCATGGTGGCCGAGCAGTGCGAGATTGTTTACCAAACCTGTGGAACGCAGAGCTTCGGCGGATTGGACCGCGGCCGCGCCCTGGGCACGATGGACGAAGAGCTGATGGCGATGCTTCAGCCCTTCTATACGCCCAAGTTGAATTACGCGGCTACACCCGCGGCCACCATGCTGACGAATGTCTTCTGGGACGAGCCCATGTTTACGCCTGTCGTCATTCAGCGCGACCAACTGAGCCGCAGCGCGAGCGTAATGGTCTACAGCTACCAGGAGGAGGGGGAATAAATGTCTTCCACTTGGTTTTCCGCTCCGGCGCCTGTTGCGAAGCGGGTGCACGCGTATTTCGCGCCAGTGAATCGCTCCACGCAGACGCCCGTGCTGTTCGATCCATCGCAGCAAGGCGGGTTCAGTCTCGATTCTCCGCCCAGCCCATGGATCAGCCTGGGCTGGATTCAGGACTTTCAACGGAAGCCGGCCAGCAAGTCGTCCTCGTTGCTGACCGGAGTTCCTGCCTCGACTCTCGAGCAGGTACGCGAAACGCTCCAGGCGCAAGTGAGTTTTCAATTCCTCAGTTGGACGAAGTTGACGATGGCGCTGGCGACGGGCTCGCAACACATGAACGTGCTCTCGTCGGCCAGTGGAACCGGCCTGGCGGCCGATGGCGCGACAGCGGCAACGGCAGTAACCCCGCAAAGCGGCTCGACGAGCACGTCCATCGTGTTGTCCGCTACCGACGCGGCGAAGTTTGCAGCCGGATCGATCGTCGCGCTGGATGTGGACTACACCGGGCAAACGGGCTATGTCGGCACGCCGGTGGCCGGCGCCTATGTGCGCCAGGCACTCAGCGATGTCGATTACGTCCGGCGCGTTACGTTCAACGTTTCGCTCGTGTCGCAAGTGAACTTAACCGGGCTGACTCTCGTCGAACCGCTCCCCGGCGGCGCGCCGGCTTCGGGCGCCAAACTACAGGTTGTCAAGGGATTTGTAGACCGCGAAGGCGGCAGCTTTTACCAGGAGTGGTCGGGGCTCTTCGTCGCACAGGGCAGCCAGGGAGAACGAATCTTCTTCTACTATCCAAGGCTGCAGGCCATGGCCGGAGCCGAAGAAGCGGTGGCGCCGTTGAATGGAAAGAACCAGAACGGGCAGTCGCGGTTGCTGCTGAAAGGCCAGTTTCTGGCGCTGCCGGTTACCGATCCGCTGGATGGCGAGCGCGTGGTGTGTTACCGCAGCTTTCTGCCAGCGGCCAATGCGCTTGTATGAGGCGCAAAGAAGATTTCAAGCACCAGGGAAAGAGTGGCAATGAAGATTACCATCCAAGCGCAGGATTACACGGCTGCTCTCGACGTCGTGCATCCGTTGACCATCGAGCGCAAGATCAACGCGCCCTCCATTTGTGAGTTATGGCTGAGCTTGCCCTCTGGCGGCAGCCTTGCGGCGCCTTCCCGCTTTCAAACGCTCGAAGTAACCGGCGACGACAGCACAATTTACTTCACGGGTTATATTGCCGTAAGTCCGCTGCCTGAGTACGCGGGACTTGGTATCGAGGGGCCGCGTTACCGCACGGCGATTCAGGCCGTGAGCGACGAGTTGCTGCTCGACCAACTGCTCATGCCCCCCAGCGCGGGTACAACCCAGGAAAGCGCCGGCGCATTGCTCGCCTCCCTTGTAACTCACACGGGATCGACAGCACTGTCAACGAAGGGGCTTTCGCTGAATACCCTGGTGGGTAACTTTACCCCGGGCCGGGGAGCGAATTGGAGCAAAAGCGCAGGACAGGCGGCCGGCATGGCGCGAGCAAGCTATCGCGTCCTCAGCGGCGCGGTCGCGCTCTCGCCCGTGCAGACAACCGTACACTCGCTCAACGAGACTGACGGCAGCCTGAGCCTCGCCAACCTTGCTTTTACGGCCAGCGTGAAGCGCGCGCTAGCCAACGATGTAACGGTCTGCGGCGAGAACGAGCCGGTAGCCTATGTTACGGAATACTTCCTGGGCGACGGGTCTACCACGGAGTTCGATTTGGCCGCGGATCCCTACTTTCCGTCTACGTCAGAATCCACGATCGTCAGCGAGCTCTTCAACGAGCCGGAGATCAAGCAGAGCCTGTGGAGCGTCTCCGGCGGAGCCGGCTATCTGACGCTGGGCGCGAGCGGGCTGGCGATGAACGGCGGCAACGGCATCGACGGCCAGACATTGCTCACATGGATCGATCCGGTGGAGATGGGCGGCACGCTGCTGCTGGAAGCCGTTGGCGTGACGCTTTCACCGGGCAGCACCGGCATTGTGGCCGGGTTCTTCAACAGCCTGGAAACGGCGGCCAATTGCACGGCGGGTTTTCAAGTCACCGCGCAGCAAGGCAGCGGGGCAGTTACTTTGCAGCCGATCGTGCAGGGAACGCTGGCGGGAACAACCTACGCGTTGAACTCCTCCAACCAATACACGCTTCGTGTCCGCGTCCACTGCCCGGAGTGCCACCGCGCGCAGGCGGTCTACTATTCCTTTGGAGATAGCGGGCTCATCGCCGCGGGCGGGGAATGGAGTGTGGCTCCGGGAAAAATTCAAATGGAGATCCAGGAGTTTGTCAACGGCGTCGGCGCGACTCCCGTTACTCTCTACGACGGCGCCATCGCCAGCTTACCCGGCGTCTGCATGGTGGCGCCGGCCAGTAGCATCAACCTCATCGGAACAATGCGCGCGGTAAACCTGACGAATTTAGGATCGGGGTGGGTCGTGAGCACTCCGCCGAGTGTCGGCGCGTACACGCGCAGGGTGGGCACAACGGCGGAAGCCGCCGAGTGCTATCTGGAGCGCACCGGGAAAATTACGTTCTATACCGGATACATCCCGGTTGCAGGCGAGCAGATTGCGGTGAGTTACCGAACAGTCGGCAGAGCCGTTGGGCGCGCGATCAACACTGCAAGTCAACAGGCGCTCATACAAGCCGGCTCGCCCGCTGTGGCCGCTTGGATCGGCTCGGTGACCCACCCCCCAACACGTAGCTCCGCGGATTGCCGCAACGCCGCCCTGGTGATGGAGCAGGCGGCGGCCAGCTTGAGCGCGCTGTGGAGCGGTACTTACAAAGGAAACAGGAACAGCTTCGCCACGGATGTTTGGCCGGGCGACGCACTGCTTCTCACTGCGCCTTCAACGAACCTGAACGCGGAAGTCGTGGTGCGCACAGTCAATGTGACTTATAGCCCGAGTTCTCCGGACTTAGTGGAGTACAAGATCGCGTTTGCCAACGACTGGGCCGACGACTTAGCCATCAAGACCAGCACGGCAGTCCCGGATAATGCATGGCTCCCGGCAAATACGAATCTTACGGTGCTCTCCAATCTAAATCGGCTCACGGTTACTGCGCTGAATGGAAGTACGGTGACGGTCAATACCGGAGTAACTCCGCCCGCCGGCGGAGGATTTGAGGTCCGGCTGCGCGACTTTGTCTTTATGCCGGGCGAGGATCCTGCGCTGGCGATGCGCGGTTCGCAGCAGAACCTGACTTTCTCGCGCGTCTCGGCGAGCGACCGGTTCTACATCCGGATGTATGACGGATCCACGCCGCCGAACTATTCGGAGTTTTCCACGGCGCTGTTTATCAATCTGCCGCTGAGCTCATGAGCGGGAGCGCGATCAACGTTATGTTGCCAAGCGGAGTGCGGCAAATGCGCATGATGAATGAATTCGAGGCCCAGGTGCTGAGCGATTTAAGCGTACTCAAATCGCAGATGGCAGGCCTGATGGGCGACGGAAACGGCGGACGCCTGGCCGAGCTGGAGCGGCGCATGGACCGCCACGAGCAGAACTGGCAGCGCGCCAAGGGATTTCTTGCGGCGGTGAGCGTGCTGTTCGCCGTCGTCGAAGTCGCCGTCGAGGCCTGGCATCGGCACTGAGTGAAGGGGCGATGAGCTACGCAAAGTGCATTTCTTCAGTGATCCGCGCTGGGAGGGTTGACATTGAAATTTGCTTTTCATGTCCTTGTATAATCACCCCATGAGCGAACAACCGTTGGTGGGCGTGGTGATGGGCAGCAAGAGCGACTACGAGGTACTCTCGGCGGCCATCGATATTTTGCGCGAGCTTGGAATTCCGCATGAGGCGCGGGTGTTGAGCGCGCACCGCACTCCCGATCAGCTTTTCGAGTACGTCGAAAAGGCAACGGCCGCTGGCATGCGAGTGATCATCGCCGGAGCCGGTGGCGCGGCGCACCTGGCCGGCGTGATTGCGGCCAAAACTCTGATTCCCGTGCTGGCGGTGCCGATTGCAGCTACTCCGCTCAACGGGCTGGATTCGTTGTTGTCCATGGTGCAGATGCCCAAGGGCATTCCCGTTGCGACGCTGGCCATCGGCAAGCCGGGCGCGGCCAACGCGGCGCTCTTCGCAGCCGAGATTCTGGCGCTCAACGATGCCGCGCTTCACGAGCGGCTGGCGGCCTGGCGCGCCAAACGCGCGCAGGAAGTGCTCGATTCCAAGCTGCCGGAGTGAGCGGTCCGCGCGACGGATCGCAGCAAGCAAAGTTCAAAGTTGCTCCTGTGCCGCCTTTTCCCATGGCTTGGGGCGCCTGTTCGCCTGCAAAATCTTCTTGCGCAGTCGCAGCGACTTGGGCGTAACCTCGACAAACTCGTCGTCGGCGATGAACTCGATGGCCTGCTCCAGATTCAGCGTGGTGTAGGGAACGAGCCGGATGGCTTCGTCGGCGGTCGAAGCGCGCATATTGGTCATCTTCTTTTCGCGCACCACGTTCACGTCCAGGTCCTTGTCGCGCGAGTGCTCACCCACGATCATTCCCTCGTAGACTTCGACGCCCGGCCCGACGAAGAGCCGGCCGCGCTCCTGCAAGCCGTTCAGCGCATACGTGGTCGTCAGGCCCTCGCGGTCGGCGGCCAGCGCGCCGGTGGGCCGCTGCGGAATTTCGCCTTGATAAGGAATGTAGCCGTCGAAGAGCGAGTTCATCACGATGGTCCCACGCGTTTCAGTCAGCATTTCGCTGCGCAGGCCAATGAGCCCGCGGCTGGGCACGCGAAACTCCAGCCGCACGCGGCCAGAGCCGTGATTGTGCATCTTGTTCATTTCGCCCTTGCGTGGGCCGAGCTTCTCGATCACCACGCCGGTGAATTGTTCCGGCACATCGATGGTGAGGTGCTCCACTGGCTCCATGCGTACACCGTCCACCGCCTTGGTCACGATCTCCGGGCGGCCGGCCATCAGCTCGTAGCCCTCCCGGCGCATCATCTCAATGAGGATTGCCAGTTGCAACTCGCCGCGGCCCAGCACCTTGAAGGCATCGGGCGAGCCCGTCTCCTCCACGCGGATCGAGACGTTCGTCAACAGCTCTTTTTCCAGGCGTTCGCGCAGGTTGCGGCTGGTGACGTACTGCCCCTCGCGCCCGGCGAAGGGCGAGGTATTGACGTTGAACTGGATGGCGATGGTCGGCTCGTCGATGACGATCAGCGGCAGCGGCGCGGGATTCTCAACGCCGGTGATCGTTTCGCCGATGGTAATGCCCTCGACGCCGGCCACGGCCACAATGTCGCCCATCGTGGTCTCTTCAATCTCGATGCGCTTGAGCCCGCTGAAGGTGAAGAGCTTGGTGATCTTCGTCTTGTGCAGCGCGCCGTCGCGCCGCGAGATATTCACGTCGTCGCCCGTATGCAGCGTGCCCTGAAAGACGCGGCAGATGGCGATGCGCCCGAAGTAGTCGGAGTAGTCGAGATTCGTAACCAGAATCTGCAGTGCGCCGCCGGGATCGCCCGTGGCTTCGGGAATCGTATTCACGATGGCTTCGAAAAGCGGATGCAGATCCGTTCCCGGCTGTGCGGGATCGGTGGACGCCGTCCCCGCCTTCGCCACCGCGTAAAGCACGGGAAAGTCGAGCTGCGATTCGTCGGCGTCGAGGTCGATAAACAGATCGTAGATCTCGTTCAGCACCTCCTGCGGGCGCGCGTCGGGCCGGTCGATTTTGTTGATCACCACGATCGGCGGCAGCTTGGCCTCGAGCGCTTTCGAGAGCACGTAGCGCGTCTGCGGCAGTGGCCCTTCGGCCGCGTCCACCAGCAGCATCACGCCGTCCACCATCTCCAGCGCGCGCTCCACTTCGCCGCCGAAGTCGGCGTGGCCCGGCGTGTCAACGATGTTGATCTTTCCGCCTCCGTAGTTGATGGCGGTGTTCTTGGCGAGAATCGTAATGCCGCGCTCGCGCTCCAGTTCGTTTGAATCCATCACCCGCTCGGCTACCTGCTCGTTGGCGCGGAAGGTTCCTGCCTGGCGCAGCATCCCGTCGACCAGCGTGGTTTTGCCGTGGTCTACATGGGCAATGATGGCGATATTGCGTATCGTCTGGCTCAAAATACGATTTTCCTTCTCTCGGGTTGGGCCGTGCAGGCCCTCGGGATGGTTGGGAGAGTGATAATACTGTCTTCGCGCCGCGCCGCTGCTCTTATTTTATCAACAGCGCCTGCGGCGGTTCACGGCTCTTCCATCATTCAACCGGCGTTCACAATCGCGGCGCCGTTGGCCAGCTACGATGAACAAGGAATCCGCTGCCGGCATGCGCTCTGCCGCGTTCGTCTCCGGCAGGTGGCTGCAAGCAGAATGACTTCACTTCAGATACGCGCGCACCAGATCGATCAGATCCTCGGCCAGCTCGGGGGCAATCTGCTCTTTCGCGCCGTCCACAAGATGGAAGCGGATATGCGTCTCGAGCACCTCGGCCATCAGGCTGTTAACGCCGCCGCGCACAGCCGCCAGGAGCATCAACTGGTCTCCGCAATCATCGTTGGCCGTCAGAGAGCGCTCGACCGCGTCGAGCTGTCCGCGCAGCTTGCGCACGCGTTGCTGCAGCTTGATGGTTTCACGTTGGTGGAGCGGCATGGATTTACTCCTCTTGACAATACCAACCCCCGGTATGGTATTAACCGTGTTGGGGTATAGTTACCCCTCCCTATTCTATGCCTGCCCGCCGCGCTAATTCGTTTTTCCCGGCGTCCATCGGTCTGGCGTGTACCTGCCTGTTTGCAGGCGCATTCGCCACGGCTCAAACCGGCCCCGCCACTGTATCTAGCGCAGATCCCGCCGAACGCCAAACCGAAACTGCTCCCATCGCCTCCATGGCGCCCCACTCCGAGAACGCGCGCTTTTGGGTTTCCGGGCAGGCCAACAGCATCTTCCAGATGCACGGGCATTTCCACTCGCCCTACCAGGGAACAAACAGCCTGATCGACGACTTCGAGACGAAAGCCTCCGAGGTGATGACGCTTTACCTCGGCTATCAACTGTGGCCGAATTCGCGCTACAACACGGATCTGATCGTGGACTTTGAAAACGCGGGCGGGCGCGGCATCTCGCAGGCGTTGGGCCTGGCAGGTGAGACCAATGTTGACGTGGTGCGCAATCCTAACCTGAGCACAAACCCGTATCTTGCGCGCGGCGAAATTCACATAACCCTCGGCCTCACCGAAGCGATGACTGGCCAGGACCGCGGGCCTCTGGCTCTGGCAACGAGGGTTCCGGTGCGCCGCTTTGAGATTCGCGTGGGCAAAATGACGCTTCCTGACACCTTCGACGTGAATTCCGTGGGATCGGACAGCCACCTGCAGTTCACCAACTGGACGATCGACAACAATGGAGCGTGGGACTACGCGGCCGACACGCGCGGCTACACGGTGGCCGGAATTCTGGAGTACGACGACCGCGTTTGGTCGGCGCGCTACGCCATTGCCGCCATGCCGACCGTTGCCAACGGCATCGACCTAGACTGGGCCTTCAACCGCTCCAACGGGCAGAACTGGGAGTTCGAACTGCGCAAGGGGCTCTTCGCTCCGCTGCTGAATCCGAAGCGCGAGGGGGCGGTGCGCGTGCTGAGCTACGTGAACCACGCGCATATGGGCGACTACCGCGAATCGGTGCAGCAGTATCTTGAGGGCCATGTGACGACACCCGACATCAGAACGACCGAACGCTTCGGGGCGGTGAAGTACGGCTTCGGACTGAACACCGAGCAGGAAGTAACGGACAGCCTGCGGCTCTTTGCGCGCTTCGGCTGGAACGAGGACCAGCATGAATCGTTCGCCTACACCGAGGTTGGCCAGACGGTGCTGTTCGGCGGTGATTATGCCGGCCACAGCTGGCATCGGTTGAACGACAAAGTGGGCGTGGCATTTGTCTCCAACGCCATCAAGCGCGACCACCAGAACTATCTGCACTACGGCGGGCTGGGCTTCCTGCTGGGAGACGGCAACCTGACCTATGGGCGCGAGGACATCCTGGAGTGGTATTACAACGCCCATCTCTGGCGCGGACTCTATGGCATGATCGGTGGGACGCAGATTGCGCACCCCGGTTACAACACCGACCGCGGCCCGGTTTACGTGTCCACGGTGCGGGCGCACATCGACTTTTGAGAGCCGGTTTTCCGCCTTTTCCTTCTACCCGCATTTCTACCGGGATTCGCCAACTCTCGCGAAGTTTTCGAGAGCGCCAGGGGGCATTTTTGCACGAAAACGTCACTGGTAGACTGCGGTTCTGCTCTGCGCCCATTTGAGAACCGCTATAGAAGCTCACTTGCCCGGCTGTGTCTGCTTCTGCTGCTGCGGTTGGTCGGGGAGTGTGTAGATCACCTCGCCGGGTTTGGCGTAGTGCAGTTTCTCCCGCGCCTCCCGTTCAATGGCGTCGGGATCGGACTGCAAGCGCTGGATCTGCTGGCGCATATCGGCGTTCTCCTGCTGCAGGTTCTTGATCTCCCGCTGCAGCGCGCGATCCTGGGCGCGTTTCTGCAGCCAAACCGACAGACCATGGTTGCCGTAGATCACGTGCCAGGTGATCAGCAGCGCAAGCACCACGGCGATCAGGGTTCCCGCCGGCCGCCACAGGCGTTGCGCCCAGCCGAGCGCCCACGCGCGCAGCGATAAGCGCTTTGCGGCCTGCGCTTCTTTTTTCACCTGCACGTTCCCTTCCGGCATCGAACCTCGATCCTCGATAAGGGCCTGGCAACAGACCCTAGCCCAGCACAAACTTCTCGGTCGCCGAACGCATCGCCTGCAAGTCGCTCTCGTTGCGTGTTTCGGTGTAGGCCCGCACCACCGGCTCGGTTCCCGATAGCCGGCAGCATACCCACGAGCCGTCCTCGAAAATCAGCTTGAGCCCATCGGTACGCACCACTTGCACAACCTTGCGCCCGCCGAGCTCTCGAGGATCGGCCTTCAACCTTTCAGTGAACGCGGCTTTCTGCTCTGCGGTCAAGCGGAAGTTCTCGCGAACGGGGTAATAGGAACCAACCTTGGCAAAAAGCGCCTTCAATTGCTCTCCGAGGCTTGTGCCGCGCGTGGCCGCCATCTCTGCCACCAGCAGTCCGGCAATCACGCCATCCTTCTCCGGCACGTGGCCGCGAATAGTCAGCCCCGCCGACTCCTCGCCGCCGATGGCGATCTTGTCCTGGTCGATCAGCGCTCCGATGTATTTGAAGCCCACTGGCGTTTCGTAAAGCGGGATCTTGTGATGCTCGGCGAGCGCGTTGATCAGGTTGGTGGTGGCCACGCTCTTGGCTACGCCGTTGCGCCACCCGCGCGTCTCAACAAGGTAATCGAAGAGCAGCGCGATGATGTAGTTGGGCTGGATAAACGTTCCGTCGCCATCCACAATGCCGAAGCGGTCGGCATCGCCGTCGGTGGCCACCGCCAGCGCCGCGCCCATCTCTTTCATCTTTCGCTTCGCGTCGCCCAGCAGCTCGTCGGACGGTTCCGGCGCGTGTCCGCCGAAGAGCACGTCACGGTAATCGTGCACCGTTTCGACCGTCACCCCGGCCTCGCGCAGCAGATCGGAGGGATAACCGCGCCCCGCGCCCCAGAACGGATCGTAGACCACCTTAATGCCCGACTTGGCGATGACCTTCAGGTCCACCAGCTCGGCAAGCCGCTTGAGGAACGCCGGCTTTAGGTCCGCGGTTTCAAACTCGCCCTCTGGCGCGAGGGGGCTGGGAATGCCGCCGCTTCCGCCGCTCGCAATTCTCTCGATCGCCGCTTCAATTTGGCTCGTCACTTCCGGCAGGGCTGGCGCTCCGTCGGGAGTGGAGTACTTGATGCCGTTGTACTCCGGAGGATTGTGCGAGGCCGTGAAGTTGATGGCTCCGGAGGTCTTGAGTGTGCGCACGGCGTAGGCGATGGCCGGCGTGGGCGCGGCCTCGGGAATCACGATGGGCGTGACGCCAGCCCCGGCGAGCACGCGTGCCGCCTCGGCCACAAAGTTTTCGCCAAGGAAGCGCGGATCGCGGCCCACAAGCACGCGGTGCGGCGCAGGAAGGGTCTTTACATAGGCGGCAATTCCCGCCACCGCCAGCCGGATGTTGGCAACGGTAAATTCGTCGGCCACAATCGCCCGCCATCCCGAGGTGCCAAACTTGATCGCAGTTGTCATCGTTGTCTCTGTGCGCGGCAGACTCGCCGGCCGCAAAGTCCATACTGCAACACCGGGCCTGGTTCGGCAAGCCGCGTGGCGTTCCTCGAGAACGAGCTGGCCGATGGGCGCGCAGCACGGCCTTTTGGGCGTAGAGTGTTTGCAACGCAGTTTTCATTGTGGAGGGGCCTATGCTCGAAGCCGCGTCTTCTGCCCGCATCGTCATGACCACGGTCGTCAGCCCCGAGGAGGCCGCGCGCCTGGGCCGCACGCTCGTCGAAGAGCGCCTGGCCGCCTGCGCCACGCTGCTTCCGCCCATTCATTCCATCTACCGCTGGCAGGGCCAGATCGAGTCGTCCGCCGAAACGCTCCTGCTGCTCAAGACCGTCAACGATCGACTGCCCGCTCTCGAATCGCGGCTGCAGGAGCTCCACAGTTACCAAACACCCGAGGTTCTGGTGCTTGCGGTCGAGTCAGGCAGCCACACTTACCTTGAGTGGATGCACGCCTGCCTGTGCGCTCCACAGGATACGGTGACGCAAGCAAGGCCTTAGGGCTCCGTGGTTTAAGCGAGCCGGAGGGCTGCAGCCAGGCGCTCTGGTATCCTTGGGGGAGTCCGTCCCATGCGCTGGCTCCTGATCGTACTTCTCGTTTCGCTCGGGGCGCTGCTATTTGCGGCCGCGGGCTTGGCCCGTCACATTTGGCTGCAGCGCGCTAGGCCCAGGGACGAGTTGCCCGTTGCCCTGGAACCTGCCGAGGAGCCCGACCTGGAAGTGGAGCCCTAAACGCGCCTTCATCGACCATCCGGTAACGCTTCCCAAGAGAACCGCTTGAGCGCGGTGATCCCAAAAAGGCCGTCGCCGCATCCTAAAATCGTTGCAGTCTCTGTTGCTGAAAGGATCTCTCCCCGACGTGAGCACTCAGGCCCCTGATCTCGAAAGTTCTACAGTCCCGATCGAAATCTCCATCGCCCATAGCCCCGATTCCGATGACGCGTTCATGTTCTACGGGTTGGCGACGCAAAAGATTCGTGTGCCCGGCTACCGTTTTAGTCACACGCTGTCCGACATCGAGACCCTCAACCGCCGCGCCCGCGAAGAGGCCTTCTACGACGTTACGGCCATCAGCTTTCACGCCTACCCCTACCTGCAGCAGAATTACACCCTGATGGGTTGCGGCGGCAGCGTGGGCGAGGGCTACGGCCCCATGGTCGTCTCCAGCCGCAAGCTGGCTCCGGAGGATCTCGGCCGCATCCGCATCGCCGTTCCCGGCACGCTCACCACGGCCTATCTCGCGCTCAAGATCTTCAATCCGGCGATTGAAACCGTCACGGTTCCCTTCGACCGCATCATCCCCGAGATTCTGGCGGGGAAGTACGACGCGGGGCTCATCATCCACGAGGGCCAGCTCACCTACTCCACCAGCGGTCTCTTCAAGGTCATCGACCTCGGCGTGTGGTGGCGCGACGCCACGGGCCTGGTGCTGCCGCTGGGCGGCAATGCCATCCGCCGCTCGCTCGGCGCCGAAAAGCACAAGATCGTCTCCAAGGCCCTGCGCGACTCGATCCGGCATGGTCTGGAACACCGCGAGCAGGCTCTGGAATACGCCATGCAGTTTGCCCGCGACCTCGACATTACGATGGCCAGCCACTTTGTCGGCATGTATGTGAACGATCGCACGCTCGACTACGGGCCCGACGGGCGCGAGGCGATCCGCAGGCTGCTGGCTCTGGGTCACGAGCGCGGCATCATTCCCATAGCCCCGCAGGTGGACTTCGTAGACTGACCGGCGCGCGGTTTGGCAAGGAGAAGCCGGGAATCGATTGCACTGTCCAGGGACGGACACGGTACCTTTGTCAGCACGCATTCACCCGTAGGTCATTCATGCGGTCCAACAATTCTGGGCTGTTTCCTAAATTTTTTCTAATGTGGGCCGATGCATCCCTTTAGGAGCTTTCCCGGATGCCTTCGCTCACATCGTCTACTTTTCTTTTGGCCTCGCCCGATCCGGCTCTTCTTGGCACTATGGAACCTCTGCTGCTGGCCGCCGGCGCCCGCGTGGCAATCGTTCTCTCGGCCGAAGCCGCGCTGGCCTCGCTCGCCGGACCGAACCCTCCCGGCCTGTTGTTGATCGACGCAAGCCTGCCCGGTATGCCCATGGGCCGGCTGCTGGCAACCGCGCGCGCGCAGGCCGATGGACCCCGCCTTCCCATTGTCCTGATTGCCGATACGGTGACCCAGGAGTGGATCGACCGCCTCGCCGAAGGCGCCCTCGACGACCTCATCCTGCGCTCGGCGGAGCCGGCTTATTGGCAGTTGCGAATCGACCTGGTGCTGCGCGGCCAGCGCATGGCGCACGAGCTGGATTCCTTGCGCGATGCCGCCATCCGCAATGCGCAGCTTGACCGCCTTACCGGCGTCTACAATCGCGAAACGCTGCTGGCCATGCTCTTTCGCGAGACCGACCGCGTACAGCGCATGAACAGCTCTATGGCCCTGGTGCTTTTTGATATCGACGACTTCGGCCACTGGAACTCGCGCCTCGGCGTGGACGCCTGCGATGAGATCCTATGCCAGGTGGCCAGCCGTACCGGCGCCCTGCTGCGCAGCTACGATCTGCTGGGCCGGCCCGGCATGGACGCGTTCCTTGTCGCGCTGCCCGCCTGCGCCACTGCCAACGCCGTGGCGCTTGCCGAGCGTCTTCGCCTCGAAGTCTTCTCTGCGCCGTTCCACGTGGCCGGCGAAGCCATTCGCCTCTCCGCTTGCTTCGGCATCGCCAACAGTTGCGGCCGCTCGCCGGTGGTGGTCCTGCGCGAGGCCGAAAAAGCTCTGGAATGGGCCAAGGCCGCCGGACCCGAGTCCATCCAGTGCTTCGGCAGCCAGCCGCAACCCGCGCCGTCGCCGGTCACATTCTTTTCATCAACCTCTGGCGACGAACTGCTGGCTTGGTAGTCGAGTCGATCGCGCACATCCAGCTCAATACCCTGTGTTTCTTCCGTCCTCTGCGAGAGACTGCGAGAACCCTATCTTTCGTGGCAGGCCGCCGCAACTTCCGGCTCCAGAAACTCCTGAAACACGTCGTTCGAGATCAGCCGTCCGCGCGCAGTAAGCCGCACTCGCCCGCCGTCGAAGGTCAACAGCCCGTCGCTCACCAGCCGCGCAACGATCTCCACTGCGGGATCGACCATTGCTCGGCCAAACTCCCGTTCGAGCGCGACAACGTTGACTCCTGCATTGAGCCGCAACCCCAGGAACCACGCTTCCTCGTGCTGCCGCGCGGGCGTGAGCCATGTTGTCTCCACCATCTCCGCTCCGGCGAGATACGCCTTCAGATCGTCGGTCGTGGTCGCGCGAAGCATATCGTCGGGCCCGTTACGATGCATCGAGTGGTCCGCTCCATGCAGTGGCCGGGTGTCCCATTTTTGCCGCGTTTCCTCCTTTGCGGCAAAAGTAGGCTTGCACCGAAGCATCGACGACGCATCCAACCCCACGCCGAGGTACGGACGCCGCTGCCAATAGCGCAGATTGTGTCTTGACTCGAATCCAGGCCGCGCGAAGTTCGAAATTTCGTACTGCTGCAATCCGCTCTGGGCCAGCCGCTCGATCGCCTGCTCGTACATGCGTGCGATCGCATCGTCGCCTGGGACCAATCCGGCGTGATACCGCGATCCTCCCTTGAGCACTTCGCGCCCCAGCCGCGAGTCCCCGTCGATCTCCAGCATGTAGATGCTGGCGTGCGGCACGCCTGAGCCAATCAATGCCTCCAGCGATTCCTCCCAGGAAGCGAACGTCTGCCCGGCCAGACCCGCGATCAAATCGACATTCAGGTTCGCGATCCCAGCCGCTCGCAGCTGCGCCAAATCCGTCTCGACAGTCGCCCGGTTGTGCAATCGCCCGCTTGCGTGCGCCTCGCTGTCGACAAACGACTGCACGCCCAGGCTCGCGCGGTTCACGCCTGCGGCCGCCATCGCTTCGAGCGTGGCGCCGGTCAACTGTCCCGGCGCGCACTCCATGGTGATCTCGGCACCGGCGTCGAGGTCGAACTCCGCGCGCATGGCCGCGAACAGCCGCGCCAGAAGCTCCGGCTCAAGCAGCGACGGCGTTCCCCCGCCGAGGTACACCGTGTCCACGCGCCGCGGCAGCTCTACTCCGAGAGCTGCGGCCCACGTCCCTGCGCCGCTCAGATCCTCGATCGCCCGCTCCACGTAGCGCGCGTGATCCGCCGCCGGATACACGCCCGAAGCAAAGTTGCAATAGGTGCACTTCGACCGGCAAAAGGGAACAGAAATATAGATTCCCAGCGCGTTGTCCGCGGCGCCCTTCATGAAAAGATTGTTTCACGCAAAACCGCACCCCGCGCGCGGAGGCCCTGCCGCGGCTCATGCAATCATAAAGGCAGGGAGATCCGGTTTTGAAAGCCTGGCCAGTCCTTGCCATTCTCGTCATCCAGGTCATTCTTTTCCTCGCTCATTGGTTCGTCTACTCCACCTGGATCGCCTTCTGGCCCGGTCTCGCACCCGCCTCAGCCGCCGATCTGGGCGCCACGATGCTTGTGCTGGCCTTCAGTTTTGTCGTTGCCTCTTTGCTCTCTTTCCGTTTTTCCAACTTTGCCGTCCGGGTCCTCTACTGGCTGGCTGCTGCCTGGCTCGGCTTTCTCAGCTTCTTCTTCTGGGCGTCCATTTTCGTCTGGCTGATCTGGTTCGCTCTGCGCCTCTCGCACATGGCGGCGAATCCGGCCGCCCTGCGGACGCCGCTCGCCGGCACGATCTACGCTATCGCGGCGGCGACCGGAATCTACGGCCTCATCAACGCGCGCGTGATTCGCATTCGCCGCGTCACTGTCCGGATTCCCAACCTGCCTGCGTCATGGCATGGCCGCAGAGCGGTTCTGCTCAGCGATTTGCATCTCGGGCCTATCAACGGAGTCCGCTTCTGCCGCCGTCTGGTGGCGCTGGCTTTGCGTTTCCAGCCCGACATCGTTTTTCTTCCCGGCGACGTCTTTGATGGCGCCCACGGAGACCTGGGCCGTCTGCTCGCGCCCTTTCACGCCCTCACGGCGCCGCTCGGCGTCTACTTCTCCACTGGCAATCACGAGGAATTTACCGCAGCCACGCAGTACATCGATGCCATCACCAGCGCCGGGATCCGCGTTCTTGCCAACGAGCAGGTCGTGATCGACGGCCTCGAGATCGCGGGCGTGCTCTATAGCGACTCCACACATGTCATCCGCATGAAAGCCACGCTCGAAAGCCTGCGCCCTGACCGCGCGCTGCCCGGCATCCTGCTCAACCACGCCCCCACGCGCCTGCCGATTGTGGAGCAGGCCGGCTTCAGCCTGCAACTCTCCGGCCACACCCACGGCGGACAGTTCCTCCCTTTCACGTGGATCACGCGCAGCGTCTTTGGCTGCTTCACGAGTGGGCTGCACCGCTTCGGCGCGCTCCAGGTCTACACCTCGACCGGCGCCGGGACGTGGGGCCCTCCCATGCGCGTCGGCACACAGCCGGAGATTGTGTTTCTCACGTTCTCCCCAGCGCGAATCTGCTAACGTCGAAGGCAGGATGAACTGCCTTCGCGGACACCCGGCACGAGGCCGCCTGCGCCCGGCAAGTCGAGCGCAAAGCGCGCCGCTGCCGATGGCAAGGCTGGCTCTCGCCTGCGCGCTCTTCATGCCGTTGTGCCCGCTCGCCGCGCAACAGAATACGCCGCCGGAAACACAGCCAGGCGCGCAACAGGCCGCGCCTCAGCCGCCCGCTTCCGAAGCGGAACCATCCTCCGCGGCGCAGCAGCCCGGGGCCGGCGCGCAGCTCCACACTGGAACCTCCAGCGGCCTCGACGCCGATACTCGATTGCAGAACCTGCTTGCCGACCACCAGTATCTTGGCGTGCAGGCGCAGCTCAGCCAGTTGCCGCCGGCTCAGGCGCAGTTGTATCGCGGTATTCTGGCTAACCGGTCCAACAACCTCGCGCTATCCGTGCAGCTCCTCGAGCCGCTCGTCGATCGGGTAACGGCCAGTGGCAACACGGCTCAGGAAAAGCTGCTTCGCAAGGCGCTGGCTGAAGACTACCTGCGCCTTGGCGAATGGGCTAAGGCCGCGCAGGCATACCAGGCGCTCGACGACCGCTTGCACGCGAAGCTCAGCTCCGACGAGCAGGACGAGATCGAGATGCCGCTCAAGTTGCTGCCTCTGGCCAAGGACGATCCGGCCACAACCGCCGATCCCTGCGAGCCCTTCCGGCTCCAGGTCAGCAACGATCCTCTCGGCCTCATCGACGTTCCCGTTTTCATCGATGCGCGCTCGCGCAGTTGGATGCTCGATCCTACCGCGCCGTTCAACCTCATCGCACGCTCCACCGCGCGGCAGATCGGCCTCACCGTCTCCAGGGAGTCCGCGACCATCCACACTCTTACCGGCCGCCCCATCGAGGTGCACGTCACCGTCATTCCGCGCTTCAGCATCGGTGGCCGCCTCACCCTGTACAACGTCACCGCCTTCGTCTTTGACGATGCCGACTATTACTTTCCTCATTCCGGCTACCAGGTCGAGGGCGTCCTCGGCTACCCGGCGCTCGCCGCCATGGGCAGCCTCACCGTGGGAGACAACACCATCCAGGTCCGCCCCGCCAAGGAGATCGAGGGCAGCGGCACAGGCGATCTTCTCGCCACCGGCGTCCGCTTCTATCTCGACGGCGACCAACTGATCGTCGCCCTGGGCCGCGCGCCCGACCCTGCCGTAGCCGCTTTATCTCAGGATTCCTTTGCCGCAAATCGCGAGGGCAGCGAAGCCGGCGATCGTATGTTCGCCATCGACGCAGGCGGGCAACAGACCTACCTCACCTCGCGCTGGTTTGACGAGCACGCCGCGGAATTCAACAGCCGGAAGATGGAGATGTTCTCGTTCCCCGGAATGGAGTCCGCGCCGCGGCCCGCTTATGTCGCCGAGACCGTTTCCCTCGCTGTCGGCGATACCCAGATCGGTCTACACTACATTCCCGTTCTCACCCAGCCTCTCGGTTCGGCCGCCCGCGACGACGTCTACGGCGTCCTCGGCATCGACGCTCTCGACCAGCTCAAGAGCTACACCTTCGACTACCGTTCCATGCGTTTCAGCGCGCGGAGAGAGTGAGACAGGGAAGGGGCAGAACGGAATCGAGAGTAAGAAGCAGGGATCGGGAACTGAAAAGCGAAAAATCGGGAACTATTTCTTTTCTTTTTCCAGTTTCGTCTGCGCGCGCCGCCCGAGAAACATCGCCACGACGCCGAACACCAGCAGCACCAGGCCCCACCAGAGGTTCGCATCGATCCCCATGCACTTTGCATAGACAGCCGTGTTGGCGTGGGTAGCCACGCCGAATGCTGTCAGGACCGTTCCCATCAGCGTGAACAGCATTCCCATCGAAATGCGCGCATCGTAAAACATGGCTCTTCCTCTCCGCTCAGATCAAGATCAAGTTCACCGCAATGGCCGCCAGCAAAATGGCCCCGGCGAGCGCCTCCGGCCGTTTCCACCACGCAGCGTTGGCCGGCGGCTGTTCGGCGAGCGAGTGCACCAGCCCCATGAGCTCCGGCTCCGGCCGCGCGCTTGTGAAGGCGCTCACCGCTGCCGTGACAATCAGGCTCACGCAGAAGGCAAATGCCGCCGTGCCCAGGTCCAACGCCATCTGGCTCGAAGGATGGTGCAGCACGGCAATCCATCCGCCGTGAATGCCCGGCTGCGCGCCCCTGGGCAGCGCAAGCCCGTGATGCAGCAGGGCCGCGACAGCGCCCGCGATCAGCCCCGCAAAGGCGCCGTGCCCCGTGGCGCGCTTCCACAAGGCGCCCAGCAGCAGCGCTGCAAACAGCGGCGCATTGACCACCGCGAAAACCAGCATCATCGCGTCCATCGTGCTGTTAAAGCGCATCGCCGCGCACGCTGCGCCGATGGCCAGCATCATGCCCCCCGCCGCGGCCCACCGGCCCACGGCAAGCATTCGCTGGTCGCTCGCGTCTTTGGCAAGGAACGCCTGGTAGATGTCGCACGCGAACACCGTGCTGAACGCCGTCAGGCTGGCCGCCACGCCGCCCATCAGGCAGGCCAGCAATGCCGCCAGCCCCAGCCCCAACATTCCAATGGGCAGGAACTGTACGAGCACGTTCGGCGTGGCCATCGCGTAATCCAGCACGGCGCGGCCGTCCGCGCCCTTCACCGGCTTACCCGTAGACGCATCGGCTTTTGCCGGAACCAACCCCTGTCCCGCTTCCACGGCCGGCGGCACGACGGCGATGTCGTGATAGATTGTGCCGTTTTCGTTATGGATCAGAACCGTGGTTCGCGGCGTGGGCAGCGCGATGGCAATCAGCCCCGGCAGGATCAGCAAAAACGGTACAAACACCCGCACCGCCGCGGCGATGAGCGGAGCTCTCCGCGCCGATTGCACATCCTTGGCCGCCATCGCCATCTGCAATAGCCTGAAGTCCGCGCACCACGCGCCGCCGCCCAGCACAAGACCGGCGCCCAGCGCCAATCCGATGGCGCCAATGCCCATGGGGCTGGAGCCGGCATGGGCCGCGCCGCTCCACTCGTGCAAAAAGTTTGCGGGAATCGCGGCCTTCAATCCGCCCCAACCGCCGTCCTTCTTCAATCCAAGCAGCACCACGGGCAACAGTCCGGCGACCATCACGCAAAACTGCAGTGCCTGGTTGTACATGGCCGCGGCAAGCCCGCCCAGCAGAACGTACGTCAGCACCACCGCCGCCGGCAGCGCGATGGCGAGCAATGGAATTCCGCTTGGCGGCAGGTGCGCCGCGTTTGCAACCCGATCGAAAATGTGCAGCGCCGCGAAAACGCGCGCCATGGCGTAGAGCGCAATCCCTGCGCTGAACGCGGCCATGGCGGCAAACAGGCAGGCGTTCAGCGCCCTTGTTTTCTGGTCGAAGCGCAGCCCGAGATACTCGGGGATCGACCGCGGCGCAGCTCCCGCAGTTCCGGTCCCCGAGCTTCCTCCGTAATAAACAGGCACGAGAACCAGGGCGGCCAGCAGCATTGCCGGAATCGAGCCAAGGGCGAAGAAGCCCACGCTGGCCAGCCCGTACTGCGCCCCTGCGGCGCCCATGCCCAGCACCTCCTGCGAGCCCAGGCTGGCGCCTAACATCGCCACGCCGCACAGCCATGCGGGCAGCTTTCGCCCGGCCTGCATGTACTCCCGGCTTCCCGTCATCGCCTGCTTGAGCGAGAAACCGGCGGTTAGCATAAAAAAGCCGTTGATAAGCAAAATCAGCCAGTCGGCGGGAGCAAGATTGGGCACGAACGGTTCCTTCCCTTTTGATGTTACAAAACCCGAGTGACCTTCGAGGGCAGGCCGATAGCGATGTGGAGATGGCGTTGGCGCGAAATGCCCGCGCGCTTCCGTCCTGCGAAAGAAAAGCGGCGGCAAGAGGAGATCCCCCTGCCGCCGCCAGTTTTTCTGTCAAAAGTAGTTGTTCTCTGTATTAAGCACTCGTGTTTCTGCAGCGCTTACATCCAATCGCTGACGCTTCTGCGCTTGCGCCGCGTCTCGCGTTCAGCGCCGCGCCGTTATTGCTCTTCTCCCGTCCCCGGAGCCGGAGCAGGTGCCGGAGCGGCTCCCGGCGCTGGCGCAGGGGCTTCCTGCGGACCTGCCGGTGGCTGAGGCGCCTGCGGCCGGTGGAACTGCCCACCCTGACCGCGAAACTGTCCTGGTCCGCCCATGCCTGGTCCGCCCATGCCCGGCCCGCGTCCGTCGTGTCCCCACTGACCACCACCCCAATCGCGCATCCGCCCGTGTTCCATTCGGTTCTGACGCATGGTTTGCAGTTGTTTCCACTGGTCCGGCTTCAATTGCATCCGAATGTCCAGCAGAAAAAGCGCATTCGCCTTTTCCAGTTCTGCGCGTGCGCTTACGACCTTGTCGGTCTGCGCCTCAATCGCCGCGCGGTCCGGAGTATCGGCCTTCATCAGCGGAACCATCTCCAGCTCCGCCTTTTGCAAATTGGCCTGCAGGTCGATCAGCTTCATGCGATGGTCCTGCAGAATCCCATCCATCGCCTTGCGCTGATCATCAGTCAGGTTCAGTTGCTTCGCGATGTTCGGGTTGTTCCAGAACCGCCCGTGCGCGAACCCGAACGAGCGTTCGATGGGAGGCCGATTCTGCACGAATCCAGGT